>CAYUGI010000273.1:0-8457 GCA_964444105.1 uncultured Pirellulaceae bacterium
GTAATCGTGTTGGTTCCGTTGATGCGAACGGTCTGTTGATTCTGGCCGATCGCCACGCGAAGCATTGATTCCAGCCAAGCACGTTGGAAGTTTGCACGGTGAATGACGCCAAGTTGCAGTCCGTTGAATTCGTTTTCGGTATCGAATCGATCGGTAACCGCGATCGTGCCTGGAGCGTTTGGCAGCAGGGAGGTTAGGTTTTCGTTGATCGAGATGGTGTCATCGAGTTTCAAGCGACGGTATCCGACGATCCAATCGACGCGATCAGGGTAGCCGCAGTGGTTGCAGCCTTGAGGGCAGAGTGAGGCACGGCCATTGATCAGGAAAGATCGGAATTTGGTTTCCGTATCGATGTTCAAGCTGCCACGGACCAAGTTGGGGTACGAAACAAGCTGTGCGGTTTCTTGCCCAGCGACGATGTCAAAGAAGGGACGTCCGATGATGAATCGACCATCGCTGCTACCAGTGAAGCGATCGTCTTGTTCTGATAACCGAAAGTACTCCGCTTCGATGGCGAAATTCTGTTGGGGTGTGATCCACATGCCACCACCGACGCGTAAACCGGGAACCGAATCACCGTTGAGTGCGCGACCGCCGAACAAGGTGGACGAACCGTTTTCGCCGCGGACGGCTGCGGTGGCACGAGGTGTTCCTGCTGTGCTGCTGGTCGCCAATTCGGGCGTATCCATTCCCTTCGTGTTCCAGTACAGCCAATCTGCTCGCAGATAGAGTCGCTGGTCGAAGGTGTTGTGGACTCGAGGAAAAAGTTGTCCGTTTCCAATCCAAGACGGCTGAGCAAAAACGCTTTGTCCGCCGCGGTTCAGGCCAGGGCCGCCGAGGAGACCAGGACCACTGAAAAGTCCGGGACCACCTAGCAGTCCGGTGTTATTGTTCGGGCCGGCCAAAACGGGTTGGTTGTTCCCGCCAATCGTGCCGCCAAGCCAGGGAAGTTGTCTTCGCACAGCCACCATTGCGTAGGGGTCGCCAGCGACAGGGTCGTTGACCACGACGGGGATGTATCCGCCGGACCAGCTTCCGGGCGCGGCTGAGGTTGTCGGCGAGGCGAAAGTTGTCGGCGCAGCCACCATCGGATTCTGAGCCAGCGAAGGCGCGGCACCCAGAACGAGTGTGGTGATCAGCGTGAGCCAAATGCGGAACAACGAATTCTCCTGAAAACTTTCCGAAATATCGGTGTTTTGTCTAAAGTTCAAGGGAAAGTCCGAAAATCTAGCTGCTCGCGTCAAGACGAAACCCGGCACAACCTGCGACAAAATGAAAGCAACCCATGGGCGTGAAACACACTTGCCAAGGTTGCATGATCCAGTAATCCTTGATGACAGAGCGAGCGACTTGAATTCGCTCCCCACGTTTCACGGATCGAGCTTCAATTACTTCCAGGAAAATCAAATGCGTTCATGGGTCTATGGTGTTGCGGTGATCGCCGCGGTCGGAATTGCGATTGGAATTGCCAATGTGCCTAACCGTCAGCTGGACAGCGCGACAAGCGTCAACACAGCGGCTTTGTCCGAACCCGGCACGATGGTGTTGAGCGTCCCTGACATGATGTGCGAGTTTTCGTGTTTCCCGAAAATCAAAGAGACGCTGGAAGCGACGGAATCGGTCAGCGAAGTCGAATTGGCTCAGCAGAAAGAGGAGGGGACCGTCGACAATCGGCAAGTCATCGTCAAATACAACGCTGGCTTTGATGTCAACGAAGCGATCGGGCTGTTGAAGGCCGAAGGCTTTGATAACTCAGAAGTCGTGCAGTAGAGCACTTCTGCGGCCAACGCTTCGAAAGACGTCTTGATGACGAATGATCAGAAACGTAGAGGCGTTCTCTTGGTGGGCCACGGCACCCGGGATGCGATTGGCACCGAGCAATTTTTCCAGCTGGGTGCTTTACTGGAACAAGCGTTGGACCCGATTCCTGTGGTGGCCTGCTTGCTGGAGTTCCAGGAACCAACGATTCCACAGGCTTGGCAGAAACTTGTTTCGGCAGGGATCCAGCACATTCACGTCGCGCCGCTGCTGCTATTCGCAGCCGGGCACGCTAAGCAAGATATCCCGGACTTGGTGAAGGAATGCCAGGCGAAGACGCCGGGGATCACTTTCGAGCAGTCGGGGCCTCTTTCACGACACGCTGCCATTATTGATTTGTTGCTCAAGCGTATTCGAGCGACTTCAGAGTCACTGGATCCAAACTCGACTGCTTTGGTGATGGTGGGGCGCGGTAGTCACGATCCGTGTGCTCAAGCAGATATGCGCGTGCTAACCGAACTGATTTCTCGTCGAGAGATGTTTGCTTCCGTGACGACGGCTTTCTATGCAATGGCACAGCCACGACTTCCCGAGATTCTGGATCAAGTTGCTTCGCAGGCAGGTGTTGAAAACGTAGTGGTCCAGCCGCATTTGTTGTTTGAAGGACGGTTGTATCAAGCGATCGAAAAACAGGTAGCTGAGGCAGCGGAACGGTTTCCACATATCGTTTTTCATGTTGCCGATTATTTAGGGCCAAGCGATGGCGTGGCGCAGGCGATTCGGGATCGGGTTTCTTAGCGACGTCGCTTTGTTGTGAGTGTTTTGGTCACTTAGGCGACACATGTGCCTTCACAATCTACTATGGCACCCTTCTCCCCCAACTTGTTGGGGGAGAAGGGCAGGGTATGAGGGGGCAGAATCGCAGTGCGGCCCCGCGTATCGTTGGTTCTTGCCCTGCAAGCTCCCTCACCCCCGACCCCTCTCCCTCAAATCTCATGGCAAGCACGACTTGCCAAAAGATTCGAAGGAGAGGGGAGCCTGAAAGAATTTTTGCGCTCGACCTCTCCCAAGGGAGAGGTTTTGACAAAACGCCTCGATGCTACTGTCGCTTCACAGTCACGGCTGCATCGGCGACCAATCGATCCGCGTATTGAATCAATGATGCTTCGGCTCCTCGAAACCAACGCATCACGGGGGCTGTGTAGCCAGCGGGTGTGGATGACGGGGGCGTTGGTCCGTCCCACGCTGTGCTGATCCAGCGACCGTTGATTTGCGAGTACTCGTAGTCGCCGCCGAGGGCACATTGTAAGTCACTACCCATGATATGCCGGGCTTCCTCGGTTGCCTTTTCGGATTCAACATTCAATTGACGTGAAAGCAAATTCAGAAAGTTGGCTCCCGCTGCGCTACTGGCCGCGCCGCGCCGGTAAAGCTGTTCGTTCACCCAGCCTTCGATCTTGCTGCCGCTTAGGTCACCGATCCGCACACGAACGGTCGCGAGGTCATCGACTTCGACAGCCTCGATGAACGGTAAGCTGGCTTGCAGCACTTCGGGTTGAAACGACAACACGCTGAATCCTTCGTCCGTGAAGCGATAGAGTCCACCTAGCAAACGAGTCATTCCTGGACCAACGACACGGCCGCGGCCCAATCCCAAAGGGAGTCGGTCGATCGCACCGGGCTGTGGCCAAGCACCGAGATAGCCCGGGAGTGTTTGCAACGCGCGATAGCTCTTCAGCACACCGTCAAATTGATCAGGGTTGGGTGGAACGGTGTCCTTGATGCCAGCGAACAAGTGCGTCGGTGGTCCGATCTGTTTGGATGAGACATGCGCTTGCACAGCCACGATGTCATCGGGCGCGAACTTCATTGCAACGCGCGTAGGTGGTCCCAGTTGCTTACCGATTTCGCCATACTTTTCGATCGATAGCGGAGCGATCTCTGCGTGAATGATAAGTCGTTCTAAAGATGGATCGTTTGGAACTTCTTCACGCTGAACGCCGATCATGATGGGATCGATTTGCGCAAAACGCGCGGAATACTCCGCCGCGATCGCTTCGTACCATTGTGACTCCTCGGGCGTGACGTCTTTCAGTTTTACATCGGCGATTGGCAGAAAAGTGCCACGCACTCCCCGACGCGTATCGATGACTTGTTCGCCCGCCGCGAAAACGCCGCTTCCATCCGGCCTGGCGCCAAAGCCCAACGGCAGAAAGCCCGCGTCAATCAACTCATCAACTCCATCGATGTCCTTGCCTGCCGAAGCAGCGGCCGTCTGAGCAAGGTGTACCAGTGCGATATCGCTTTTGGCGTGCAAACGGCGGCGTAGTTCGATCAAGTAGTCCGGTGCAATGAGTCCTTGGATCATCTCAGGAGAGAAATAAGCAAAGACCGTGTCGGCTCGTTCGATTGGCATCAATTGTCGCGCGAGTTGAAACGCCTCGGTCGCGGCGATGGATTTTTTTGATTGCCCGACCTCGAAAAATCGCGCCGTGAGTGTTTCGCTATTGCTGATGCAAACATACTCATCATCAACCGCCATGTAGGAACGAACCGTATTGTCGCTTGAGCTGAGCAAAGTGGCGGGTTTGCCTGCGATCGTGACATCGGTAAGCGTGATATTGGGATCCGCAGAAGCAGCTTTAGATCGATCGCCGTTGATGGATGTCTTTAGTAAGTACGCGTTCTTCGCTTTCATGATGACGCCGATCGAAACGCCGTCGGACATGAATAGGTCGCGACCGAACAGAACTTGATCGTCGATGACCGATGGGCCCAGCATACGTGTCAACTGAGTCATCTTCATGCTCAGTTGGTTTTCGACTCGTTGGGCGGCCTCATCGTTGACGCCGCGGAGCGTTATCATCCGCGATAGGTCGCCACCGTATTCATCGGACAAGTCACGAAACCAAAGGTAGTTGGCAAACTGACCAAATCGTAAGTAGAAGCACTCGGGTGGCACGCGACTGGCAATCGGTTCGATCGGCGTGCCAGCTTGTAGCGGCGGGTACTCCGGAGTTTTCCAAACGGGACCGGCGGGGAGGGGCAGGGCGGCGACTTGGCCTGGCGGAAAGTCGCCGGCCGCGGCGCGACGAAAGATCGTTTCACCGACGGCCTCGGTTCCGAATAGCAGTTTGAGCGTGCCGATGACTTGGTCGTTGTCCTTTTCTTTTGCGATGAACCACTCCGGAAGTGGCTGGCCGGTTTGCGCCGAAAGCATCGCGATCAAATAATTTTCGACCCAGGGTGGGTAGTCGGCGGCGTCGATCTGTCGTTTGGCGGCCATGGTAAAGGACGTCCACCACTCATTCATCAGCCTTGCCGCGCTGGCGGGGTCGTCGACCGGTGTGACTTCGTACGCGCCGATTTCTGTGTTGGACTCGCTGACGTGAACCGTCACCGGTTGGTTTCCGGAAATCAAAAATGCCACTCGTCGTGCGATCGTTTTTTGCACATCAGGTTCGCCATCGGTGATTTCGCGGATCAGATTTCCCAGGCGACCAAGCAAACGCCCATTTCCAGGTCGAGGTACCGGCAGGCGCGAAGCGGGTGGGACTTTGACACGAATGTCATTGGCGATCGGGAACATTACGCGGCCAGAGTCGTCGCTGACATGAAGTGGCGGCGGTGATTGACCGACAATGGGTGCCGCGACGGGCAATTCAATCGTGGCGACAGAGTAAGGTTGGCCGCTAACGGCTGTGACCACCGCCTGAGCAAACAGATTCGCGGACACGTTTACGGAGGCGAACCCGAGCAATGCAAAGAGCGTCAGGAGAGCACGGTTGGGCATGTCGTCGTGATTTTTATAGGGATGCCGAACTAGCGGGGTCGCTATCCGCTCGGCCAGAGTGATAATGGTTGCTGATGCCGTCATCCCAAAGAGGACTTCGACGCGTCGGCCGTATTATTCATTCCGATTCCCTTTGCGGATAGTCAACCGTGCAAAGCCCTTCTCGCAGCGGCGTTTTTCAAGCCAGTACCGACCAGCGACTCGAAGCCTATGCCGAGAGCATCAGCTTCGACAGACGGCTTTATCGGCAAGATATACGTGGCAGCATCGCCCACGCCGAAATGCTTTCAACGGTTGGTCTGATTTCATCGGATGAATTCGCGCAGATTCGAGACACCTTGTTAGAGATCCAAGGTGAACTGGATGCGGACAAGTTGCCGCTTCGGTTTGAGTTGGAAGATATCCACATGCATATCGAGCAGGCGCTGATCGATCGCATCGGGGATGTGGGGCGAAAACTGCACACTGCACGCAGCCGAAATGATCAAGTCAGCACAGACACACGCATGTGGGTACGCGAGACGCTTGATACGGTGGACGAACGCCTGCTGGATTTGCAGAAGGCTTTCTTGAGTCGCTGCGAAAAGGACTTTGACGTTGTCCTTCCGGCATACACGCACCTTCAACGCGCGCAGCCGGTTTTGGCTTCCCATTATTGGTTGGCCTACATCGAGAAGTTTCAGCGTGATCGCGAGCGAATCGCCGATTGTCGCCGCCGCGTGAACGTCTGTAGTTTAGGCGTCGCGGCGGTTGCGGGCACGACGCTGCCGATCGATCGCGAGCAAACGGCAGGCCTGCTGGAATTTGATGGCGTGACGGCAAATAGCTTGGACACTAGCAGCGATCGTGACTTTGTGCTGGAGAGCGCATTTGTGCTTTCGGTGATCGCATCGCACTTGAGTGGATGGAGTGAAGAATGGATTTTGTGGAGCACGGTGGAATACAACTTCATCAAAATGCCACAAGCGTTCTGTACCGGCAGCAGTATCATGCCGCAAAAAGTAAACCCGGACACGCTGGAACTAACGCGCGGAAAGTCAGCACGGGTGATGGGTAACTTGCAGACGCTGATGCTATTAGTGAAGAACTTGCCGCTGGCCTACAACCGGGACCTACAAGAGGACAAGCCACCGTTGTTCGATTCTTTTGATACGATCATCGCGATGTTGGAGCTTGCAGCGCCGATTGTCGAAGGAAGCGAACTGCAGCGTGATTCGATCGGCGGTCGACTGGAAAAGGGCTACTTGGACGCGACCACGCTGATGGAGTGGATGATTAAGAAGGGGATGCCGCAACGAAAGGCACATCACTTGGTCGGTGCAATCGTGGGTGAGGCGATGGAGAAAGATGTCGCGCTAAGTGAGCTTTCACTGGAGTCGATGCAGACACACGCACCCGAGATCGACGCAAGTGTGTTCGAGTGTTTGGGCAGCGCAAATGCGGTCAAGGCATTTGTTAGTTATGGATCCACCGCACCGGATCAAGTGAAGCGTCAGATGGCCCAGTGGGAATCACGGTTGGGCTGAGGGGGAGTGTGGTAGGTTCTGCTGATAAGATTGAAAAAGTTAAATTGACAAATGTAAATTGTAAAACGGCATTGTAAGTGAAGCAGTTTTGTTTGCTGTCGGTTAGCTCTGGTGGTCACAACGGAAATTTCAAATTTGCAATTGTCAATTTAACTTTTTCAATAGCGGAAATTCGCCGAACTCTATCGCATCAGTCCAAGGAAGTCTGCGGCGGCGTCTCCGTGTCGACGTCCGGGCTAGCCTCGGCGTCGTTCTAGCAACACTAACATGATCAGCGCCATCAGCGATCGTAGTTCGTCGTCTTCGGGCATGTCGGCTAGTTTTTCCAATTGATATTTGCCTTCCCAAACCGCTGGCTTTTTCACCAATCGCAGTATCGGTGTTCCGTCAGGACGTTTGACGATGTAGCTGGGGTTCAGCAGGTAGACGGCGGCGAATCCGATTAGCGGAATCTCCGACAGAATGCCCTCTAGGATTTTTTTCATCGGGCTTTCTTCACTGATGGTCATGTCGATCTGACCTTCTTGCATGATGTCGTAATGGGCCGACCAAAGCGATCGCATTCCTTTACGCCTGACCGCGCCCCAGTCATTGCCCGCGCCGTCGGTGAAGTGATAGTTGGCAGAGAAATCGATCACGCGGTCCGCTTCGATGCGAAAGATCACCTGCGAGAGATTTTGGTCCGGATAGATTTCGACTTTCTCTTTGAGTTTGAACATCTTCTGCTTGATGAACATCAGCATATTGCCGCTGGCGTCGGTGGCGCTGATGCGTTGTCCGAAAGTCAGAAGCTTGAAGCGCAGGTCGATCGGATATTGCATGGATGCCTGTTCAGATTTGATGGTGTCGCTGAAAACGAAAAAGCCGCAGCTTGTTGCCAAGCTGCGGCCATGATATCGCAATGCGATGTGTTCGTGTCAGAGTGACAAACTAGCTCTTCTTTGCTGGAGCTGCGGCAGGCTGAGCTGCTGGAGCACCGGCTTGTTGCTGAGCCAAGCCTGGACGAACTCGCTTGTTGATGTCGGTTTCCAAAACGCCGAAGACGCTTTCGTGACGAGCAACTGACATTTGCAGTGCGGCCAACAAACGCTTGGCGGTGTAGAAGTTAACGATGATACGCTGCTTCACTTGAATCGGATCTTTTGGCACGCCGATTGGCTGTGGGTTCAAACCAAAGTCAACGATCAATTCTTCGGGCGAACCGGTAACGCGGCAGAAATTGGCATACGTTGCCATTGCGTTTGCGTCTTCGACTTGCACCTGAACGGGTTGTTGTGCTTGTGTCTGTGCAGCTGCGGCGGGTTCGGCTGCTGCTGGTTTCTTAGCGTCGGTGCTCTTGCTGTCTGCCATGGTTTGGTCTTTCTCCAAAGTGAAAATAGA
>CAYUGI010000274.1:0-8430 GCA_964444105.1 uncultured Pirellulaceae bacterium
TCCCGCGAGCGGGAGGGTAATGACTTGCGCAACATCAAAACTGGCGCTTCGCGCTAAATATTAATCCAAACGTCCCTTGACTTAGCGGCATCGGGCTAAGTGCGGGAGGCTAAAAGCGTTGCAACTGCAAAGGCCGGGGCGACCCGACTTATCTCATCCCCCAGTTTCTCAGACAGTTGCAAAGGAGTATTGCCGGGAGGCAAGTCGGGAAGCAAGTCTTGCCCGTGGCCACTGAGCACCAGCTGCACACTTGATAAATCAATTTCCAGTTTTGCAAAGCCATCAGCAATCCGTTTCCTGGCCGCATCAACAATCTGATTCGCCAGCGAAACCGCGTCATCTTGAGCCATGGAACGTCGATCCAAGCCGATCAGTCGTGAGATGCGGTTCAACGCTTCTTGCGGAGTCCGTGGTTTCCCGTCCGCTGAATCCGTGTCGCTTGGTTCCGAAGGCGTCCTGCCAAGAATCAAACGGGCGTCATCGATGGTTGCGAAAAGCTCGTTCATAACGGCGGTGCTTTTTCCTTGGTACAACAATTGTTGAACCAGTGCGCATGCTGGCGTGCGTCGGCAACCGACATAAATCAGCGAGCCACCGGCGAGCCGATCAAAATCGGTTTGGGCTTTCGTAGCGACTTGACCGCCAGAGACTGGAATGATGTCGGTTGTCGTCGACCCGATATCAACCAAGACCGCATCCTTGGCGATATTGGTGGCTACGTATTTGGCTAAGGCGTGCCAATTTGCGGCAGCAATCACATCAACCTTTTGAGCCGCTTCGGCTGCCGAATGAAAGTTACCATCGACGCCGTAATAGTGAACGTTGTTGACGCCAAGTTTTCGCGCGGCCTCTTGAACATGCTGGATAATATGCCCAACGCCTTGTTGCCGATCAACGAAGCAGTCGGCCAATTCACCCGTCATCGTGACCGCCAGCGTGTCGATTTCACCAAATTGGCCAAGGTCATTTTCAAGTGAGCTGGCTAGGTGCTCCCAGAGACGCCACATCGGAAACGCTTTGGAAAACGCATTGGCTCCATCGTCGCTGGCATACTTCAGATTTGCCCCACCCACGTCCACGCCAATGGCACGTCCACTCACGCGCGATCCGCCACAACGTCGTTGACCCAAACCTGACCTTCGGCCGTCCATCGCACCGCATCGACTGATGTGCAGCATTGGACGGGACCTGTTTCGACGTCAAAGAGTCGAGCGGCTAAATTTCCCTTGATCATGCGTCTTAGACCAACGTAGCTAGTTGTCAGTCGCGGATTGATTTCGATCACACAGTCTTCGCTGGGACGATCACCCAACAGTAAGTCCAGGCCGACAAACCCGCGTGCCATCGGCGGCATGGCTGCGATTGCGCGTGATGCGAGTGCAGTCGCACGACGCTGTGCTTCGTCAGGCAGTGGACCGCTGCCGCCCGCGTACTGGCAATTGGAAGATGCTAGGTTTTGGCTGACAGCAGGCAAAAAGGTTTGATGATTCCCTGAAGCGATCAATGAAATTGAAATAGCCTGACCGGAATGCCAAGCCTGCAGAATCTGGTCGTCTGTCAGCGCGTCCTGTGCTGCATCGAACTGATCGAAAACTTGAATTTCTTGAGTGCCGCAACCATCCCGTGGTTTGACAACGTAGCGATCGTAGTTTTCCAACTCACTCGCAAATCGACGATCTGAGGTCGCCATAAAAATGGGATGCTCCACCCCGGCGTCATGCATCGTTTTTGCTGTTTGCAATTTGTCACTGGCAACACGAAGGAAGTCGCCGCTGCTGGCAACGACATCGACCCCAGCGGCTCGTAGCACTGCCACACCTTTTGCGAGGATCCCGTCACTTTCGGGCGCTATGATGAGCGCACCATCGCATTGGTTGGCGACCGCAGCCCATTGCCCCCAGGGCGCGATGGCGGGCTCGATCTCAATCGTCTCGGCCGCGTCCACTTCCAACTGCAATCGCGAATCCAACGGCACAACGGCTTCGGCGAACGACGATATATCGCTGACGATTGCGTGTAACATCGCTTCGCCTTCGGTGCGCAGGCTGGTCGGGATTCCAGACAGCGATTCTTGCAGCAACCCGCCGCCGCAAATGTACTCGCCAACGAAGATACGCATCAACAAAGACCCCGGATTCCATTGAATCGAACTAGCTGGAAACGGTTCGGCAGATCCGAAACCAAAGCGTTAGTTTACCTGATGCAGATCAAACCCGCGATCTAGAAGATTCCCAGATGGTCGCGTGCCTCGTCCGTCATACAATCCGGTGACCATGCTGGTTCCATGACGACTTTAACCTCACAGGTGTCTACCTCGTCCAGGCCTTCAGCAGCACCCTTCGTTCCAGCGACCAACTGCGGGCCAGCGGGGCACATTGGGCTAGTCATCGTCATCTCAATGTTAACATCGTGACGACCGTCTTCTTTCTCATCGCCAACGGCCACCACATAGATCAGTCCTAGATCGACAATGTTGACGTAAAGCTCTGGGTCGATGACTTGTTTCAGTGCTTCGCGGACAGTGTCTTCGGCAAGTGCCATGATGGTTTCCTTCGATAAGATTCGTTGTGTTGTTTATCAGCCGCACAGACGATTGATACTTCGACGCCTCGCGGCGTACCGCTGTATTCACTCCGGGCCGCAGCGACGGAGCAACTTCTCTACTCGTACTCGCGAACTTGACGAGCGATGGCATCTGCCAAAGCGTCTCGTACGCTTTCGATGGTGATACGATCGAAAATCTGCTGAAAGAACCCCGTCACAATCATGCGAGTTGCTTCTTTGCGTGTGAAGCCGCGGCACTGTGCGTAGAAAATTTGTTCTTCATCAACCTTGGACGTTGTACTACCGTGCGTGCAACGCACATCGTCCGCTTCGATCTCCAACCCAGGAATCGAATCGGCACGCGAAGTCTGCGAAAGCACCAAGTTATCGTTTCGCTGATAGCCGTCCGTTTTCTGAGCACCCTCATCAACTTTGATCATACCTCGCCATACCGTGCGACTTTTGTCTTGCTGTGCTGATTTGTACAAGAAGTCGCTATGGCAACTTGGTGCGCGGTGGTATTGCTGGGTGTGGTAGGCCAAGTGCTGGCGACCTTCGGTGAACATCACGCCGTTGACTTGGGAATCTGCACCGGCACCGACCATGTCGACCGACTGATTCACCTTTGACAAGCCCGATCCCATCGCAGCGATCGTCCATTGCAAGTTGGCGTCACGACCGATGATGGCTTTTTGGTGAGCAAAGTGATACGTCTTGTGACCCCATTCTTGTAGGTTCACGTAACGCAGATTCGATCCAGCTTTTTGGATCAACTCGACCGCGCCTATGTGCAAGCCACCCGCATCGGCGGTCACGCCGTTGGATTCGTGGAGCACGGTGGCTTCAGCACCTTCGTCCAGGACGATCAGTGTGTGAGTCGTATCGGTTCCACCGTCGGACAACATTGATCCAATGTGCAGCGGTTTTTCGATCACGACGCCACGCGGGACGTACAAGAATTGCCCGCCAGAGAAGAACGCGGCGTGAAGTGCTGCAAACTTGTCGTAGTCCGGGTCGAACGCTGTGAACAAGTGTTCGCGGATCAGAGCCTCATGCTCTTCGCTCAATCGCGAGAGGTTGCCGAAGACAACGCCCTTGGCTGCCAATTCGGGGTCAAGCGATTCGTGAACCGTGTAGCTGTCTGCCGTTTCGATGCTGCCGCCTAGATCGACGCCGTCCTTCAGTTGCGGTTTGGGCGCGACATCCGGTGAAGCCATTGCAGGCAGACCGTACTTTTTCAATTGAAAAACACGAAAGTCCGTACGGATCCATTCTTCATGGCGTCGGTCCGGCCATGCCATCGCATCGGCATGGTCCCATGCTTCGCGGCGAAGGTCGGTTAGCCAAGTTGGCTCGTTGCGTGATTCGATAAACGCATCGAAACCGGCGGTGTCAAATTGATGGGTGGTGGTTTGTGGCATGTCTGTGATTGTGTTTGTACAGCTCGAATTCGTTTACCCTCCCGCTTGCGGGAGGGTCCGGCGCAGTAGCGGCCGGGGAGGGCCCTCTCCGGCCGCTACTGCGTCCGACTCTCCCAGAGGGAGAGTGAAATATGTTTGCTTGCGGTGCTAAGGAAATGACTGACCTCTAACCCACGCTGCCTTCCATTTGAAGTTGGATCAACCGGTTCATTTCGACGGCGTATTCCATCGGCAGTTCTTTCACTAACGGTTCGATGAAACCGTTGACGATCATCGTGCTGGCTTCCTGCTCGGTCAGGCCGCGGCTAAGCAAGTAGAACATTTGCTCTTCACCGATTCGCGAAACACTTGCTTCGTGGCCAATTTGGCAATCTTGTTCCAGCACTTCGATGTACGGATACGTATCGCTGCGGCTCTCGGGATCCAAAATCAGCGCGTCGCAGACCACGTTGTTCTTGCTTCCATGAGCGCCCGGTTCGACACGAACCAATCCGCGATAGCTACCACGACCACCGTTCTTACTGATGCTCTTGCTGATGATCTGCCCCGTGGTGTTCGGAGCAGCATGAACAAGCTTTGCACCGGCGTCTTGATGCTGTCCGGCACTGGAGAACGCGATTGACAAGATTTCGCCGCGAGCACCTGGTTCCATCATGTGAACCGCTGGGTACTTCATCGTCAGTTTGCTACCCAAGTTGCCGTCGACCCACTCCATCGTCGCATCCCCGTACGCGTAAGCACGCTTCGTGACGAGATTGTAGATGTTGTTGGCCCAGTTTTGGATCGTCGTGTAACGACAACGTGCGTTCTTCTTCACGACGACTTCTACCACGGCACTATGCAAGCTTTCGCTGCTGTACATCGGCGCCGTGCAGCCTTCGACGTAATGCACGTTGGCACCTTCGTCGACGATGATCAACGTCCGCTCGAACTGCCCCATGTTCTCTGCGTTGATGCGGAAATACGCTTGCAGTGGGAACGGGATCGTGACGCCCTTGGGGATATAGATGAACGAACCACCGGACCAAACGGCGCTGTTCAAAGCTGCGAACTTGTTATCTTCGGACGGAATGATTTTGCCGAAGTACTCGCGAAGTAGTTCGGGATGTTCGCGAACCGCGGTGTCGGTGTCAGTGAAGATCACGCCCTGCTTGGCCAAGTCTTCTTCCAGCGAACCGTAAACCACTTCGCTCTCGAACTGCGCCTTCACGCCAGAGAGAAACTTGCGCTCCGCCTCGGGAATGCCGAGCTTCTCAAAAGTGTCCTTGATCTCCTCGGGGACATCGTCCCACGACTTTTCTTGTTGATCGGTCGGTTTCAGGTAGTAATAGATGTCCTGAAAATCCAGATCGATTTCACCACCCCAATTGGGCATCGGCTTCGACTCGAAAATCTCCAACGCATCCAGCCGGAATTTCCGCATCCAGTCTGGTTCGCTCTTGATGTCGGATATCTGGTTAACGATTTCCGCGTCGATACCCTTACGCGCTTTGAAGACGCCCGTCGTTTCTGTGCGGAAGTTGTACTTATTGATTTCGCCGATTTCGGCTGATTCTGTCACGTCAGTGGACATGTGCGTTTCTCAGTTTGATGAGATGATTTGTTTAAGTTGTCCCGCCAGGCCCTGGCGGGGCTTTCTCTTGCATAGCAAGAACTCTTCTAAGTCAGTATTCCGCCAGGGCCTTGCGGAACAACGAATATTCTAAACGCCAGCTTCTTCGGCCAGCATTTCTTGGTTGACCGCTTCAGCGTCAGGGTATGCCGCACGGATTCGGTCGTAACCACTCTCGTGCAACTCCTCTGCCAATTCCTTGCCGCCCGTTTCGACCAATCGGCCGCCCAACATCACGTGTGTGAACTCGGGTGGATTGTGGACCAAAAGTTTGTCGTGGTGAGTGATGATTAGCAGACCCATCTTCTTGTGGCCGATGTCAGCGATCGACTCGCTAGCCAAACGCACGGCGTCGGCATCCAGTCCACTGTCGGTTTCGTCTAGGACCGCAAACTTAGGCTGCAGCATTGCCAATTGCAGAATCTCGGCGCGTTTCATTTCGCCGCCTGAGAAACCGTCGTTGACGTAACGGCGTGCGAATTCGGTGTCCATTCGCAAGTGAGCCATCTTCTCTTTTAGCTCTTTGCGGAATTCACGCATCGGAATCAGCTCTTCGCCTTCCTTGCGGTCAGGACGGCGAACGTTGGTTGTCGCGTGGCGCAGGAAGTCGGCCATCTTGACGCCCGGGATCGCCATTGGGCGTTGGAATGCCATGAAGATACCTGCCCGAGCACGCTCGTCCGGTTCCATCTCCAAAACGTCTTCGCCATCAAGCGAAATGCTGCCGCCGGTGACCGCGTAGCCTGGGTGTCCCATGATTGCCAAACCCAGCGTGCTCTTGCCGCTACCGTTGGGCCCCATCAGGGCGTGAGTTTCACCGTGATTGATCGTCAAGTCGACGCCGCGAAGAATCGGCTTGTCGCCAACGGAGACGTGAAGCCCTTCGATTTTTAAAACGTGTGTCATGGATCGTAGATCTAAAAGTTAAAACGGATTTGTGTACAAAATGGATTTACTTCGTCGTCTCGCTCGTCGCACTCTCAGCGAGCGAACTTTCGACGGGCGAACCTTCAACAGGCGAAAATTGACAGCAGGAATCACCGTCAAGGCGACAGCTGCTTAGTTCGACTTTCTGTCCGAGTGCTTCGGAGAACATTTGTTCCTCCAATCGGCACATCGAACGATCGTCCGAGACATCTGTCAGGGTTGGATACGGGCACGCACCAATATCAAGCACTGGCAACTCTCCCGACTGCGTATCCCGCTGGGTAATGTGTGTGATGACTTGGCGACTGGTCAACAGCTCGGACAGCCGCTGCATGCGAGCGTCGAACGATTCGCCTTCGACTTCCGCAGACACGGCACGAACATCCGCCGCGTATTGCTTGCCCAATCGCGTTGCAATTCCTGCCAGCAGCTGTTCGCGAGCTTCGGAATCGTCTAACTCCAGAATCTCACGCCACATGGCGTCTGCGAGGGAAGTGGCATTGGCTCCTACACTTCGGTGACCAGCGACGGTCAATCGGTACCGGAAGGTCGGTCGACCTCGGCCGGCTGAGACTTTCTCGCGATCAATCAGCCCCATGGCAAGCAAACGATCGATTCGTTGCCGAACAGCGGTGGCCGTCACACCCAACGAATCCGTCAAATCACCCACACCGACCGAGTCGGCCTGCAAAGCAGCGATTCGCACGCCAGCATCTTGCGTCACAGTATCCAACGCCCCAGTGTCCTGCGTCCCAGTATCCTGCGTGCCGGCATTTTGCCCACTGGTCAGCTGACGCATCGTGACCAACAAATCACGGTCCACTGACCGGATTTCGTTGGTTTTTTCGCTGAGGATAGTTGAGTGCGACATCACGGTAATAGTAGGGAGGCCCGCCTTTTTGACAACTGGTGTTGTGAAAAAGGCCGTCTAATGGCGTAACTTCCGACTCTGTTGTGATTTAGGAGGCCATAAATCGGGACTCGCGACGTATTTCGGCCCCTCACGTCGAGCGTTTTTGGCTGATACATTTCCCGTTGAGAAAAGTCGTCCTCGCGACGCAAACCGACCAATTTGACCTAAAAAGATACCGCCGAGTCCAAAATGAAAGCCGTTGCAGTTACGCCAGGCACTCCCAATAGCGTCCATCTGGAAGACATCCCGGCACCTTCATTGGACCAAGTCGCAGACGGGCTGGGTGTTTTGGTCAAAGTGCTGAAGGTCGGTGTGGACGCCACCGATCGCGAAATCAATGAGGCGCAGTACGGAAACGCACCCGATGGCGACAAGCACTTAGTCATCGGTCACGAGTCATTTGGCATCGTCGAAGCGGTTGGCGAAAACGTCAAACGCATCAAGCCGGGTGATTACGTCACGGCCACGGTTCGTCGTCCTGGCAATTCGATCTACGATTTGATCGGCACGAACGACATGACGAGCGAAGAAACCTACTACGAGCGCGGGATCAATCTTCGTCACGGATTCTTGACGGAGTACTTCGTCGATGAAGAAGAGTACATCGTCCGAGTTCCTGAAGGCCTGAAGCACCTGCACGTTTTGCAAGAGCCAATGAGCTGTGCCGCCAAAGCGGTCTATCAGGCTTATGAAGCGCAGCGCCGACTAAAAGTATGGAGCCCTAAAGTTGCCTACGTTTTGGGCGCAGGGCAAATCGGTTTGCTGACCACGCTCGTGTTAAAACTAAAAGGCCTGGAAGTCTACACGCTCGCTCGCGGGCAAGCTCCCAACCTGAAAGCCGAAATCGTCGATGGCATGGAAGCAACCTACGTTAGCACTAGCCAAAAGTCGTTAGCTGAGTTGGTGAAAGAAACCGGCAAGCCAGACCTGATCGTCGATGCAACGGGTAGTAGCAAGCTGGCATTTGAAGCGATGGAGCACATTGGTCACAACGGAGTCGTTGTTTGGACCGG
>CAYUGI010000275.1:0-1936 GCA_964444105.1 uncultured Pirellulaceae bacterium
ATAGACGGGCCCGTGGCTAGCGCCAACGGCTGACAGAGAATCCGCTACGGCGTTGCCCGAAGGGACGGCATGACGTCCCTTCGCGATTAGAAGAACGGAAAAAACCTGCGTTATCCCAAATCAATAAAACACCAAACTTCTAGCAGTCCAGGATTACCCGGCTTTAGGAATAGTTTCCATTGAAAAATTAATTGCTGCAGCGAACTCCGTTGCTGATCTAAGTTCTCCCTTTGCGAATGGACAGCTAAAAGTGTCGTGCTTGATTTAGCTGTTTGCCGTTGTCGGTCTGCAAGCGATGGTCGTGTGTCGGCCCTGACTTGACGGGTAAACCCCGTGTATCATCGTGCTCTGAAGCGACACACCAAGTCACTTTGTTTTGTTAACGATTTGCAAGGCTTGACGCTTGCCAAAAAACGTCGTCTTGAGGTCGGCTTTTCCCGTCACTTTAAGTGAAAGACTTCGGCGACAGAAATGAAAAAGCCAACGCAAATCGTTCCGGGTATCACCGTTGATGCGACCGGGCAAGCGAACGTGGACGCATCGATGCATGACGTTTTGTTCGACCTTGCTCTTCGTCTTGAAGAGCCAACGGACTTGCCAGTCGATATGCAGCATGTTGTCGCTGCGTTGGTTTTGGCGAGTCGTAGCGGGAAAATTGACGCGTCGGCGCCAATTCGTGCCGACGACCTAAATCTAGTCGCAGCCTTGGCGCCCCACGTGAAGTCCATCTTTCGAGTGTTCGGAGGACAACTCGGGACGGACGAATAGACGGCGATCTAGATCGCTTTTCTCGCGGCTTGCAAATGAGCCGCTAGATGATGTCTTCGATGGTCAGAGCAAGCATTGCATTGCTTTATCTTCGCCGCCCGCTTCGTTTGCGATCGATCTCTCCATCGCCATCTCTGTCTTCGCCATAGGGAACAGCCCCTTCAAAGTAGACGCCTTCGCGACGCCCCTTCGCCACATGGCTGGAATACACTTTTTTAGGTGTTGATTTTGCGTACGCTTGATTGGCTCGCATCAAAGCCGCAGTCAGCGTAGTGGAGCTCGCTTCGATCGGAATTCGCTCAAGAAGCTTACCTTTGAGTCCGAATTCACCAGGGGTGATGATAAAGATGCCGGGCTTGTCGCTGGCACCCTCGATTTTCTCAACCCAATCGGACGAGGTCTCGAAGTCAAAATGAAAGCGTCCGACAACTTCGTCCGCGTTTGCGACCGGCTTGAGAGACTGACGCAGATGATCGGTTTTTTCGCTTGGTGCGTAAACGAGTACGAATACACGCTGGTCTGCCGAAGCAACATTCAACGCTTGGCGAAAGGTATGGAAATCCTGAACGATGGCATCGCTCGGATCTGCTTTGGCAGGATACTGGATGGCAAAACGCTGAATCTGCTGTGTCGCCGATCGACGACCGAAAACATGCTCCGGGCCGCGGCTGGCTTTGGTCAACCATTTTTGACCATCGGGAGCCAGCATGCAGAAAGCACTGTTCTCGAATCGTCCGTTCAAAAAGCGGCGTACATAGCTTTGGTGTTCGGCGCTTTCGTAAGAGTCCAGTCGGACACAGACAAAGTCGCGTGATGAGTCAATGAATTCTTTGGATGCGAACAGACCGTTCTGCGTTGATGTGTAGCCCGGTCAAAACACGCCCGAGACGCCGTGGCACTGCGTCGCTGCTGCAACGAACATGATCGCTCGACCACTGCGTTTCGCTTCGGCTTCAGCGGTTTCCCAGGTTGTGTACCAGGCGATCCCAGGTTCGCCAACATCAAGATTCGAGGCACCCAAATCGTCTGGGCGGGGGCCCTGAGCGTGGCCGACGTTCGCGGAAAATGCAATCGCGGCGAAGAGTCCTGCCAGCAGTGTGTAAGGGGGCTTTCGCATCTTAGAATCTCTGGGACAGGCGAAGAATCGTTGGTGAGGCCAAGGCAGTTG
>CAYUGI010000275.1:2036-8395 GCA_964444105.1 uncultured Pirellulaceae bacterium
GCATCTTAGAATCTCTGGGACAGGCGAAGAATCGTTGGTGAGGCCAAGGCAGTTGATTTAATCCCGCAGAGGCTGCGAAGTTCCGGCTGAAACGCTACTCGATCGCAATTTCATCCCGAGCGCCATTTCATTCCGAGCGCAATTTCATCCCGCGCGCAATTTCATCCCGCGCGCTTGCCAATTCCATTCAAATAGTGCACCAAGGCGATGGCATTGCACAGTCGCTGCCCCGCGCGACCGGGATGATTTGGGTGAGACGCTGCGATTCTTTCAGCATTCAAAAACGAATCGAGAGTCTTGTGTTGGCCGGTCGGATCATATTTGACGGACTTTAGAATCGCGTTCTGTGCCGGCAATGCACTGATATTCTGAAGCAGCCGCATGGTGCTGGCGTGATAGGTCACCACGGTGTCGTCTGGACGTAGAAAGTCATTCCACGCCTTGGCGAAGGATTCGGCAGTCAATGCTGATTTCCAAGCATCACGTTCGATACCAACGTGATGCAGAAAACTGTCAGGCAAATCGGTCCGGGGTTGAATCAGTTCACGAAACGACTCGCCCGTACCTATCCGCTGTGCAACCCAGTAAACAGGGTGGCGATTATCGCCTGCCCGCGGGGAACGCTTGCAGCCAGATTTGCCCGGCTCTGATTCTCCATACGCGACAACGACGTTGGGCAAGTCATGCAGAATCGCACGCGGAATGCCCATTGCATTTTTGCTTCGTCGAAGATTCTCTCGCCAGCCGTAATCGGCTTTTGGATGATCTAGCTGCGTTTGTACCATCGCATCAAAGGCAGCAACCAATTGGTCCAGGCCCTCGGTATCGGGTTCCAAATCAGCGATAGCCGCCGCAGTCGCTTCAAGCGTCGATAGTGCCGTGTCGTTTGGTTCCCGCCGTATTCGATAACGTCCTGGTTGTGATGGCCGAAGCTGGAAGTGCGGCAGAGAAGACAAACGCGGAATGTCGCGCATCAACGTCTTCGCGTGGTGCCACGTTCCATCGATGATGACCAATTGTTGAGGGCGTTCGGCTGGTGACAGATCGCTCAATAGACGACTTTCCGCGGACGGGTAGAGCACGCCGACGCTATCGCGAAGCGACATTGCGTCCAGGCGTTCGGCTAACGCCACGTTGTGGTCAACAAGTAACGTTGCGTTCGTCAACGCTTTGCGAACAATCCGGGCAGTATTGAATGCGTGAAAACGCTCACGCATGTGCTGAAGAATCAGGATGTTTGTGCGATTGTTGACCGTTGGGATCCTATCGCAGAAACAAAGCGACTCGGGGCGGTAGCAGTCGTAGCAACGAACGCGATGAGCGATTTCGGAAGGGGCGTCTGAGCCTTGCGTCAAAGCATCATCCGCAAAGAGGAGTGGTGGTTGGAATCCAGCAGAGTTTAGCGACCAAGTGGAATCTAAGGCAGCCTGAAGATCGGTAGCCGGAAATCACTTTGTCGCTGCCCGCCGCGTTCGGCGTTTGCGGTCGAACCGAATCCGACAACCGATCGGCACCGTTTCCTGGAGATCAGGAGTTTTACCAGCAAGTGTCGCAGCGAGTGCGTCGCGGACGTACTGTTTAGTGACCTTTTTGCCGTCCGGACTATCGTCCAAAGAACCCATGTAGGTGATTTTGCGTTGCTGGTTCAACACAAAGCACTCAGGGGTGTAGCGAGCACCGAAATCCTTGGCGATTTTCTGTGATTCGTCCAATAGATAAGCGAAAGGGAATGACCGCTGCTTCGCTCGCTCTTTCATCAGCTCCATTGATTCTTCGGCAGTCTTTTTGACGTTGATAGCGACAACGGCGACACCTAAATCGACGCAGTGATCAGCCAAAGCAACAAGCCGTTCTTCTGCATCGACGGCGTAGGGACAACTGTTGCAAGTGAACACGACGACAACGGCCTTTTTGTCGCTTAGGTCCGCGAGTGAATGTCGCTTTTCATCCGTTCCCGGCAGATCCAACCAAGCGGGAGCTTCATCGCCAATGTTAATGTCGGGATTGAATTCACCTGCAGTAGAGAACGAAGGCACGAAGGTAGTGGCAACGGCAGCGATACCGCACAAAGTGAACAGAAATCGAGGCATCTTTGGCACTTTTAAAAACGAATTCGGTGGTGGACTACTTCGTGCGAAAAATTTCGCTGTCGATCAACGCCAGCAACAGATCACGGAAACGCAACTCGTTCTCTTGAAGTTGCTCGTCCACGATGTCTTCGATCAACTTCTTTTCACGGAAATTCAACGTTCTTCCCGTCGCGTAGGTCAGCAGCTTACTGGAAATGCAACGAGCAAAAACCTGCGGGTGATCGGTTAACCAACATTTCAGATCCCCCACATCGCCAACTCGCGTCCCATCAGGCAGGATGCCAGTCGCATCGACCTTTTGACCAACCTCGGCGACCACTTCCCCATCCAATTCGGTGTATCGCGGATAGTGATCACGCCAGCGTCCGATGGGGTCATAGTTCTCCAAGGCGAATCCAACGGGGTCAATTTCGCGATGGCACTGGGCGCACGAAGCGTCCATCATGTGAGCCGCCAGTCGCTCCTTGACAGTCGTTGCTTTACTGGTATCGGGTGTCAATGCCGGCACAGCATCAGGTGGCTCGGGGGGCGGTGTTCCAAAGACATTCTCCAGCGCCCAGACGCCTCGCAAAACCGGCTGCGTGTCGACACCATTTGCAGTCGACATCATGATCGCCGGCATCGACAGTAGACCGCCCTGGCGAGCTGCCGATTCAACACTGACTTTGCGGATCTTGTTGCGTTGGGATTTCGACGGGCGATTCTTCTTCGTCATCTTCATGGATTTCAACCCATAGATATCGAAACCGACTTCGTGATCGGTGAAGACGAAATCGGCATCTATGAACCGCGTGACCGGTAGGTTCTCGGTGAGAATGTGATGAAAGGTCTCGGCAACTTCCGCGCGGATCGTTTTTCGGTGCCGCGGGCTGAACCGTTTCATCAGTCGCATATCAGGCATCAATGTTTCGACTTCGTCAGTGCCCAGCCACTGAGCCGAGAACTCCATCGAAAAACTCTTGCTGAGTAGTCTTTTCGCTTCTTTTGCCAATACAGCGGAACGTGTTAGCTTTCCTGCCGAAGCAATCTTCTTCAGGCCCTCGGTGGGAGGTGCAGAAGTAAGGAAGTAAGCCAGACGCGATGCCAGCTCGTGGTTGTCCAATTCGCCTTGACTGAATCCGCGATACAAAAATGATGGTGATATCAGCGCCGTGCGAATTGCCAAATGCAATCCCGAATCGACGCTTCCAGTTTCGCTTGTCTCTTTTCTCACCAAGGCTGTGTAGCCGTCAATCTCGTTTGGTGTGGCAGGCCGCCGGAACGCGGACGAAAGAAAGTCGTTCAAAAATTGCCTAACGGCTGCTGGGTCCGATCCATCAAAGGTTTTTCCCAGCAATCGGTTTTGTAGGTTCTCGCTCCGGAGGGTGTCTCGATCACGAATACGTTCGAAGGGGCCTTCGAGCGTTAGGTGATGAACCGCAATCGCCGGGCCTTCCTCGAAATACTTGTAAACAAGCGTTTCGCCAGAATTTACCTTGTTCGATGCAACGCTTTTTGCCAAATCAGCGATCGCCTTTTCATTGCCCGCGAACTTGCCTCGCTTGAAGTCTCCGGACTCTAGAACTTCCTTGACGCGCAGCCATCCGTTACCGCCACGCGGCGGTTTGCCGACATGATCCCAAGCGGCAGCCAGGTCTGGGTCTGATGCAAATAACGTTTTGAGAAACTCCTGGTACGCCTGTTGATCTTCATAGTTGTAGGGACCATTTAGATAACGGAGCATCACCGTGTCCCCACGATTCAGCTTTACTTCGACGGCCGACGTTTTCGCTTGCGTGTTGCCAACTGAAATGTGATCCACAATCTGGACGTCGCTCCGATCCACAGCCCGCATGGTGGCGAGTGTCAGTTCAGGAGTTTCGCCGGCAAGCTCAGGGTGAATTGCCGAAACCTTGGCTGTCAGCTTGTAGACTCCCGAAGCGGGCGCCTCGAACTTGGTCGGCCAAGTCGCGTTCCGGACGACGTTGTCCCCAGAGGATGCCAATCGCATCGTTCCATTGATCAGACAAGCCGACGAATAACTAACCACCATCTCTTGGGCGGGTACATTGAACGTGCTGGGCGAGACGATTTTCTGCGGAGGCGGGAAAATCTGGTCTGCGATCGCGTTAGCCGTTTCTACCAACGCCTCCAGGTGCGAACCTGCCACGACCAGAGCGCTGGCTTGATTGTCAAACCCATTCGCTTCGTTGTCAGGCGGAAAGCTATGCGGCACCGTGTAGCCGGGAAGACCAAAGATGCGTTCAACAGTCTTGGCGTATTCGCGTCGATTAAGACGACGCAATTGGGTGCCGCCAATAGGCGAGTGTTCGACCAGATTTTGTTCTACGGTTTTCAAAAACGTCGATCGTTCTTGATCGGACGGGGCATCGGCATCAGGCGGGGGCATGATGCTGCGGGAAACCATGGTTTGGATTTCTTCCCACTGCTGAAGCGTTTCGTCGCTAGTCCAGTCGACATCCAGGGGATCAATCTCAAAATCGCCTTCGCTGGCTCCGTCGCTGTGGCAATCGGCGCAGTATTTCTTCAGAAAATGCGTTTCGTCAGCCCCCAATGCGGACCCCAATTCCGGGATCGGTTCGCCTGTCGCGTCGCAGGGCATCAAGATGGAGGCAAAAACCAATCCCAACGCGACGTGAAAAGTAAAACGATTCACGCCCAGCCCTCAATTTCATGTTCAACGTCGCTGAATGAAGCGGCCGAATTGCCAAGCTGACGCAGGATCGATACGAAGACGCTCCCGAGTCGCTTGGACGGTTTGGTTTGATCTTTGGACGCACGATGGTGACCGTGTTTGAAACCGCCCCCAGCGACAATCGTCGGCAAGTCACGGTTCGAGTGACGACTGGCGTCGCCCATGCCGGTGCCAAACAAAACGACGGTCGAATCAAGCAACGGGCGACCTTCGGAATCCGTCTTTTCCTTGAGCTGCTTGATGAAACGCGAAAGACACCTCATGTGCTCGGTCTCGACTCGAATCAAATCGCGAATGAGATCCGGATCGTTGCCATGATGCGAAAGAGCATGGTAGCCGGCTCGCATCGTTTGTCCGTCCAATGTGAAAACTTGTCCCAGTCCAGCGATGAAAAGCGTCGCGACCCGAGTCGCATCAGTTTGAAGCGCCAGTGCCATCAGGTCGAACATAATCTGTTCGCACTCCAACATCATCGTCGGCGCGATCGGATCGTACGGCGGTAATTCGTAATCGACGTTAGGAGCATCTTCGGTCAGGTGATTCAATTGGCGTCCCATGCGCTGCTCGAGCTCACGCAGCGAAGAGAAATACTCGTCCAGTTTCCGCTTGTCCGCATCGCTGACCGTTTGGTTTAGGTGCTTGGCGTCGTCGCGCAATTTGTCCAATGTGCTTTTGCCGCTTCGCAGCAAGTATTCGGTGCGTGCCCGATCATCATCGCTAGAAAAAAGCTTGTGAAAGACAACGCTCGGTCGGTTGATCATTGGCAACGGAACACCGCCCTTGGTGTATACCATTCGCTGCTTTGGGATATCGCCAGCACAAAGCTGCAGCGATTCGAAGCGATTTTCTGCGCCAATCGATTCCGCCGCGATCTGATCCATCGACACACTGCCGATTGTTTGGCCACACAAGAAGTTGTCCCAATTGTTGTGGCCGTTGTTGGCACCATGGTCAAATCCCGAGAACACAGTCATATCACTTCGGTGTTGATCCAGCGGCTCCAACAACTTGGTCGTTTCGTAGCTCTTGCCGGTTTCGCTTGGGTAGAGAGCCTTGCGGTAAAGGCCCAAGTTGGACCCCACGCAGACAAGGCGTTTTGCTTTGCCGGCTTCGTGTGAAGAAGATTCAGCTGCTGAGGCAGTGCGAGGAATTGACTCCAATGCCGGGAGCGTCAGAGAGATGCCTGCGGATTTGAGCAGTGTTCGTCTTGAATCGAGGTTGTTTTTCATCCACCCATCATAAGTTGATTGCTGATGTGCGACAAATCCATTTAGCGGACTCGTCCTGGCTTGAGAAAGAGCCTGTTTGCTGGATTGGAGAATCGGATCTAGCCGTCCTCGATCACGAGTTGGCCGCCCAAAGGCCAATACCGCTAAGATAAGCGACCTCGAATAATGCGAAGCGCCAGTTTTGATGTTGCGCAAGTCTTCACCTTCCCGCTTGCGGGAGGGTCGGACGCAGTAGCGGCCGGGGAGGGAAACGCGCACAGTAAACGGGTTTGAGCTGCGATACTGGATTGCCCTCTCCTTATAGCATCTCCCCAGTGATCGGCGTTGAGCGTGTTTGCCATCGCG
>CAYUGI010000276.1:0-8381 GCA_964444105.1 uncultured Pirellulaceae bacterium
GCTAAATCATCCACATGTGATAGACTTTTTCGTGGGAGGGTCGGCACCGAGCTTTCGCGAGTTTGACGGGGAGGGCGATCAATGTCTGCAGTTCCCCTCCCCGTTGGCTCGCTTAGGCTCACCACCGACCCTCCCGCGACAGCGTGTTTTCCAATGGAACGTCATTCGCGCGGGAGGGTAAAGTGTTGATTGCGAAAGCCGACTTGTGGGTAAAGACAAGCAGACGGACCATCGCGGCTACAGTTGATTTTCGACGAGATCGGCAAGGTGCTTTGCGAGCGACGCAACATCGACAGGATCGGCGGCCGCGACTGGTCGGATTTCGGTGAAAGATCGAAACCAAGTTTCTTGTCGCTTAGCTAGTTGGCGGGTGTGGGTTGCTATCTCGTCCCGCACGGTTGCAAGGTCCCCGCCGTCTTTGAAGTAGGTGATCAATTCGCGATAGCCGACACCTTGAGCGGCTGTGCGAGACAGCGTTCCGTATCGATCAAGCAGTCCTTGCACTTCGTCGACCAAACCAGCTTCAAACATGGCATCGACGCGCGCGTTGATTCGCTCGTGTAGCTGGTCACGCGGAACCTGCATCGCAAAAACCAAACAACTCTCTGGGGCGCTGGTGCGATCGAACTGCAACTGTCGATGCGTTAGCGGTTGACCTGTGTAACGAGCTACTTCCAGGGCTCGGATCATTCGGCGTACGTCATTCGCACCGATGCGATGGGCTGCGACCGGATCGACCTGCCGCAGTCGATCACGCAAAGCTTCCACGCCGTATTGCTTCGTGTCGGCTTCGACCGCTTCGCGAAACTCCCAGTCGGCCGGCGGTCCCGGATCAAAACCTCGCAAAATGGCTTTCAGAAACATGGGCGTGCCACCCACGAAAATTGCCCGTTTTCCTCGCTGCTTGATATTGGCCACAATCGCGTGGGCAGATTTCAAATAGCAAGCCACACTGAATTCTTCATCGGGATCAACCACATCGATCAGGTGATGCACAACTTGCTGCTGGTCGGCAGCGCTCGGCTTGGCGCTGCCGATGTCCATGCCGCGATACACGGCGACCGAGTCCAACGAGAGTATCTCGCCATCGATCCGTGATGCCAGTTCGATCGCGACGGCGCTTTTACCGGAAGCCGTTGGCCCGGTTAAAACGATGGCATCATCCACCAGTGGGGCGAGGATTTCACCACATTCGTTTGAAAGTTCTGTCTTCGTCGGATCCAACCGTGAGGCCTCTTCATGCTGCATAACCGCCCGATCTTATCACTTGAGGGCGAATCTCCGTAGGTATCCGCACTCCACAGCATCCCGTCGCAACTGCATCGACTGGTCATGCAGCGATCGGCTGATTTTGCGGACAATTTGCTGGGATGCGGATAGGCGAGTGCTAGAATTGAGCAAGTATAGAAAACTGCCAACCCAATCCTCGTCTCCGATAAACCGTCCGTCGATTTCATGGGCCTGACCTACTTCAAGCGATTTCGGATGGACTGCGATCTTAGGCAGTCGCTCCCGGAACCCCGCCCATTACCGGCAGGATACGAGCTGGTTCCCTTTGGCACCGACCTCGTACGCGAACATGCGATCGCCAAGTACGAGAGTTTTCGCGACGAGCTGGACGCGAACGTTTTTCCCTGTTTGGGCCGTCGTGATGGATGCCTCCGATTGATGCGTGAGATTGCTTCACGTACCGCGTTTGTTCCCGAAGCGACTTGGCTGCTGCGTCATCGTGACGAGCGTGGTAAAGTCTCCAGCGTCGGTACCGTCCAGGGGTTGCAGAGCGAAGGCTGGGGCGCGATTCAGAACTTGGGGATTCAAGCAACGCATCGGGGACGCGGGCTCGGTTCGATCTTGCTGATGAAAGCAGCGGCAGGATTTTGGAACGTGGGACTTCGCAAGATTCACTTGGAAGTCACGACTGAAAACACTGCCGCGATTCGGTTGTACGAACGCCTGGGCTTCACGCGAGCCCAGGTCGTTTACAAAGCTGCCGACGTCGCAGGGGTTTAGGCCAAGCACATCTTGGTGCCCACCGACGGGAGTAACGATTATTGCTTTCGCAAAATTGTCACCCAGTCGTTGTCAGCACTCGGTTGTACCAAGTCGATTTTGCTGCCGCTAGGAATCACTCGTCCTTCCTGCATTTCGCCTGTGCGAGGGTTGAAGACGGATGTCTGAAATGATCCCGCCTGTCCGCTCAAGTCCAGCTGGACAGATTGCGAACCTGCGACATAGACGACGTAGACTTCACCGGGTTTAGCAAGGCAGTACGCCGCGTTGCTCTTTTGGTCTTGGCCAACTAATTCGTCTGCGGGATCCATCTCCTGAATCGGCAGATTGTTGTTGCGGAAAAATTCCAAGGCAATTCGGCAGTAGTCCCAACTCTGGTCACGTGAACGCCAGTCTTCGCAAACAAGATCGTTTTCGACGAACTGATAGCCAAAGTAATACTCGACACCGGCTCCTCCACCCATCAGTTGTCCCCACAGCGTTTGCTGACGAACTTCGTTGGGCGTGTAGGTCATCTTGCCCGCATTGTCTTTTCCGTCGAAACCCTTGTAGCCAATGTCGGGGCATTGCGCGTGAGCAGCGTTTCCCGATTCATCGAAGGCGACGATCCACGGCTTGCCCGCATCCGTCGATTCCTTGATCCATTTGACAGTCTGCCAGTGCGTATCCTTGATGCCACTGTTCTGTAGCGAAAGACCAGTCAGCTTTGACTTGTCGCCTAGCAAGGGTCGGTAGATTTTGTCTTGCTCGTCGGGATAGGTGTGAAGGACGATGTTGTGATCATAGGGGTCCACGTCAGCAATGTAATTGACCATGTCAACTTGCTGCTTGTGTGTCTGAGTATTCTCTTCACCCAGGTTCCAGTTCAACGCCAAGCTATGACCGTAGCGAGCGATCAGTTCGCGACAATAGAGTTTGCGCTGCGGTCCGAGGTCACCACCATCCAAGCACTCAGGAATATTGCGAGCAACTCCTTTGCCTCTTCTGTGGTCATCGTTTTCTGTTTCTTGCATTTTGAAGTGCAGATACATGCCCAGGTTGGTGCCGTGATCGAAGACCACACCCCACTGGTCCAATTTGCTGCAGTCATAGTGCATCTTGTCTTCCCGCTGAATGAACGGCCAAACATTGTCACCATCACCACCCGCGTTGTAGGTCAAAAACGAAAATGCATTGCAGCCTTTGCCTGCCAAGTAATTCACCGCACCGATCAGGCCTTTACCTTTTCCGTCCTTCCAAGTCGGATCGCCAGCTTTCCAGTCCTTAGCGTGTGGCTCCCAAGTCTTCAGCGGAACCTTGCTCGGCTTGCCTGCGATGGTGTTATCAAAGTCGGCATAGCCCAATAGCGTCTCGGGCGCGTCTGCTCCAGCCTTCAGAAAGTACTCTTTGTTACCAGCGTGCTGCAAATAGCGTTTGCCGACATATTGAAGTCGTCCTTTGGCTCGCATGTCGCGCCCCGTTTTGTCAGTTGGCGTGACGCCTAACAGGCCGGACTTTCCATCGAACGGATCAACAGCAGTAGCCGCTGCATCCACGTCCAAGGCTGCGTTGTCTCCCTTTGCGAAATTCAATTTGTAATTCCACGCACCGTCACGATCGGGTGCGAAGTGAACTCGCCATTTGGTGCCTGATTCCGCGGACGTGTTTCCAGCGTCACCGTCGGCCGCAAAGTAACCGGGGACGGAGTAAGTGGTCCCATCGCTGTGTCGAAAATCTGCGGTCAGTCGATAATCCGTAAATGGATTCGGTTCATTATCCTGCTCATGTGCAAAGGGGCCATCTAAGGTCAACGTGACCTTGTGCCATGTCTTTAGCTCGCCGCTGACAGTCACCGCGCCGGTTCCATCGGCTTGCCTTGGTTGAATCAACGGCGCACTGCTGACAGGTTTGGTCGGGCTTCCCTTAGGCGACGCCTTTGCTTGCTGCTGTGTCGATTTTTTCGCTAGCAGCGGCGCTGCCGCTTTCCGCGTGGCATTGTCGGCGGGAGTGAACGTGAAGGCTGCCCAACGTGCTCGACTGAATTCGTCGCCATCCTTCGAAGCGATAGTTGATTGAACCTTGATGACCGTCCCGTCAGTGATCATCACGCCGGGCCAGGTCTTGTGGAACTTCTTTCCTTCTTCAAACATTTCACTGCTAAGCGGGCAGGTGAAATCACCCAAACTCTCATCGTCCAACGCGACTGTGTAAGTAGACTGCCCATCACTTTCGCCGACAGCTTGTAGAGTCACGTCGTATTTGCCGTTGGGAAACTCAAGCGTCTTCTGAACTTTCGCGGTCTTGTGTTTGTCGGGGTTGATCGCCGCCCATTTTCCCTGATCCAAGTAGTATCCGGTGTCCTGAAAAGTGAATGCCTTGGCGGGAAGACGAAAACCACCAGCCTGTTTGTTCGCAGCCTTTGCTGCTGGCTTGGATTCTTTCTTTTTCTCTTTCGATTCCCAGCTTGCAGCCGGAACAGCTGGGGCAGAAGGATATGCTGCTGGTGGTGCGCCTTTCGCTACTAAGGTCGTGGGACCCGCATCATCCGGGCGAGCGAACTGGCGATCGTTTGTCATCAACCATTTGTCAAACTCGAAGCCGTCTTCCCGCATCGAGAAATGGATGGTGTGCTCACCAGGTGTGTCGATGTCCAAAAAGATCTTGTAGGCCTCGCCGCAATGCTGCTTCTCGGTTCGCTGCTTGCTTTCCCAACGCCAAGTCTTTTTTCCTTCGCACCATTGCATTCGCTGCCCAGAGTCCGGCCAGGTTCCGTCGATACCGACGTGCAGACCATTGTCTTCGCTGCCTGTTGAAAACGCGCGAACCCAAACATAGTAGCGGCCTGTGTTGGCAATGTTCACCTTGTAGCTGACGATCACCATTTCGCCAGCGTTGGGCGAGAAGTTCGTTCCCCGAATCAGTTTGTCGCCGTGGGTTCGCCGCGTGTCGGGCAGGATTTCGATGTAGGCACCACCACTCGCACCAGCAATGTGCGATGGATCACCATCGGGTTTAACATCAGGCGTGGTTTCTGGCGTCACCAGATAGAATGCGCGTTTCTCGTTCGCGGTTTGCTGAAAGAAGTGCTCCGCTTCGACGGAAACGACGCCGTCTTTCTCAGCAAAAACCAAATCACCAGAGGCGATTGGTTGCTGCGCGATCACAGGATTCGCAAGAAGGGTAAGACTGGCGCAAACAAGGGCAAGACAAACGGTCGATTTCACAGGGCAACTCTAGGTGGCGTAAGGACGTGGACTGACGGCGTCCACAATCTACTCCACGGCGTGACTGTTTGCACTGCTTCTTACAATTCGCCTCCTTCGTGTGCGGTGAATTCTGCAAAAACTGGCAAGTAACTGGTCAGCGTTTCGGCTTCTGCTGCACTCAAGTTGTAGACCCGCAAAAAATCCAATGCGCCGCCGCGACCGATGTACTCGCTCGTAACCTGAACATCCATCAACACATTGCTCGTCTGATTTCTGCCAAAAATGTCCGTTGGCACACTTCGCACTGCTGCTCGAACATCCGATCCTTTGACCGTTGGCAACAGGTAGGCATCATCTGCTTGGAAGAGCCCTGCCATCACAACATCATCCTCGCGGCGACCGTCTGCTCTGACCGCCGAGAGAACATTGCTCAGCATTGCGACTTCGATTGGCGCGCGGCCTAGGTCGACACGTACATTGACCAGCGAAAACGTCCAGGCATCGGCTGCTGGCAACTCTGCGGTTTGAAACCATGCGACCAAGGGATCGTAAAGAAGGTTTTCGTCCGGATCAGCCAACGTGTAAGTTTGCCGCCGATCAGCTCGAATCCGAGCGGTATCAAAAACAAAGGCCAGCTGTTCCTGTCGATCTTTCGGTCCCGTTTGATCACCGATGATGTACTCGTAGCGATTTCCGCCTTCGTTAGCAGCGTCAACGAGCCGCGGGATTAGGTCGCGTTCTTGAGACGTGATCTGTTGCAGTGCGATGACGTCAAACTGCCGAATCACGCGAACTAAGTTGCGACGCGCGAGTGAGTTAGCCAATTTACTGGGAGTGAATCCAGATAGCGCCCAAGATGCGATACGAATATTGCGCACACGCGGTCTTGGGCTAGACGGTGCGCCAACGTTGGTTGTGTTTCGCAGGCTCGTAAAAGAGTTCCCGTCGATCGGTAGCTTCGCATTACCACGTTCATTGAAGGTTTCGTTTCGCGCGGTGAACACTCCAGTTCCTTGCGCTGAGCGATCTGCTAGATATGAGGGCGTCGATACGAAAGGAGTGGTACTGGATGAACCCAGCCCAAGGGCGACCGAGCTAAGTGGCCCGCTTGGCTCGCTTAACCCCACGAACGAAGTGTCGTAGTCAGTCTGCTCTGCATTTCCGTCTTTGGGATAAACAGCGATCTGATCGAGACCAGCGATGTTGTAGTGCTGAAAAAAGTAGTAGCCAGCACCGATCAGGCAGATGACAACAAACCATCCGGGGATCCGGAACGAACTACTCGATTCGTCATGAAATGCGGACATGTGCAGAGTGGGGGCGGAGGAATGGCACGTCGGTAGTCGATCTTGGGGGGCAATCGAATTGGCAACGCCGGCGCGTCCATCGATTTACATCGAATCGAGAATGCAGGTTTCTCCAGCTCAGACCAGGCAAACAAAGGAAGACGCCTAAGTAGTCGCTGCGTTTTCCGTGTATCAAATGCCAGCGTTGCGGATGGCAAAGATCGCTCAGCAGGCAAAAACGGTGCAATCGGATTGATTTCAAAACAATGGGCGAAACCGGGCGGGCTTACCCGAAACTGTGCCGGTGCGGTATCTTGATGCGGTCTCTTGGACGGCATGCATCGAAGGACGTTCTTGCTGTTAGGCGGACACGGCAACGCGTCTACGTCATCGTAGTTATTCAGTTTTCCCAAACAACAAAGTGGCTCCTGCTGTGAGTGAAACAGTAAAGGTCGATATCCCAACCGTGGGTGAATCGATCACCGAAGTGCAAATTGGTCAGTGGCTTAAATCCGAAGGAGACTGGGTCGCTTCCGGCGAAGACTTGGTCGAGATCGAGACCGAAAAGGCTTCTGTGCAGATCCCATCACCCGCTGACGGTTTTCTTGAAGCGATCACTAAGCAGGAAGAAGAGTTTGCGGTCGTCGGCGATACGATCGCGCAAATTCGTGTCGCAGAAAAACCCGACGGAGGATCCGCGCCTGCCGCGGGGGCGTCCGATTCGTCAGCGGATAATGGCAGTAGTAGCGGCGACGAAAACGTCATGCCAGCGGCTCAACGACTGATGTCCGAAAATGGTTTGTCGCCGGGCGATGTCAAAGCAAGTGGCCCTGGAGGCAGGATCCTCAAAGAGGATGTGCTTGCTGCGATTGAATCGAAAAAATCTGCACCAGCGCCTGCTTCGCCAAGCAAATCTGTCGCGGCTCCCGCACCACCACGGCCCAAGCCACCCTCTTCGCTGATGACCGATTCGGCCCCGCACCGAAGCGAAGAAGTGAAACCGCTTAGCATGCTACGTCGAACCATTGCATCGCGCCTGGTCGAAGCGCAGCAAACGGCCGCTCTGTTGACGACGTTCAATGAAGTCAACATGAAACCGGTCATGGATATTCGCAAGAAGTACAAGGAAGCCTTTACACAAAAGCACGGCGTCAAGCTTGGCTTCATGTCATTCTTTGCCAAGGCGGCCGTTGAGGCTCTGCGTGCGTTTCCGGCCGTCAACGCGGAGATTCGTGACGATGCCGCGATCTATCGGAACTACCAAGACATTGGAATCGCGATCGGCGGTGGCAAAGGGTTGGTTGTGCCCGTACTGCGAAATGTTGAACGGATGTCATTTGCCGAAATCGAATGGACGATCGGTGACTTTGCCCGACAAGCTGGCGAGAATCGTTTGCAACCCGAAGACTTAATGGGTGGCACGCATACGATTAGCAACGGCGGAATCTACGGATCTTTGTTAAGCACGCCCATCGTCAACCCGCCCCAAAGCGGGATCCTGGGACTTCATTCGATCCAAGAGCGACCGATGGCCGTCAACGGCGAAGTCGTCATCTTACCGATGATGAATCTAGCGCTGACCTACGATCACCGCATCGTCGACGGACGCGAAGCCGTCGGCTTCCTGAAGACGATCAAGGACGTGATCGAAGATCCAGCGAGACTATTCCTTGAGCTGTAGAGTTCTCCGTTTGTTCTCGCTGTGGGCAGTGACCTAGCGATTTCTTTGTGAGCCGTGACGCGTGAGCGGCCGGGCGCTAAATCGATTGCTGACCCGCCAAAGGCCCGTGGCCTCACGGCCAGCGGCTCACCAAAACGGAAGTGCTCGTGGGAAGGAATTAGGCCGCGTCGTTCCAATAGTCTTTCAACCAAGTCGCCGGCAGCGTCGATTTGAAAATGC
>CAYUGI010000277.1:0-8366 GCA_964444105.1 uncultured Pirellulaceae bacterium
TCGACTCACCGAATCCCGTCTCGATCGATCGCTGGGTGCGACTGGGAAAACTCAATCCCGATCAGTGGCAACCCTTGATGGGATCGACTTGGCAGCAACGCGGGGGCGTTTTGACCGCCCGAGGGCTGGGCAGCGGCTTTGGTGGTCGTTCATTGTGTTTATCGAAACAAACGCTACCTGCGTTGCCCGTCGAAATTGCAGTGAGCGTGAAGCTGGATGACGAATCAGGCGCTGCCGGAATTGCGTTCTACAGCGACGGCAAGAACAAACATTATGGGTTCTATCCCAGCAACGGCCAGATGAGACTAACGTGCTTCAAGGGACCCGATGTCTACTCATGGCAAGTACTGCAGGATGTCGCAACGCCACACTATTTGCCGGGTCAGTGGAACCGACTGCGTGTGCGTTTAGAAGACAAATTGCTCAAGTGCTATGTGAACGACCAGTTGGTGATCACTTCCAACGATTGCCAGTTAGCCAGCGGATCAATCGGATTGGTCAAATTTCGCGGCACCAACCCCGACTTCCGACGACTCGAAGTCGGAAGCGATTTGGAGTCCGCTCCGCTGACCGATACGACTGAGCAACTATTGAACAAAGTTGATCAAGGGCAACTTCAGTTTTCCGAAATTGATGACAGCCAGCTTGGTGAATTTGGCCAGACGGGCGAAGCGTCTGCGCGTGAGCTTATGAAGCGTGCAGCAAGAATGGAGAAGGAGGCATCCTCGCTGCGACAACTCGCCGATGAAGTTCGGCGAGTTGAGGTCGTGGAGAAGCTGAGGGTTTTGTTTTCGACAAAAGAAGTTAGTCAAGAAAGACTGCTGACCGGAACGCTTCTGGCCGCACAACTTGACAATCCCGATATCGATTTGGGGTACTATCGACAACGGATTGAAGCCATGGCGAAGGAGGTTAACGACGGATTGTCAGAGGATGCAGATGACGCATCCAAGTTAATCGCTCTCAACGATTTTCTTTTTCAGGAGAATGGGTTTCATGGCGGGCGAAGCGAGTACTACCATCCAGCCAACAGCCACCTCAACCGAGTGATTGATGATCGGGAAGGATTGCCGATCACACTTTCGATTCTTTACATGGAAATCGGACGCCGAATTGGCTTGAATATTTTGGGCGTCGGTCTTCCGGGTCATTTCGTTGTTCGACATGAACCCAGCGATGACGCTGATGAGCACCAATTGATCGACGTCTACGAAGGGGGAAGCTTTCTGACACTCAACGAAGCAGGCACCCGCGTGATGCAGCGCACTGGCCGTCGACTGAGTGATGAAGACTTGCGTTCACAGAGCGATCAGGAAATCGTGACACGCGTACTGAGCAATTTGATGGGGATTGCGAGTCGAAAAGAAGACATCGAGTCAATGCTTTGTTATCTCGATGCCAGTGTCGCCGTCAATCCAAATGCCATCGACTTTCGCGTGATGCGTGCTCAATTGCGAGGCATGACGGGCCGGCGAACGCGAGCGCTCGCTGATGTCGACTTTTTGCTGGACTCCAATACACCTGGAATCGATCGACGGCGACTGCAACAATTACGCTCCACGATCGCAGATCAAAACTAATCACTCAGCAGGCTACCACTTGTGACACGGCACGAAGTCTCCATGTTGCTTCAGCAGGTCAAGGACGGCGACGAGACAGCTCGCGAGCGTCTTTTCACGGAACTGCAGACTGAACTGCGCGAAATGGCGTCGGCCATGATGCGTCGGGAACGTCCCGATCACACGCTGCAAGCAACCGCGCTTGTCAATGAAGCTTGCATCCGGCTGCTTGATTCCGATGCGGTCAACAATGCGGCGGACCGACGCTATTTCTTTGGAATGGCGAATCGCGCCATGCGTCAAATTTTGGTCGAACATGCCCGCAAACGCGGCGCGACAAAACGCGGCGGTGATTACCAGCGTGGATCATTGGACATCGTTTTAGAACAGTTCGAAAGCAGCAACGGGTGCCGATTCGAGGACCTGGAAGCATCCCTGGAGGAACTGGAGAAAGAGTCACCACGTCAACGAGAAGTCGTTGAGTTGCGATTCTTCTCCGGCCTTTCCGTCAGCGAAGTTGCCGAGGTTCTCGAGATCAGTGTTGGCAGTGTCGAAAGAGACTGGCGACTCGCTCGCGCGAAACTCTATCAGCAACTGCGCGACGACGATTCGGCCTCCTAGTTGCATGTCGGCGGATGACGCTAACGCTTTATGGGCTGCGGCGATTGCCTAGCTCGCTCCCCCTCATCCCCAGCTCTTCTCCCCCAAACAAGTCTGGACGGAGAAGGGAGCCTGACTGGATTCACCGACACCAATACCTATTCCAGGACAACGCTAAAAAAGCGTCCCAGCCAACTCATCGACCTGCGCATCGTCTTCCTCTTCTAAAAATCCGCCGTCGGTCAATTGGGAGAACGCCGCATCGACATTCTCAATTTGCTCACCGGAGGGTTGTTGGGGAGCGAATTGATTTGCCAATTCGTTTAGCACAGAGAGGGCGTCGGAGGGCGAGATGATCTGGTCTCCGCCGACGTCCAGAGCTAGCCCGGTTGCTTGGACTTCGTCTGTAATCGTGGCCCTATCTCCAAAATCGCTCAGAAAATTGAGCACCAGCAAAGCGTCCAACGGCGAGACTTGGCCATCCCGGTTTACATCAGCGGTAAGGTTTGCGTTTTGAAGATTGACGCTGCGAACACTACAGGCTCCGTCCACACCCGTGCAGACATCGCCTTCGGCGTCAAACAGCGAAATCGTGATCGTGGCGATCGGAACTAGGTCGCTAAACGCAAACGCCAAAGTACCGTTCGGAGTCGCGGTGTCGATGAAATCGTCCAAGCCCGTGTGCTTACGAATCACGCCGCCTTCATCGGTAGACGTTCCGCCTTCGATCGAAAACGCCGCTCCACCGTTTGGATCATTGACTTCCGTTCCCGCATCCAGAATATCGCGACCATAGATGGTTATTTTTCGCTCGCCACGAAAGTTGCCCGATGCATCAAACAGTTCGTGAGCACGCCCGTCGCGGTTGGCGACGAAGGCATCGTTCGACGGGATGACCATGCTCGCGTAGCTGAAGAATCGGTTTTCGCGACTGTTGGTCACCTCGATTACTTGGCTGGTGATTTCGCCTGGCTCCAGTACCGGAGCACCTGCAAATCCTTCGGGAGCAGTGATGACTGCGCCGGTACCGTCGGATTCCGCGATGAATCTCGCTACCAGTTCGCTGGGGTCCCCCTCTTCGGCAATCAGCTCAAGGCCACCGAACTCGGAAGCTTCCGCGCCACTGCGTGCGACCTCAAACCCACCATCATGAAAGCCAACCCAGAAAGGCGTTTGTGAAAGCCCGCTATCCAAGCTCAGCGACTCAATTTCGACTTGCAACCGAATCCCAACATCAACACGAAAGTCGCCGGCGGACGGCGACGCAGTACTGCGACCACCAGCGTCGGTCACTTCGCCAGTGAGAACATTGACTTCATAGCGACCGTTGTCGTTGGCGGTGAACTCTCCGTTAGCGGTTGTAATCGTGTACGTGGCGGTGACCGTGTTTGGCGTGGTGCCATCGGGGGCATCGGTCACAACATTGGTAACTTGCAGCTGTCGCCCCAAAGGTCCAGTAATCAGCAGATCACTGGTGCCAATGCTGGACGGGTCGATCCCAGACGGATCGTTGTATGTCACCTGAATTTCGTGGCGATCGACACCCGCTTGCGAGACATCGTCGGCGCTGACTCGCGCTGTGGGACCTTGTTGGTCAATCGGAGCGGAAACTCCGTCAGTCAGGCTGATCGTGATCCGTGCCAAAGGCGTGTCGGTTTGGAATGCGGATAGCAACGATTCCCCGGTGGGCAACCCCGAACCGACAAACTCGTCCAGCCCGCTGTGGCGACGAATCACGCCGTTCTCGTCGACACCGTCACCACCCTCGGTGGAGAACGCAGCACCAGCACCAACGCCGTTGACTTCTGTACCGGCGTCATACACATCGCGTCCGGTAAGCGTGATTGTCTGTGGTCCCAAAAAGAAGCCGTTGGCATCGAACAGCCGATGGGAACGCGGATTCAAATTGGCAAAGAACGCGTCGTTAGAGGGAATCAGCATGCTGGCAAAACTGAAGTAACGATTCACATCGGTATTCAGTACCGACAAAGTCTGCGAGACAACTTCCCCTGGTTCAAACACAGGGGCACCCGCAAATCCATCGGGCGCTAAAACGACCGTATCAACACCGCCGGATTCACTTGCAAAACGCGATACCACCCCACTCACGTCGCCTTCTTCGGCCAAGTTTTCTAGTCCATCAAATTCGGCGGCATCCGCGCCTCCGCGTGCAACCTGAAAATTGCCTTCGTGAACACCGATCCAAAACGGGGTCTGAGCCAAACCTCCCTCGGGGGAAAGGTTTTCAACCGTGATCGTTAATTGAACAGGAACGAGAACTTCCAGCGAAGTGAGTGGATCCGCAGCCACTTCATTGCCCAATACATCGGCTACTTCGCCGTCATTCAAACTAACTGTGTAAAGCCCATTATCGAGCGTGGAGAAAGACTCACCGTTGCTCTTGGCAACGGTGTAGGTCGCGGTCACAGTGCGTGCTTGTTCGCCCACGGCAACATCGGTCGTCGCGGAACTGACCACCAATGGCTCGCCTTGAAGCCCAAGAATTTGAATGTCGCCTGCGTCGATACTCGCGACATTCACTCCTGATGCGTCGTAATAGGTCACACTGACTTCCGCCGTGCTCGCACCCGGAGTGATGACTGCGTTGGCGGTCGCACGATGCAGCGGCGCTTTGTTATCAATAGGGTCCGAGGGTGCATCTGCCAAGCTGATCGTGAATCGACCGATTGGTGTTAGGTTGCCAAAAGCCGATTCCAATGCGCCAGTCGGAGTCCCGCTGCCGATAAAGTCATTCAGACCAGAGTGCCGGCGAATCACGCCATTCTCGTCAGCCGATGTGCCGCCTTCCGTACTAAACGCAGCACCGCCGTCTACAGCATTGACTTCCGTGCCGGCGTCCCAAATGTCACGACCATAAATCGTGAACGAACGTGCTCCGGTGAATTCGCCATCAGTGTCAAAGAGCACGTATGCCCGAGGATCCAGATTTGCGATGAACGCATCATTCGAGGGAATGACCATGCTGGCGTAGCTGAAGAATCGGTTTTGCAGTGGATCCGATACGTCCAGTGTTTGCGTGATTGTCTCACCAGGTTCAAAAACAGGTGCCCCGACAAAACCACCGGGTGCCAAAATCACTGCAGCGTTTCCACCAGATGTCGTATCGAAGCGTGCGACCAACTCGCTAGGGTCACCTTCTTCGGCAATCAACTCCAAGCCACCAAAATTCGATGCCGTACTGCCGGCACGAGCAATCTCGAAATTGCCGTCATGAGCACTTACAAAAACCGGCGTCTGCGAGAGTCCGCCATCTGCGGTAAGTGCTTCAAACGTCACGTTCAGTCGGACAGGAGCTTCGACGGTAAAGTCACCCAGCAATTGAGCAGCGGCCGCTTGATCGAATGGATCATTCACTTGGTTGTCCAACAAGACAATGCTGTACGTTCCATTGTCGAGGTGGGTAAATGAACCCGATACAGGAGCGACGCGATAGGTCGCCACGACCTCCCGCGGTGTTGTGCCGGCGACCGCGTCTGTCTGAACCGAGAGCACATCCAACTGCGTCAGCGCCGGTCCGGTGATGCGTAAGTTGCTCGCTGCGACGCTATTCAGATCGATACCCGAGGCATCGCTGTAGACAACAGTGAGTTCATGGAAGTCGGCTCTTTGACTGAGATCGGTCGCTTGAAGAGCCGCTCGAGGTCCTGTTGAATCAATTGGACTACTGGGGCTACCAGCCTGAGCAATTGTGATTCGTGCGATCGGCGTGTTCGCACCAAAGGCTCTTCCGAGTGTTTCGCCTGTCGGCAAATCCACACCAATAAAGTCGTCCAAGCTACCGTGCTGCGTGACAACACCGTTTTCGTCTGCCGATGTTCCGCCACCGACAACGAAGGCGGGACCACCAGCGGGATCATTCACTTCCGTCCCCGCATCCCAAATCTGCGATCCGTAAATGACAATCGTTTGCGGCCCCAAGAAATCGCCCGCGTCATCGTAAATACGGTACGCCTGGGGGTTCAAATTACCTATGAAGGCGTCGTTCGAAGGAATGACCATCGACGCAAAACTGAAGTACTGACTGTTCAGCGATTCGTCGATGTTGAAGTCCTGCGTCACGGACTCGCCGGCTTCAAAGACGGGTGCCCCTGCAAAACCATCGGGGGCCGTTATCACCGCATCATTGCCCACACCTTCGTTACCGAAACGTGTGACCAACTCACTTGGGTCACCCTCTTCGGCAATCAGCTCGATGCCACCGAAACCAGACGCAGACGAGCCCAAATCAGCCAGATTGAAGTTCCCGTCGTGAGCAGCGATCCAAAAGGGCGTTTCGGCCAAGCCCGTGTCGTCCGACAGATTTTCGACCGTGATCTGGAGGACATCGGCGGCCAAAAGCTGCCGTTTTTCCAGTGTTTCGACTCGCAATGAGCTTTTGGTTGCTTGTCGTTTTACTGAACGACATGATGCGCGCAGCGCTGTGGCTGACCGCTGGAAAGGGAGTCGCATGATGGATTCTTAGATGAGAGGATGAGTCGTTTCATGAAGCAAAACTGGTTGCGTCGTTTGAAATGACTGCCCCCGCGAAGAATCCGCCAAAGAAAGGAGCATCGACCCAAGAATTGGCCCAGACGATCAAGCGTCGCTCTTTCGGCAACCCAAAGGAGCGTTTGACCGCGTCTTCCATTTGAACACTCGGCCTCCGCCCACATGTCTTCGGCTGTCCCCCGGGCATCGTTGGTTGCGCAAACGCCCCGTCGAGAATGCAGCAACTACCGCCTAACCGAAGACTTCCGTGTAGAGATCGTCATTAAAGCCAACGACCATGGTCTTCCCCGATTTCAACGTTGGAGCGCGGAGGTTACCTGTTGGGCCAAGCAGCAATCCAGCCAAAGTTGCGTCGTCAGGTGACTCCTTCTTTAAGTCGACCGTGGTGACTTTTTTACCTTTGGCGACCATCAGTTTGGTGATGCCTTTGACTAGTGCGCCAACCTGTTCAGCACCAAAACGCTCCTTTTTGGCGTCAATCTCTTCGGTGATCTTCACTTCGTGGGACGCAAGAAACTCTTGCGCGCGTTTGCAGGACGTTCAGCCCTTGCGGTGGTAGCTCCAGGAAATCGTTTTTGCCATCGAGACAAGCCTTAAAGTGGGAGATTGAAACCATAAGCATCCACAGTCTATCGAGCCGGTCAAGTCTGCCAAATAGCCGAAAAAACGCTGAAAACGACTATTTTCGATTTTGTGGTAACAGTCTGGCCGGTCTTCCGCTTGGTTCATTGTCAGGCAGGGAGGGTTGCCTGGGCCAAACCAAATCACACGGGGAACGATCCAATGTTCAATTCGACCAAAACACTGCTCATTCTGATCGCCGTCACCTCCGGCCTGAGCACGTCAGCCAACGCACAGCACATCGGCGGAACCCATCGAAAACACACGGGGAATTTTGCTAACTACGACAACGGATATGGTCATCACTACGACGACGGGCATCGCAACTACCGCCACCCTGTCACTTTTGGATACCGTGGTCACTACGGGTACCGTGGATTCAACTGGGGATTCAACTGGGGATTCAACGGACATGAAGTGGCTGACATTGTTCGTTCCAGAGCAGCTGCCAACTTGGTCAACGCTCAGGCACGAACACAGAATGAAGTCGCTCGTTCAGCTCGAATGGACAACCGCGTCAAAGCACTTCACACCTACATTGCTCGCCGTTCAATCAATAGCGAGCTGAGATTTGGACACTTGCGTGCTCGTGGCGACGCAATCCGAGCGACCAAAGTCGACGCAACCTTGGTTGCCCATCAAGCAGGGATTCGCTTGAGCGATGATCCGCGTCTTAGCGACGAAGAAGTTAACCAAGTCACCGGACGGTTGCACTGGCCACTGCTGCTGCAAATGGAGCACTTCAACAAAGCACGCAAGCCTGTCAACGAGATCTTTGCTTCCCGAGCTCGAGTGGGCCAAGTCAATCCCGACCACTACCTACCACTTTGCGACTGGATCGAAAAAGTAAGCAACGAACTGACAAAGAACGTCGACAACTACCCCGAAGCGGACTATGCCGAAGCACAAGACTTCCTGCGACGCCTGTTGGTCGAAGTGCGATTGCCGTCGGCACCCATCGCAACCATGCAGTTCGCTGCGAAATAGCACCCTGGGTGTGCCTGCTACAAAAACGTTGCAGGCACAGTCCCTGTAGCGCCCGCCTCAAGCACTCCCCTCCGATCGCCGCGCGAAAAA
>CAYUGI010000278.1:0-8250 GCA_964444105.1 uncultured Pirellulaceae bacterium
CGCAGGCGGGCGGCAGAACGGAGTCTGCCTGCTACAAATGTGTCGCCCGCCACAAACACACACTCCTTTTTTACCAGGCATCGTCGTACCGCAGGCGGGCGGCATGACGGAACGTGCCTGCTACAATATCAATTCGGAACTTAATTTCGTTCGAGCTTGCCTAAGACGACGCCGCGTAGGCGGCCTAGCATCTCGGGAAAATCTGCAGGCAGTTTAAACTTTGAAGTCCCAAGCGGGCTGTCGCAGCGCCTCGCTTCACGAATGGGGGTTGCGTAGAAAATTTGCATCTTTACGAGGGGCTTCATGCTTGACCTATCGCGATCAAGCCGACTGCAGATTGCCGAATCACGCATCAATTTGATTCGTGTCTTCGCGATTGCGTTGTTGTACGCACAGCATACGATTAGCTACTTCGTTTTTGATGACATGAGCTTGAGCGACAGCTTTCATCAGGGCGTCAATGGAGCGGTGCTGGGTGGCTGCGTTTTGGTTGCGACCGTGTACCTCATGTTGAGTCAAGCGAGATGGCCAGCGTGGATGTCTTTCGCGACAGTCATGTGTGATGGGGCGCTGATCACTTGGCTGATTATTCTTGCAGGTGGACCCAACAAAATCCAAACGGTCTTGCTGCCGGTCTTCATTGCCTTGTCGTCGTTGCGTCCATTGAAGTGGGCGGTCTTTTGGTCTACCGGAATCGCGGTGTTGTCCTACGGACTGGTGTTGACACATTTCATCTTTGTTGACGTAGGATACGAAGCTTACTACGCACCAGGACAGATATCACGCATTTCGCGTCATGATGAATTGTTCTTCTTGCTGGCGTTGCTAATAGCCGGTGGCATTGCCCATCAGGTCGTCAGGCAAACGGATTGTATGGCTGAGAGTGCGGGTTCAAACGCAAATCACGATTCAGTTGTTGCCCCAATTGAGCCAATGGAAAATCGAACTGGGAATCCAACAGTGAATCCCATTGGGGAGGCAGCCAGCGATGTCTAAGATCTGTCCGCGTTGTCGACGTTCCGTATTCGATCGGTGGAAGCACTGTCCGGATTGTGGATGTGAAATACTTGATGCCCCCGGTTCGACAGCCCCGCTGCCCGTGCTTAGTCCAGGCGGGCCAGCGGAAGTCGACGAAGTGGGGGCGATTAGCAACGGAAAGTTAAGCGTTCCCCGAGGCCGTGAATCACGTTTGACAATGTCATTTGCCGGGCTGGTCATGGTCGCCGTGGGACTCGTGGCGATGTTCGCGATAGGCCGTTCGCTCTTTCACACCAGTGATTTTTCGGAGCAGCGTTTCAATTTTCTGATCAGCAGTACCGCTGGCGTGGTGCTGTTACTGGTAGGCGGGTTTGTGTTGTTGATCCGGCCCGGAAATCAAGGGACGACTTCGACGGTGGCAACCATCATTGGCACGACAGTTTCCGCGATCGCAGGCGTTTTATTGACTGCGCTGATCGTCGTTGTTTTCGTCTGCGCTGGCATCTATGCCATGTTTGTCAACATGTTCCAAACTTGCTTTGGATGACGGTCTGGTGCCTGCTTTCTAGAACCAGACGTTCCACTCCAGATACAGCAGCGACGCGCTCCTTTGAGAAATCGGCTTGCTGCCCGGGTTGAAGTACGAGTAGCCGAGTCGAGCATCGCTTCGCGGTGTCACTTTGAACCTGGTAGCAAAGTCGATGATGTCGCCGTAGTCATCGGTGTCGAATCGCTGCGGGACCACGACTCCACCCAATGCAGCGACGGTGTCTTCTTGCCGATGTGCGAACACGCGGTAATAACGAAAGAACAAGCCAAGGCGATCGCACGGCGCGAGTGTTCCCTGCAAGGAGTAGACTTCGACGTTTCCTCGCTGGACCGTGTCGATCAGTCCAAGTTCGTGGTGCGCACGATCATAGATGCGGTCGTATCGATTGAAATTGCCGCCACCGTTGTCACCCGTCGCTAGGTCGAAGTACAGCCAAAGCGTTGGCGTCCAAGGAATGTCTTTCAGCTTTTTACCCAATCCGGCAACAAACATTCCAGCCAGATGATCAAGTCCACGTGCGCTCTGTCGGCCAAACTGCGCGATGCCTTCCATCTCGTAAAGCCAGTCGTCGCCGCCTTTGACACGGCCGCCGATGTGGTGCAGCATGCGTTCGCGGCCCACACGCTGATCGTCGTAGCCGATGTAGTACATCTCCGCGAGCCGGTCATCCTGTTTGAAGGTTGACCAGCATCCAAACAGACGGCGATCGTCGGTGACTTCATCGACTTGGTCTACCTGAACCCCGACGGTATTCATGTAAAGAAGATCGTGCTGGTATCCGTCGCCTTTGACGATCAGCTTGGCCCCGTCGTGGTTCCGGCTCGTATTGGCCCAGCCTGGACCAGCAATGAGACGTCGCGAACCGTATCGGAGCTGTTGGCGTCCAAGTCGAAAGATGGCTGTGTCGGTCAGCTGAATATCCATAAACAGATTGAGAAAGTCTCCGCGGTTTCGCTCGTTTCCGCGTGGCTGGTAGCCATCCGTTTCAGCGACAACATCCGCGTAAAGACCTTCGGCAAAAATGCGAATCGAATCGTTAATATGCCAGTTAGCGTAGGGCCGCACTTGCAATAGCAGGGGATTCGATCTGCCTTCGTCTAGAATCGTTGTCCCTTGCTGACGACCAAGATTTCTCTCGTCATGAAACCGTAGGCGAGCGAATCCGCCGACTTCTACCCAGTTGTCACCTTGCTTGAACAATCGCTTGAGCGAATCGCCCAACAGGAAGGTGTCGTTGTCCGGATCTTCCAGATACGAAAAGTCGTTGTCGTAATTCAGGCCAGCGTGAGCATCTTTCCGTGACCAATCGTATCCACCTCTTGACGAAGGCGATGTTGCTTTCGCGCCCATCGCATCGCATGCTCCAGCTTCATCGCATGACCCAGCATCGTCACACGCGATTGCGTCGGGTAGTGAATCGCAACTCGTTGCATCACATGCCTGCTCCTTCGCCGCGCAAGCAGACCAAGGAAGCCCAGCAGCGTAGAGCTGGCCTCCCGCTTGCGACATCGCTAGTGAGAGCGCCAAGGCTGAGAGAAGTCTTTTCATTGGTTTGTTCTTGATGATGCAATTCATGCAGCAGAGCGAATCGATCAACGCGATCCGAATGATCGCGTTGATGCTCTTGGGTCGACGGAAAAACCCAGCCAAGTATTTGGTTGGGTTTTTCTGTTTAACGCACCGATCCAGGCCGCTCGTGATCCAGGATGTCCGCATGCGTGACGCGGCCCCGGTAACTCTCGGCTAGTTCTGCGGAGTCGGACGCGCGTAGTAGTCAGCCGCACCAGAAAATTGCTCCTGGTAGACGGGTGCCGCAACGGCTCCGTGGACCTCGGTTTGCACGGGCTCCATCAAATTGGGCTCCATCATCACCGGCTCGCTCGAGTACGGCATTGGAACAGGCTGGAGGTCCATCGCAGGAGGCTCGGTCGCTTCGCTGAAGCCAGCGTTTCCGCAGGCACAGCCCGCATCGCAGCTTCCGCTGCTACCGCAACCACCACTGCAGGAGGCACCGCAGCCACCGCTGCAAGATCCACAGCCCTTCTTTTCTGCTTCCCATGTGTATTCACATTCTGGGCATTTGTATTTCTTCGTCTTCAGCTTCTTGATCTTGCGGATTGTCGCGCCGTTGTTGGGGCAAGCACTGCAAGATTTGCATCCGCTTCCGTCGCAAGAAGTGCAAGAGCCACATGACTTCTTGCTGCATAGTGTTTTGCTGGGGCGTTGCCAAGGAAACACAACGCGTGGAATGCAGATGTAGTCATATTCAACCTCGAAGCAAGATTTTTCGACGTCAACTTCTTCTGCGGTTAGTTTGCAAACGTGATCACACTTGGGGCAGCACTGACTGGTTTTACAGCCGATGCCACAGCCTGCTTGGGCAATCGATGTGACACCGCCGATAACACACAGGGCTGCTGCGACCAGTACCGCGCGTGAGAGCAATGAAAGGTTCATGATATTCTTCCGTGAATGGACTTGTTTGGTAGTTTGGATCGATGGAATGGATAGCCGAGACGGATCAGAAGTCGATCATGAATCGAGCACCGTAGATGTCGTAGTCGACATCCTCGGGGCCGACGCCTGCGTCACGATTGTCGATTTGGCCATTGATGTAGTTGAACTGCATCCGTGCGTTGGGATTCCAAAGCCAGTTCAGTCCCAGCGTCAGCGATTCGCCTTCTCCACCGAAAATGTCTTGGTCACTGAAATCGGCGTACGAATAACGCGCGGCGACTTGCCATGCACCCCAACCGCCTTCGCGACAGCCGTTGCATTTGTCAACCAACCAGAAATTTTGGTGCGGGGTGACTCGTCCAATCGTGCCCGATTTTCGATCCCAAGGCATGTGTTCGCCAGTCAGGAAATAACTCGCGTAGATGTAAGCACCGTCAAATCGAGCGTCTTCAAATCCGGTTTCACGGCTCATCCAAACGCTTTGGTATTCGCCGACGATTTGTACGGCACCGACGTTAACAACGCCTTCCAAGCCAAGCAGTTCAAAGTGATCCGCTCCGTCGATTCGTCCCGTGTTCAACCACCGGTTGCTCGAGCGAGCTTCGGGGCGAGTTCGGAATCGCGCTTCGTTGGTCGCATTGGTCGTCGAATCAGCGTGAGTTCCCGAAACCGCCCAGTGAGCGTATCCGCGACCACCACTGACGTCGTCGTACCAAATCGTATTGGCCAGACGACCGGCAACTTCTAACTGCAAATGGTCGTCAATATAGTTTCCTAGTCCTTGAACGTTGCGCTGGTTCCAAACACCGTAACGCCAGTTCCAACTTTGGTCTTCTGATACGCCGTAGGAAGCCAAGCCAAGACGACGTGCGTCTTGGTTGAATCCTTCAATGACATACGGTCGTTCGATGAAAACGTTGTGGCGCGAACTGTTCAAGTGGTCCAATCCGTACGGACGCTTTTGGTTACCCATCAACAGGGTTTGCAGAACCGGCAAGTTTGACCAGCCCAGGTAAGCGTCGCGAAATTCGCTGTTGTTTCCGCTGGCAAGCTCCATTTCGATCTTGTACAGCATGTTGTCTTTGACTTTGCCCTTCACGCCAAAACGCATGCGGCGAAAACCAAGGCGGTTTTGTGGTTCCAGTCCGTCATTGAATCGGGTCAGGCCGGCTTCGCTACCGTCGCCACCGTCAAAACCCCAAGCGTCGATGTGAACACGACCGCTCACTTTCATCGTCGATTTACTCGAACCGCTCTGCACGATCGATTTATTGCCTGCGGTGTCTGCGACGTCGTCGATGGAAGATTCCATCTCGTCCAAACGTTCCTCCAACGCCGCGAACTTCTCTTCCATGTCCTCGTCGTCAGACTCTTTCGCTTCTTCAGCGTCGGAGTCGTCTTCGTCGATATCTTCGGGAGCGTCTTCTTTGCTAGCGTCTTCTGCGCTGGCTTCCGTTTCTGGAGCAGCGTTTGCTTCCCCTTCTGAGTCGCTACTCGCTTCTCCTTCTGGGTCAACAATCGGTGCGTCCAGCCCAGTTTCCATGGATTCGTCAGCCACGGGCTCCGGAATGGCGACAGGGGCGGCGGGAGCGACGCCCGATCCCGCTTCGGTCACTTCACCTTGGACTAGCTGGACGTTGCCTGCGTTGGACAGGAAGTCCAAGAAATCATCGGCGATGGCGGAATCCGTCCCGACCACCGAGATACCGGCGATCATGGCCACAAGGGCAGCCCGTCTCGCGGATTTGCAAAATTGATTGACCATGGTCGAGATGCTTCCATTCATCACGTGACTATTGATTACTTTTACCAGCATTGCTGTTGTAAGCATTGCTTGCACGGCAGCGGTACGATCAATCGATCCGATCGCAACAGTTCCGCCTCCTGTAAGCTTTGGATCGGGGCGAAACGAGGCAGATCTCTGTTAAGATTGAGTAAATGAAGGCTTGGTTTGATTAAGCGGGGCGCATAGCCGGATCGATGCAAACGACCAGCAATTCAAGAGTATTCCGCACGACCCGCACAGATTTCCAAAAGCCTCAGACGCTCTAGAAAGTGAGGCCGAGTGATTCAGAGAGTCGGGCAACGCAATCGACGGTATTCGACATCGATCAATGTCCGAGGTGGCGCAGGAGACAGCAGCGCCGAAGTGTGGCAGGCGCGATCCGCCCTGCCCTCCGAAGCTGATCGGATTTTGGCAGTTGGCCAGGTTCCCAGTTGTTTGCCCCTTCAGATCAGCTGGGGCTAAGCGCTCTTGCGAAGTTCCACACCGCAGAGACTTTGGTAGAAGCGATTGCGGGCATACAGATCTTCGTGCAGCCCGCTGTCGGCTACTTTGCCAGATTCGACAACGACAATCCGGTCTGCCATCGCCAAACTAGTTGGACGGTGCGTAATCATCACGCCTGTCCGATCGACCAGAAATTTCGAGAGTGCTTCGTGAATCAGCTGTTCGCTCTCAAGGTCAATCTGGCTGGTCGCTTCGTCCAGAATCAAAATATCCGGGTCGCGCAAGAACGCCCGAGCCAAAGCAATTCGCTGCATCTGCCCGCCGGACAAACGCATGCCATTGGACCCCAGCTCTGTTTGGTAACCATGCGGCGTTTTGCGGTGAATGAAATCGTCCGCAAACGCCATCTTCGCCGCCCGAACAACCGCGTGGCTGTCAGCGCCTGGCGTGCCGTAGCGAATGTTGTTCTCGATCGTATCGTCAAACAAGATCGTACGCTGTGTGACCAACGCGATACGCTTTCTTAGATCACGTGTCCGCATGTCGCTTACGGGCGTTCCATCAATCTCCACCGTGCCGCCCTGGGCATCATCGAATCGGCACAGCAGGCTAGCCAGCGTACTCTTGCCGCTGCCGTTGGGTCCGACAATGGCGATGGTTTCGCCGTGGCGAATTGTCAGATCGACACCGCGAAGGACGATTGGACCTTGCGGGTATTGATAAGAAACGTCTTTGAACTCGATACGTTGGTGGGGTCTGGCAACCGCAACAGGATTCTCGGGATCGCGAACACGCACCGGTTGATCAATGATCTCATAGACTCGCGACGTCGCCGCGATTCCGCGTTGCAAGCGGCTCCAGACATCAGTCAATTTTCGCGCAGGGTCGGCCGCAGCAATCAAGAACGCAAAGAACATTAGCACTTGCGCCGGCGTCAGCGGATCGTAGGTGATGCGTAGACCGAGCAAGTGAGTTTTTTGATTCAGTACCAAATAGCCGCCAGCCAAAATCGCCAAGCCGACCGTCAGCATCCCCATCATCTCGCTGCTACTGCGTGCCAACGTGCTGTAAAAAGCCATCTTCATCGATTTGCCGAAGTACGCCGTTGTGCCGCGGCGAAAACGGGCACGTTCAAACGCTTGCGTGTTAAACGCTTTGATCACGCGGATGCCCGAGAATGAATCGTTCAGCATTCCATACAGCTGGCTCATCTCTTCCATTGCTTTGCGGCTGGCTCGGCGAATCGCACGGCTGAGGTGCTGCATCACCAACGCCAGCAGGGGAGTCAGCACCATCACGAATAGCAGTAGTCGGGGGCACAGCCAAGCGGCGCAGCTAACACTGACAATCAGTTTCAATGGTTCGCGTACCATTTTGCCCAACAGCACGGTAACGCCCGCTCCAATTAAAGCGATGTCGTTGGTCAATCGCGCAGTCAAGTCCGCCGATCCATTTTCACCGAAAGCATCCAGGTCCAAACGCAGAGCTTTGCGAAAGAAAATTGCTCGCAGTTCCAACGAAGTCTTTTCCGCGACGTATTGAACCATCAACATGTTGGCAACAAGAGCGGTCAACTTGATGATCGTACTGATCACGAGCACAAAGACGATAAAACGAAGAGTCTCGAACGGAGATGTTGGTGCGTATTTATCTAACCAAGGCTGAACTTTCTTGACGTAGTAGATGCCGTTTTCGGCAGCATCACGAAGGTCTTCCTTCGATTCGATTTGAGACCGAAGGCTCGCACTCGCACTGGGTGCCGCGATCGCAAGCTGTTGCTTCAGTGCGATGATCTTTTCATCAAAACCGGCGATTTCCTCTTCGGCATTGGCAATTTCCTGCGCTGCATATTCAGGTAGGCTGTTCGCGTTTTCGTCTTCGCTGAAGACGACTTTGACCACCGGCAAAAGGGCGCCAATGTTCGCGCTGAAAAGCAACGCGATTACCGCCGAGGTGAGTAGGATTCCCACCAGCGGCCATACTTGGCGTGATGTGATTCGCAGAACGCGACCAAATTGATTCATAGAAAGTTTCG
>CAYUGI010000279.1:0-8221 GCA_964444105.1 uncultured Pirellulaceae bacterium
AGGTCGACGAACGCACCGAAGTCGGCGATGTTCTTGACGATACCTTTGCGGACTTGGTTGACTTCCAATTCCTTCATCAAGTACGCGCGATCTTCTTCGCGTTGGTTCTCGATCAGCGAACGACGACTGATGACGATGTTGCGTCGGGTGTCGTCGATCTTCAGCACTTCGGCTTGGATCACGCGGCCGATGAAATCGCCGATGTCGCCCGGACGACGGATGTCGACTTGGCTACCCGGCAAGAAAACATTCACACCGATGTCGACCAGCAAACCACCTTTGATCTTGCGAATGACCGTACCGGTAACCACTTGGCCTTCGCCAATGGTCTCGATGATCTTTTCCCATTCGATGATCTTTTCCGCTTTGCTCTTGCTCAGCGAGATCATGCCGTACGGGTCGTCGGCGCGGCCCAGTTCGTCCTCCATCTCTTCGATCAGGACTTTGACCGTGTCGCCAACTTTCGGCGTTGTTTCTTCGGGGGCCCATTCGTTTAGGTTGACGGTGCCTTCACTCTTGAATCCGACATCGATGAGTGCCCACTCATCATTGATTTCGACGATGCGTCCATCGACGATGCGACCTTGCGCATACTCTTGTTGTTCTGCTTCAAAGGCTTCGATGAGCCATTGTTCCGCTTCTTCCTCGGGGGCCAGAATGGCCAATTCGTTGAGGATGTCGTCGTCTTCGAGGGAGCGGATGAGGTTACGATTAACCATAGAGATGAAATACCAATGACCTTTCTAGCCACCCAAGAGGGCAATCCGGCACAGAAAGTTCGGGGGTTAGAGGAACGAAACTTCGTCTTGCCGATCAACACAATCGGCGATGTAGCAGCACGGTGTACCTGGTCTCTTTAGCTAAATCGGACCAATTGTGGCACCAAGTACTGCAAAAGTGATTGGGTAAAGTAGCAAAGGCCAAAATTAGTCACAACGTCTAACGCCTGAGTTTCACGCAGATTACGGGCGTTTCCACGGTCAAAATCCTTGCCCCGTTGGCAATTTGCCTGCCTCGAAGTTATCAATTCAGCTTCGTTTGACTGCCGTTCCTACGCGATTGCTCCCCAATTCTGACATGAATCAATCCAGCTCCGTCCGTTTGGCGCATCCTATCCGACTGGCGTTGGGCGGCGATCACGCCGGATTCCCGCTCAAACAAGCCGTTGCAGATCATTTTGGCGACCGAGTGAGTGAAATCATCGACTGTGGCACCCAATCCACCGAGAGCTGCGACTACCCCGATTTTGCCATCGCGGTGTCACGTGAGATCATCGAAGGACGGGCCGACAAAGGCCTGATGATCTGCGGAAGCGGTGTTGGCGTCAGCGTTGCGGCAAACAAAATTCCCGGTATCCGTGCTTGCGTTTGCCACGACACCTACTCGGCCCATCAGGGCGTCGAACACGACGACATGAATGTGTTGTGCATCGGCGGACGCATCATCGGCAGCGAACTAGCCTTCGAGATTATCGAAGCGTTCTTGGGAGCCAAGTACGCACCGCAGGAACGACACCAACGCCGATTGAACAAGGTACTCGATATCGAAAAACGCGGATTGGATGTGCTTTAGGCAATCGCATTTGCGTCATGCTAGTCGATGGCGTGGATCAGGAGACCAATTGATGCGTGTGAAATTCATCTGCACTGAGATGCTCGGTCGCCAAATCCACCAAGTGATGATGGTGGGTGAAAAGAACCACTTGAGTGTCGAGAGATAGCTTCGCGAAAACCCTCAGCGCGGCAATGCTTCGCTGATCGTCCAATTGGACCAAGCAGTCATCGACGATCAACGGGATTCTGCTGCCGTGACTGAGTTGGTGTCGCAGCGAAGCCAAACGCAGCGACAAATACAATGCATCCGCTGTGCCGGTACTCATCAAGTTCGCCGGTACCAAGCTTCCTGCGTCGGATGACTTCACACCTGCCAAAGTCGGCTCGTCATTGCCGACATATTCCACACGCAGTTCGGTGTACTCGCCACAAGTCAGCTCGCGGAAGATCTCTTGCGCGTAGCCGAGCACAGGCCCCTGGTTTTCTTCGCGATAGTGTTCGATGCTCCGCTGCAAGATCATCGAAGCAATCTTTAACCGCGCGTACTCCTGGGCGTCACGCTGTATCTGCCCTCCGAGAAGTTGCATCGATTGGGAAAGGTTCGCCGAATCACTACCGGCATCCACTTCGTCGAGCTTCAACTGCAAAACGCCCCGCTCGCTTTCACAGTCACTCAGCCGCCGTTTTAACTCGTCCAGCAAACGAGTCTTTGTTTCGATCTCAATCTCCAGAACGCCGGCATCTTGTTCACCGGCACGCTTGACCAGGTCGGGAATCGATTCGCCTGCGGCGAGAAACGCCAGTTTATCTTCCGTCTCACTGTGCTGTCGGACATACTCGCTTCGGTCAGCACTGCGACGTTCGATTTCAATCAGTTCAGCAGCCGCTGTACAGCTCGCCTCGGTGCAGAGCTGCTTCAAAATGATCTGGCACTTGTCGCGGAGTTCCACCGCTTTTGCCAGCTTGGATTCGGCCTCCGTCACCTGCTTTTGAAGTGCTTCGCGTTTGGCTGACTCAGATCGTTCCAAACGCAGTCTCTCGAATAAGCCTTCGATGAATTGGTGCGGATTCTCTGCGGCAGTCGTGTCGTCTGAGTCCGTGTTGATGGACGCTGCAAGGCGGTTCACCGCTGCCGCGAATTCCTTTTCGCCGGCGTGTATCGAGTGAATTTGTTCTGTGAGAGTATCTCGTTCACGTTTCTGTGCGGTCAAAGCATTGATTTTACGCACCAATTCGACGACGAGGGCGGGTGTCGCGTTGTCATCACCAGCAAATGATTGGGTAGCTGTTTCCCAGTCGCTTTTCCAAGTGGCCAGTAACTTCTCTTTCGCTTGCAGGTCTGACTGCGCTTTCGGCAGGCTCTCTTTGATATCCAAGACTCGTTTCTGAAGATCAATTTTCTGCTCCCGCGCGTCTGACAGTCTTCTCCGCAGACTGCTGGCATTTTGGTACAGCGAAACCAAGTCGGCCGTGTCTAGAGATGCAGGTTTCAAAGATACTGTGTCGGGTGTCACGTCCTCGGCGATATCAAAGAGCGTTGCTTCGGCCGATTCACTGCTCGTTCCAGCAAGCTGTTTGATCTGCAGTGCTTTGGATAGTCGATTGCAGGAACTGCTGATCTGTTTTTGGATTTCAGCACACTGGCGACTTTCGTTTTGCCACTGGCGCACCTGCGCGACCAATTTTTCGTGGTCGGCGACCCAGCGCAGCATTCGCTTGGGCGTGTCGGCCGTCACGCCGATGCTTTGCCAAATCGCCATCCACTCCTGTTCGGCTGCGTCTGCTAGTTCGACTGCTGATTCGATCGCGATTTCGTTTTTTTCGATTTCGCTTTTCAGCTCGTCACACTCGGCTAAATCCAATGAGCGCCGATGCACTTGTTCGTGATGAAGCCGGATGGCATCGACGATTTGATCGGCTTGATGAACCAACAGTTTCAGCGAATTCACCTGGCTGGCATCAGTGGCACCATTCGCCAAGGCGTTGGAGAGATCGTTCAGCAAGGAGTCGCGGTCTTGGCGCGCTTGCTGCAATTCGGTGAGCGTGGGCAGCGGCTGGCCTGCTTGCTGCGTTTTAAGTCGTCGATTGACTTGATCTCGCTGCGCAGTCAATTCGCCTTGTCGAGATTTAGCGACCGCGATGGCGTCCTGTTTTTCACGCATGCGCGTAGCGGCCGCTTCGATCGTCGATTCACTGGGCAGGCGTAGCTGCGACGCCTGCTGAAAGTCCATTTCAATTCCGCTGAGTCGCTGATAAGTGTGCAGGCAGTCGCCCTCGGCTTGAGCAACATCCGCCTGTTGACGCGACAGTCGGCTGAGCCAATTGTCGGGCTTGCCGACCGATTCCAACAATTCGCTCAGCGATTCCGGGTCTGCGTCGTGGTCGGCGACAGACAACTCTTTCTCCAAAGCTTCCAATTGCCGCGTCAAGGCATCGACCGTGGATTCCGCTTCATCCCTCTGTGTAAGCAATGTGTCGTGTTTTAGGGCAAGCTTGTCGACGCTCGCTTCGATCGCATCGCTAAGTCGCAGTTTTTCGACCGCGTCATCGATTGCTTGGCCGTTGGCGTCATCCGTTGACAGATCGACTTTCAAATCACGGAGTTTTTGACATAGTTGCCGTTCCAGTCTGTCACAAGTTTTTTGTAGTTCCTTGCATTGATCCAGAGCTTCTTCACGAGCACCTAGTTTTTGAAACAACTGTTCGATCTTTTCTTGATGAACGATCACTGGGGCGTCGTCCAACGACTCCGCGAGCTCTGAGTTCAGACCGCTCAATCGATCGGACAACTCTTGCTGCTGCGACGTCGCTGTCTCGAGATTTGCTTGGGTCTTTCGGCGGCGATCAATAAACGCTTCGTCCAATAAAGGCACGTCACCGATCTCGCTCAGCTTCTCCTGAATCGAATTCCATTTGGGAATCAACGGCATCGCGTCGCGCATTCGTTGTAGCGATGCCAGTTCGGCGGCGACCTGCTTTTGTTCCGCCTCGATTTCGGCTATCTCGTTTCGCTTCGACTGGAGCGAGTCTCTACGACGCTCGTATTCAGCAGGCAGCATCTGTTTTTCGGCGAGATCCTTTTTTTGTTGCCGAAAGAGCTTGGTTGCTTGGTTGATAGCGCCTTTGGTCCCTCCCGGCTTGAACAAGTCCTGGGAAAGCTGTTCCAGGTCCGCTTGAACCTCTCGCAAGCGATCGACGCCGGCACCGGCAGCAAACAGAATGCTACCCAGGTCACCACCACCTTGAATGATCTGCATCCCGCCACGAACCAGTTCGTTGTGAGAAAGTCCAAAACGGTGTTCGAACGTTTCCCGATCGATGCCTCCAAGCAGTTCGCTCAGTCGCGCGTCGGCGATGACGGTCTTGTCGTCGGGTCCGCGCAGTGTTTCCTTGGTGCCCTTCTTGCGAAGACACTCCAGTTTTTCGCCGTCATCGTCAACCAACACCCCGCCGACTCGCAGCTTTGGGTTTGGGTGCAAGTAATTGTCGTCGGTACTGCGAGGAAAACCAAACAGGAACGAGTGAATCGCTCGCAAGCTAGTTGATTTCCCCGACTCGTTGGGACCATAGACGATGTGGAACCGATGCGGGCCGGCGGAGAGGTCAAGCGAAAAGTCAGTGAACCCACCGAAGGCCTTTAAGTCAAGTCGATCAATGATCATTGGCCCGCCTCCTGACCTTGTAAGCGTCCGATCAAGTCGGCCGCAGCCGATTCGATCAGCCCTTCTGCCCACTGCTGCGCGTCTTTGTCGAAGTCCTCGTCCAGTGTCACCTCAGTCGGTAGCTTGCTGTTAAGCGACCGTAATTCGGATGTGATTGTCGCGGCAAGTTTCGGGTTGTTTTTCAAGTCCTGCACGATACTGGATAAACTCGCCAGTGGTCCGTCCAGTTCGACTGCCTGTGTATCGCTCGTTCGTTCGCTGGTACGAACACGAAACGTTTCCAGCCAAGTTTGGCCGTTGCCATGGCTAATCGTGACGGCTCTCAGTTCGTCTTCGATGTGTCGGCATCGTTGATGCAACCGGTGATGCAGTGGCGAAGCCCCATGAACTCGGACCCGCGTGACGAGTAGCCGATCTTCGATCTTGGGTAACTGTGATGCTAAGTAGTTTTGAAAATACTCCAACAGTTCGTCTTCGTGATGCATCTCACTGGCGTCGATGGAGCACAGTTCCCAGCGAGCGACATCGAGTGGATGAAAGGTGCGTGTTGTGACATTCTTCTCGTCGATATTGACCAGGATACAACCTTTCTCGCCCGATTCGTTGATGTGCCTGCCTTGGATGTTGCCGCTGAACCCAACCGGCGCACCTTCGTCTGGCCCATGTTCGCCGCGAACGTGAATGTGCCCCAGCGCCCAATAGTCGTATTCTTTGTCCTTCAATTCAATGGGCGTACAAGGTGCATAGGGGTCGTGGCCTTCACCGCCCAGCAAACTGGTGTGCATGATCCCAAGGTTGAACAGTCCGCTGTGTGGTGATGGATAGTGTTTGACCATGCCTTCTTTCTCGGCCCGTTTACCAAACGAGCGACCATGAACGGCAATCCCTAAGTTTTCGAACAAACGCGAGTCAACTTTTTCGTCTGCCATCATGATTTGGCTACCGTCGGGATTTTTCGGTAGCGGTAATGACTGGGTCATGATGTTTGCCGCATCATGGTTGCCGCGAATGACCAAAATCGGAATGCCAGCGTCGCGCAGTTTCGTCGCCTGTTTGACGAAGAACATGCCGGTGCGAGTTTCTTTCCAGTTGCCGTCATAAAGATCGCCCGCGATGACGACCAGGTCAACTTCCTGATCGATTGCAAGGTCCGTCAAATTGTTCAAGGCATCACGAGAGGCATCACGAATCTGATCGACCGGAGCGTCTTCGTATTGACTAAGCTTTTGCAGCGGACTGTCTAAGTGAATGTCAGCGGCGTGAAGGATACGGCGGTTTGTCATGAATTTGCTGATGTCTTGTGTCTAGACCCGAAGGGTCGGTAGCCCCTATGCCGGGTGTGTTAACGCCCGGAGACTAGACAATCTATTTTAAGTCCGCTACACGGCGGCAAAGCCGCCGTGTAGCGGATGAGTTGGGTCGATGATCGAATACCGGTGGCTCACGCCACCGGCAAGGTGCTTACGGCCCTGCGGGCCTGAATGAGTGACGGGCCAAGCTAATCATTGCGATTTCGCCTCGGCACAGGTGGCAAGGGTTGAAACTCAATGGATGTCTCTGTCGCCGTGTCTTCCTGTTCTTGCATTGGCTCCGTCGTGTCTTTGTACCACTTCGGATCTCCAGTTTCGTACAAAATCACGCGGCTTTGTGTTGGGTCTTCGTCGCACTCCAGTGCGTGATACAAGAGCGACGATGGAGTCTTGGTCGCGAACTCCTTTTTGGTTGAAGGCTGGATCACGATATGAAGTGCTTGCTTTGCCCGCGTCATCGCGACATACATCAAACACATCGCTTCGGTCATTTCACCTGCGGCCTGGTCACCGAATGCTTGTTGCCATGAACGGGGTAAGAAATGCCAAGCAGCTTGTTTGACGCTGCGAGTGATCGCCTTGGGTGGCTCCCCCAGTTCTGGCACGTCCGCCACGCAGCCAGATCCGCCGCGCGTGAGAGCGGAGTCAAACTCGGGTAGCACCACTGCGTCGAACTCGAGACCTTTTGCTTGGTGAACCGTCATCACGCGAACGGGAGCTCGCTGTGGACGCTCGACACGCTTTTCGCGAACCAGTCGCACAAAGTCTCGAAGCCGCGGCGCGGCATTCTGTTGGTAAGTCATCGCCAGCTGAGTTAGTTGACGCAGTCGTAGCGTATCGCGGCTGTCACAGTGGGGTGCAAGTTTGCCGGCCAAAAATTCGACCGATTCAGAAAGGCCACGTTCTTCCACTAAGCTTCGCAAGGCATCACCCGGTGCTTCTCCCAATGTCTGACCCAGTGGCGTTTGGGCAATATGAAACGCCCAACGTAAATCGCCGGGATGTTCTGCGCACATCAGTGCCGACAATATCAGCTCGACCGCAACCGAGTCCGTCAGGGGGTTGCCGCCTTCTTGGCTGGCACGCACGCCTTTTTCTTGCAGCAAGAAAATCATCTGTGCGACGACCGAGTTGGATCGTGTCAGAACACCAATCGTCTTGTTTGGCGCATCGCGATTGATTTGCGCGATCAAGTCCACTGCGTCTTCGTAGCAGGCTTGCTTTCGCGCCGCCGCATCACCGTCAACTTTGCGTGCCGTCTGCATCGTGACAAATCCGGCGAGGTCTGCTTTGGCAGACGTGTGGACCGGAAAGCGTTTGGCAAATTTGACGATCGCGTCAGCTTCATGCTTGGCCTTGTCAATGATCGCCCCGGACACCGAAGCGGCCAACGGATGTCGCACGAGACCTTTGAACGCCTGCGTCACCACATTCAACACGACGGGACTGCTGCGGAAGCTCTTGTTCTGTTCGGCTTCTTTGACACCATCGATCTGGTCTGCCACTGCATCAAAAATTTCGGCTACACCGCCACGCCACCCGTAGATCGCTTGCTTAGTATCGCCAACGCAAAAGAACGATCGATCGACTCGCCATTCTTGCCGGCTGTCGGTACCTGGCTCTTGTGAAGCCGCTCGCATTGCCAGCGGGCGAAGAACCTGCCATTGGATCGGTGATGTGTCTTGAAACTCGTCCA
>CAYUGI010000280.1:0-8200 GCA_964444105.1 uncultured Pirellulaceae bacterium
GACGTGCGAGATCGTGGTAGCTGAATTCGCAAGAATTCAGACTCCGAAGTCTTGCGACATCGGCTACGTCTTTTGTAAAAATGCTCTAGTGTCTTGGAAAGTCGCATAACTCAACGGCGTTTAGGTTTGCGATTAACGGCAAACGAGGAAGCAATAATGCAGCAACGAAAGATATTGCCATGACACTGCGAAAATCGGACGAGATGTCGAAGCCCGAGGGTACGCCAGACGATGCTTGGCATTTGTATTGCGCTGCGACCGATGGCGACGTTGCTCTTGTCGAGCAGTTGATCGACAAGAACCCCGAGTTGATGCACCATCAGATTTGGTATGAGTGTCCGTTGCATTTTGCGGTGCGAGAGAACCAAATTGACTCCGTGCAGGCTCTGCTGAAAGCGGGGATCAACCCGGCATACTCCAATTTCACCTACAGTTCGTGGCAGAAGCTTCTGCCGCTCGCCAAAGAACGCGGATTTGATGAGGTTCACGCGATTCTGGTGGCCGAAATGCAACGACGGTTCAACTACGATCCCAGCTACCAGGCGTTGTGGAGCGTTATCGTTTCGGGAAACACCAGCGAGGTCGAGAAGCTAGTTTCGACAGACTCAAAGCTCGTCAGCATTGGTGATGAACACGGTAACAGAGCGATCCATTGGGCAGTCCTTGCGAGAAGGATCCCTGTGATACAGTCATTGCTTGACTCTGGAGCCGACATCAACGCGAAGCGCGCCGACATGCAATCACCTTTACACCTCGCGCTCGCCGGTGACTACTGGTTCGACCACAACGATCGCGATCCTGAAACAACACCCGAACAAGTCGCAAAATTCATCCGTGACAACGGGGCTGCCTACGAGTTTTCGGCTGCTGTCGCGTTCAATGACCTCGATCACGTCAAAGCCCAACTAGAGAGTCAGCCAGATCTTGCCAAACAGCTCAACGATTCACGCCGTAGCCCGCTGTACTTCGCAGCCAGTCGAGGCCGAACGGAAATGGTGCGGCTACTGCTGGAACACGGAGCCGATCCGAATCTTCCAGAACATTGTGCATCATCAGGCTTTGCTCTATTCGAGGCTTCATCGCGCAACGACATTGAAATGATGAAGCTGCTGATCGAACACGGTGCGAACGTGGACGCCTATGTCGATTCGAGTGGCAACTGTTTGTCGATCGCTCAGCGAGATGGCGATCGCCAAGCGGAAGCGGTCGCCCTCTTAAAAAAACACAATGCGCTTTCCGGCGAATGGGAGTTGGATTCGCACGCCAAGGTTTCGGTCGCGCTCGACGACGAAACCTTCATACCCAATCGCGACATGTGGTCCAGTGTTCTGGGCAAAGTGATTGAACTGGATGACGTTGAGTTGCTGGAGAAGTACGTGTCACGGTTCGGCCCTGACAGTATTCGCAGCCTGAACCCGTCTAAAGGCTGGCGCATGCCACGCTCGGCAGCGATGCTTGTCGGACTACTCAACCACGGCGCTGACATCAACGCTCGAGACTGGTTTGGTCGAACGTTTCTACATTACGCGGCGTTCGACGAAACATGCGACCGCGTTACATGGCTACTCTCCAACGGAGTCAGTATCGACGCCGTTGATCACGAATCCGGAACGACGGCGCTCGGCTTGGCCGCGTGGAAGGGACGTTTGGTGATTGTGGATTGCCTGTTAACAGCTGGTGCCGACACTTCGCTGCCCGTAGGCTCCCGGTGGGCGCAGCCGATGTCACTTGCAAAAGAGCAAGGTCACGATGCTGTTATGAAACGTCTGTCACAGCAGTAAACGTTGAACATGCTGCAAAACACGAACCTTGAAGAGAACAGAATGAATGCTGATGAAAAGGTCCTGCCTGTGAGCGCCGAGTTTGTTTCACCAAGACGGTGCCGGAACCAAGTTGGCTGCGATAATGAACGACGCGATTGCGGTTGGTACCTTTTCGATGAAGTGGTCATCCTCGCCGACGTTTCCTCTGACGCGCCAACGCAGGCAAACGAAGTGCTGCGATATAACGGATTCGCGTGTCGAAGCTGCGGATCGCTTCAGCCAGACGGAATCCCGGCAGAAGTCATCGCGAAATTGACGGCACTGTAGCCAGGAAGCTGCCTCATTCAGGTTGAGTCCCCAGATGACGTCGGATTTCGATGGCGACAGCCGGATCCAGCATCGCCGATGTTGCCAAATGACAGGCACTGGCACCGGCTGCCAAATAATCACTAACGTGCTGTGCTTCGCTAATTCCGCCGACGCCAATCAACTGCGTCGAAAGTTTCCGCTGCCCCACTACGTCCGAGAACATTTGAACCTGCGAAATAGACGCCTGGCGAGTCGCGTCTCCGCAGATACCACGCGGCATGCCCGCGAAGAGTTCACGCTCACCTTCGCGGACAATCGCCGCGATGCTGTTGGTCATGGCGATCGCATTGATGTGACCTTCGACGGCAGAAAGGAATTCGCTGGCAGCACTTGGATCACGAACGTGCCCAATTTTGACAATAAAAGGCGTATCACTGATCGCGGCGCGGACGGCCTGTGCAACAATGCGCGATGACTGTGGGTTTTGATACAGTTGGCCATCGCAGGTCGATACGTTCGGGCACGAAAAGTTCGTCTCGATGAAGTCCGCGCCACTTTCGACCGCCCACTTTGCACAAGTCGCGTAGTCGTTGGCCAATTGCTCAATGCTCCAATCGTCCTGCATTGTGCCGACGACGGATACAGACAGGCATTTTTCGTCGGCCAAGTTTTGACGTGTCCACTCGACGTCACGGCGCCAAACATCTGGACTAGTCGATGGCATTCCGTACGAGACCGCCCATGATTTCTGCATGCGTTTGGACGCATTGACGTAGCGGCTTTTTACATCCCAATCGTGCTCACCGATCTGGCCACATTCCACAGGAACGAGATTCGGCTGCGAGTAGCACTCACGTGGATTGCTTCGCACGGTCTTGTAGGTCAGGACGTCGAAACCCAGACGCGAATAGTAAAGACACCAAGCCCCGTTCAGCAGTGGGCCTGCCGAAATGCCAAGTGGTGATGGAAGCGACAGACCTGCCAAATTCCAATCGCCGTCGGCTGCAGAAACCGCGATCGAAGAAACATCAGGTGATTGCCAGTCAGGAGGATGGTCATAATTCCATTGGTAAGACCGTTGGGCATCATAGCGAGGCAGTCGTGCTGACATAGTGCGTTTCTATCACGCGATTGATAGCGTGCAAGCTCGTCTCGTGTCGCGGTTAAAACGGCCCAAGAGCCGCCATCCGTCATAAACTAGTGGATAAAAACATGGTTGATTCTTGTTCGCGGTGATTGGTTCCACTCGTGTTTCGTCAGACGGTTTATGACCGCGTGCAGGGAAGAAACAACGCATTGGCGGCGCAGGAGCACTATCCCTTTTGAGTCCCGGGCTTTGACTTGCCGAAAACTGACTCGATATCGGTCACTTTGGTGACGACGACTCTGTCTTCCAGCTGTTTGCCTTGGCCAGTCAACGTGATGCCTGTGCCGCAGTGGTAGGCCAGATTGAAATCGTGGAAATCACGGAAATCGACCTGAACTTTGACCGATGGCTGCCCGTCAACGTCAACGTAGAAAATCTTCGCTTCATTCAAGTCATCGGACATGCGCAGGCGTCCTTGCACTGTTACTTCATCGTCTTCAACTCGCATCCAGCTTTTGAATGGTCGCTCGCGGTAGGGCTGGAAGTCTCCGCCTTTTAGGCCCGGCAGTGGTGTCATCGACCCACCGAAATGATCGATGTCGATTCCGAAGCTGTTTAACAATGAAAGATGCAATCGACCGAGCTGCTGGTTTTCGTCGTAGCGAACGTAACGTCCTGTTTTGATCACATCCTTGGCGCCGGCCAAGACGATTGGAATGCGCGTGGCGGTATGGTTGTCACTGTGTCCCATGCCGCTTCCGTACAACACCAGCGTATTGTCCAGCAACGTGCCGTCGCCCTCGACATGCGATTTCAATTTGGTCAGCAGCAAATCGAATTTCTCCATGTGCCACAGGCTGATCCTCAACAATGAATCCAAGTTGCTGCGACTGAAATTGCGGAAAAAGTGAGAAAGGTAATGATGCTGCTCAGTAATCCCCAAAAAATCAAACACCATTCGGCTGTTGCTGTTGCCCAACATGTACGTGACACAGCGTGTGGAATCGGTCCACAGCGCCAACGCGATCAGATCAATCATCGCGTCAACTTGTTCATCCAAGTTGGCTCCGGTTCCGGGCCGCGTGAATTTCTCTACGTCAAACTTCGCGTTTGGCTCTATTTGCTGCATCGATTCGATGCGTTGTTCAGAATCCCGGACGACTTGCAAGTATTCGTCCAGCGTGCGTTGGTCCTCCGTGCCCGCTTTTCGGCTCAGCGACTTGGCGTCCTCGCTGACGCGATCCAGAACGCTGGCCATCTCCTCGCGATGCTTTGGGCTGGCCAACGGATTGCGAAACAACCGATCAAATACCAATTGCGGATCACTCTCTCGAGGGATCGCGCCGCCATTTTTGTCGTAGGAGATGTAGCTACAGCCAAATTGATTCGGAAAGAGCCCCTCGGTCGTCAGTTCCAGCGAACGATGTAATGTGTCGCCGCAAATCTTTTGGGCGATCAATTGGTCGACGGACGCGGAGTTCTTCACCGCGTGATGACCGGACAAAAAGCGTCTTGTCGAATTCGCGTGAGACGAAAAGCCAAAGTCGCCCATGTTGTCCAAGATCAACAAATCGTCTTTGTGCTTCTGAAACGGCTTCATCAACGGCGACATACGGAAATCATGCTCGCTGCCCCCGCTAATATTCCAAGAAGGTGGATGAACACCGTTGGGCTTAAACAGAGTCATGAATCGCTTGGGAGGCGATGTCTTTACTGCGCCGTTCGCCGAATTCTGCATCAGATTCAGAAATGGCAGCGGTAGCAATACACCTGCACCTCGCAGAAAGGTACGTCGCTTGAGTCGGGTTCGTTTGCTCATGATTCAGTTTGCTCCGACAAGATGGCTTCGCGAAACGGCAAGCTCGTCACGACCGCGAAGAAAAGGTCTCGCCAAGTTCCATTCGTTTCGACCATTTGATCCGTGATTGTATCGACCGCAGGCAGATCAAACACTTCCAGTTTTCGGCACAACGCGTAGGACAGGGTACGACGCACAATATTGCGAATCACCGCTTCACGTTTGCTGGTCGCGAGAATTTGTTTCAGCTCAACAATGTCCTGAAAACGCTCGCCCGACGGCAGCACGCCGCTGGTTTTCAATTGGCCAGGATCCTCTGTTTTTTGCTTCTTCTTGGCCTTGCCTTTCCGTTTGTAGTTTTTTGCCAAGACAAATTGCCCGCCATCGTCAAACGTTTGCAGGGAAAATCCCAACGGGTCAATTTTGTCGTGACAGACAGCACAAGCTAGATTCGCACGATGCTGCTCGAACCTTTCACGAAACGTCAGTTGCTGCCCGGGAATGTTGGCGGCGACTTGTCCGACGTTGGCGGGCGGGGCAGGAAGTTCATCCCCAAGGATTCGCTCCAAGATCCAGGTTCCACGAAGAATCGGACCACGATTCATGGCCAAGATTCCCGGCATCGTCAAAACCCCGCCCCTTTCCGTCGCTTTGCGAATCTCAATTTGCTGATTGGGTTGACTCGCAACTTCGATTCCTTTTCGTCGGACCTGCTTTTCCATTTGCTTTGCATCTTCGCCGTAAAGCCGCGACGTGTGTGCGTTGACGAATGCGACGTCCGAGTCAACCAGTTCGATCAATGGCCGGCCCTGGGTAAACAAGAAGTGCATAAAATCAATCGGCTGTGCTTTCAAAGCATCTCTGACCGGCGGATTATCGGAGGCCAAATCGATCTCGCTCAGGGAAAGCCACTCGCTAACGAACACTTCGGCCAAGCTTCTTGCTTTGGGTGACATGATCATCCGATCAAGCTCGGCGGCAAGCACGTCAGGATCTCCCAACTCGCCGCTTTCAGCCTTCGACATCAGGAGTCGGTCGGGCATGTCGGCCCACAAGAAATAGGACAAACGCTCTGCCAGTTCAAAGGGATCGATGGGGCGTTGAGCGCCACGTACTCCATCAACCAAAAATCCCCGGTACAGAAACTCCGGCGACAACAAAACCGCCTTCATCTCAAGTTTAAGAGCACGAACGAGCGAGTCTCCCTTCTGACCAGCCAATCTAGCCAAGATCGGATCGAAGTGTGCCGGAGATAGCTCGCGCCGAAAGGCCATTGGCACGAAACGTCGTACCATCTGTTCGGCCTGATTCGCGGATATTCCGACATCCTCATTGATCGGCCCCGTCAAGGTTTCAAGCTGTTCGCGCCGATTTACTGAAAACAACTCCTCCAAGCCCACGTCGGCTAGGTACGAATATTGATCCCAGGCAACCGTTGAAAGAGGATTTGAATGAGTGTCATTCGTAAACCCGCTCTCGCCTGGTGGATCAGTTGGCAACAACTTGAACACGAGTGATGTCTCCGTGTCCGTTTGCTCCGCTTCGATCACGGCGGCTTCCAAATCGAATCCCAGCAAGCTGCGAAGCGTATTTCGGTATTCGATCTTCGACAGTCTGCGTGGACGTAAAACCGCGGGCCGAGCTTCCACCGAAACGACAAACTGTCGATACCACTGCAGCGCCAGCTGACGCTCCGCGTTGGTGGGCTGCGGGCTGTCGTCTGGCGGCATCGTTCGGTTTTCTAGGTGCCCAGCGACCGATTCCCAGAGTTCGTAAGCGGATTGGATTTCGTCGGAAGTGCTCCGGGCAACAGCGAAGTCCACGTCGCCGTTCGCATCGTCACCGCTGTGACAATCGAAACAGTATTTGGCCAGCAGTGGCTTGAGATCGTGATCGAAGTCAGCATCGCAAAATCCGGCACCGAGAACGAGTGAGAACGCCAATACGGAGAAGAGTCTGGACACTTCGCGATAAATTCATGAAGGAACGAGGCGAGGTTTTCAACATCAACAGTATAGCTAACGAGTCTCGATCCCATGTACGCAGTGGCAATTCGAGGAAATGCAACGACGAAAACTCAGTTTCTTTCCGTCCCAAAAGGGCTTGGGAACTGCGGAAGCAAAGGAACAACCTTGGCAAAAGGATGCAAACCAGCGTTGGGCGATCTGCCAATGGCTTACAATTTTGTTGTCCTCTTCTTTTTCCGTGTTGTTTGAGCAAAGTACCGATGTGTGACCAAGATCATTTTGACGATGACATCAGAAAGTACTCGCGTCGTGATATGGCTGCGATGACGGCTGCCGGGATGGGCGCAGCAATGTTGCCGCAAGTAGCGAACGCGGCCGATGTGAACAAAAGCGATGTCACGATTGATGCTCCCGATGGTCAGTGCGATGCATTTTTCGTAGCTCCAAGTTCGGGTTCGCACGCGGCCGTGCTGATTTGGCCCGATATCTTTGGCTTGCGTCCTGCATTTCGGCAAATGGGAGAACGCTTGGCGCAATCCGGATACAGCGTTTTGGTCGTTAATCCGTTTTACCGAACGCAAAAAGCTCCCACTGCAGCCAAGGGCGCCAGCACTCCGATCAAGGACGTGATTCCATTGGCACGATCTTTGGATGCTGCGAAACATACCACCGATGCGAAAGCTTTCGTCGCTTGGCTTGACGCGCAGCCTCAGGTCGACAAAAGCAAAAAGATCGGAACGACGGGATACTGCATGGGTGGTCCGATTGTGATGCGAACCGCTGCGGCCGTTCCCGAACGCATAGGAGCAGCGGCAACGTTTCATGGTGGCGGCCTGGCAACCGATAAGTCGGACAGCCCCCATCTGCTGATCCCAAAAATGAAGGCGGGATTCCTTATTGCGATCGCGGAAAACGATGACAAGAAAGATCCCGAATCGAAATCCACGTTGAAAACAGCGTTCGCGGACGCAAAACTAGCTGCCGAGATTGAAGTCTATGCGGCAGGTCACGGATGGTGCCCGCCCGACACAAAAGTTCACAACGAAGAACAGGCGGAGAAAGCTTGGAAACGCATGCTGTTGCTCTTCGAGAAAACGCTGGCGTAGCGGGCTTTCATTGAGACAGCGTACGTTGTCTCCCGGCTTTAGCGCAAGACAGCTAAGTTAAGGGTGGCCGGTATTGAACATCTAACGCGAAACGCCAGCGAGCCACGCGTTTCAAGGGCCGCTCGCTGGCGCTTTTTGATGTTGCGCAAGTCATTACCCTCCCGCTCGCG
>CAYUGI010000281.1:0-5242 GCA_964444105.1 uncultured Pirellulaceae bacterium
TCGACACGTATTCTGTGAGTCGCGGGTTTGGCGCTGTCACCGGCGGCTAGCGCCTTGCCGTTCACTGATTACGGGACAGAGTCTGGCGACGGTTGGCTCGCCAAACCCTGAGCACACGAGGACATTTTCAAATCAACCCACAGACATCATGAAACAACTTCTTCTCATCATCACCGTTCTGTTTGCTTGCCAATCCACGCTATTGGCAGATCAGCCGTCTGGATTGTCGCCGCGACAGTTGACGGCCGAGCACCTGCAAAATCCGATTCAGCTGGACAAGGCTCAGCCGCGTTTGAGCTGGAAGATTCAATCGAAAGACGCTGCGGTGCGCGACGTGGTGCAGCAATCGTATCAAGTGCTGGTGGCGAGCAAGCCTGACCTGCTGACAACCGGGAAGACGGATTTGTGGGACAGCGGCGTGATTGAATCGAATCAATCGACGCTCGTGGAATATGCGGGAAAACCGCTTACCAGTCGGCAGACTTGTTTCTGGAAAGTTCGCGTCACGGACAATCGCGGTCGGCAAAGTGACTGGTCAGATGTCGCCACTTGGTCGATGGCTTTGCTGGACGCCGGCGATTGGGGCGGTTCGCAGTGGATTGGTTTGGGGGAAGACACTCGCGAGTCGGAACTGGCCGCGCGGATGAGCCTAACGCTTAAGGAAATGCTTCGTTCGCATCCGTCGCCGCTGCTGCGAAAGAAAGTCTCGCTGCAGAAACGTATTCGCAAAGCGATGGCGTACGTCAGCGGCGTTGGCTACGCGGACTTTTTTATTAACGGCCAAAAGGTTGGCGATGCAGTGCTGGATCCCGGGCAGACCAACTATGAAAAGCACACGCTGTATGTGGTGCATGATGTGACCGAGGCGCTGAGGCAAGGCGAAAACGCGATCGGACTTTGGCTGGGCAACGGTTTCTATGGTCAGAATATCGGTTTCGACGGAAAGTTCGGTTACGGTCAACCGAGCGTGCGAGCCAAATTGTTCATCGAATACACCGATGGCAGCACGGAAGAAATCGTGACCGACCAAAGCTGGAAGGCGACGGTCAGTCCGACGATTTTCGACAACGTTTACTGGGGCGAAACGTACGACGCGCGGCAGGAGATCGCTGGTTGGTCCGCGCCCGGCTTGGACGATACGGATTGGCAATCGGCAGTCGAAAAGCCGGCGCCATGCCCAGACCTTCGACTGCGGCCTCAGTTGTTACCGCCGATCAAAGAACTCGAACGCATCGCGCCAGTATCGATCAAGCAGGTGGAACCGGACACATGGCTGTTTGATTTCGGGAAGAACATCGCCGGCTGGATCGAGATGGAAGTCACTCAGGGCGCCGGGGACCTGATCAGCATTCTTCCCGCCGAAGTCGTGGACAAAATTAGCGGTCGAGCCGATCAGCGGACGTATGGTGGTGCTCCGGGTCGGCCCTATGAACTGTTTTACATCTGCAAAGGAGGCGAGACGGAAACGTGGTCGCCCCGGTTCACCTACGCAGGCTTTCAATACATCGAAATCAGCGGCCTGAAAACGCCTCCGACCAAGGACAGCGTTGCGGCAGTGTTTGTTCGCAGCAATGTCAAGCGAACGGGATCGTTTGAATGTTCCGAAGATCTGTTCAACCAGCACTATGCAGCCAGTTTGCTCAGCCTGGAAGGCAACTGGCATTCGCTGCCGGAGGATTGTCCACATCGTGAAAAATGTGGCTGGCTTGGAGACGCTCACGCGACGGCCGACCTGAGCCTGTTCAACTATGACATGAACACGTTCTACATGAAGTACATTCGTGACATCGAAGATAGTCGGCGGAAAGACGGGCGGCTGCGACGAGTCCGACCCCAAAGCGAGGGTGTACCGACGATGGTGGCGCCTGGAAAACGAGCCAACCGGCTGGCCAACATCGATTGGGGAGTCGCGTATGTGATTTTGCCTTGGCGGATGTACGTTCACACCGGCGACGTCGAAGTGTTTCGGTCGCGGTTCGAGCATGCGAAGGATTTCCTCGCGTACTATCGCACCTTTAAAACCGGTCAGGGCGTGATCGACAACGGCTTGGGTGATTGGTGCCCACCACGTTGGGATCGTAAAGCGGCTCCCGAATTCATGGAGTGCCACCCGTATGTTTCGGGAACCGTGTTCTACTACCAGGCACTCAATATCGCCAGCCAGATGGCGACGGTTCTGGGAGACGAGGATTACAGCAAAAAGTGCCTTGCCGAAGCCGACGAAATCGCTGCCGCATTTGAGAAGGTATATCTGCAGCCCATCGAAGACAGCGATTTGGAACATTTTGGCAGCCAAACCGCGACGGTGATGGCGCTCAAGCTTGGCATGGTGCCGGAGGAAGACACGGGCGACCGCGTCGCCGCTTTGCTGTTCGATATCAATGATCGACACGATGGCCATCACGCCTGCGGGATCCATGGGCTGCGGCATCTGTACACGGTGTTAGCCGAACAGGGACAAGACGCCCTGGCGTACCACATGTTGACGGACACAACCTTTCCCAGCCCGGGCTATGTGCTGAGCTGCGGTTTGTCCACTTGGCCCGAGCGTCGTTGGGAGTGGAAAAAAGAACGCTACTATCGTAATTCCTTTAATCACCCAATGAACGGCGGCTTCGCAGCCTTCATGCACGAATCCGTCGCCGGCATCAGTCCGGCAGCCTCTTCGCCGGGCTACAAACACTTTCAACTCAAGCCGCATTTGACTGGTCAGCTCGAGTGGGCGAAAGCCAGCGTTGAATCGCCATACGGTTCGGTGCATAGCGAGTGGAAAACCAGGGACAACATTTTCCACTGGAGCGTCGAGATCCCGGTCAACACGACGGCTTTGTTACATATCCCCTGCTCAGTGAATTCAGAGCTTTGGGAGGGCGGCCAGAAAATGAAGAAACCATCCATGGCGGTCGATTCGCAAGGCCGCAATTGGATTGAAATTGAAGTGGGTTCAGGGGTCTATCGATTTGAGGTTCGCTAACTGAGCTGAAGTACTCGAACTGAGAAGACAGCTCAATACCCATTCAACAGGAAGACACATGATGCAACGACGAACCCTTTTCCATGCCTCGTTGGCGACGGCATTGTCGCCGCTGTTAATACGGTCCGCAGTGGCTTCCCCCATTGAAAGCGAACATCAAGGGGATATTGAAGGCAAAGTCCGTTTAAAGTTGGGGCTCAACGCCTTCACTTTCAACACGGTGTTGATTGCGGGTGAAATGACACGGAACGATGTCATTGACTTTTGTCGCGACCATCAGATCGACGGCGTGGATATGACCGGGTACTACTTTTCGCAGTATCCGGAGATCCCCGACGACAAGTCGCTGTATGAGTTCAAGAGGTACGCTTTCGAGAACGGTGTGACCGTCAGCGGCACGGGTGTAAAAAATAATTTTTCGCTCGCCGACTCGGCACAGTTCCAAAACGAGGTCCAGTTGGTCAAGAACTGGATCCCGGTGACGGCCAAAATGGGCGGCGATGTATTGCGGATATTCTCTGGACGACGATTGGCAGAATCGCAGGACCGAGGCTCTGTCTTTGATCGAATGGTGACCACGCTTCAAGACTGCACAAAGATGGCGGCAGATCACGGCGTGATCCTGGGACTGCAGCCGCATCATGACTTTTTGGAAACGGCCGATCAGACGATTGAGCTTTTGAATGCCGTGGATTCGCCGTGGCTGCGGGTCGTTTTGGATACCGGCAGCCTGCGCACAGAAAACGTTTACGATGAAATCGAGAAGCTGCTGCCCTACTCAGCGACTTGGCAACTGAAAAAGGATGTTTGGATCGACGGAACAACCTTGCCCATCGATCTACCACGCCTCAAGGCCATCATCCACAAGGTTGGCTATCGAGGCTTTTTGCCGTTTGAACTCACCGGAAAGTTTGATGACCTGGTGGCACGACGAGAGGAAGCCGCAGGCTTTTGCGCGATGATTCAGAATGAAGTTCTCTGAGGTCCCGCATGCACTCAAGGGGCGAATCCAATGCCTGTCAAATTCGTGTTCATTTAGGGCCGATCGCGGTTTGCTAGATATCCGCACCCGGGCTTAGACACACGTCATCATCCACCTACCAGTTGACACTATGAACTGTTGGCCCAGCTTCAACGCATTTGCCGTTTTGTTTTTTGATCTTGGGTGCTTCGGTTTGGTCAGACGCACGCTACTCGCAGAAAAGCCGAACATGATTTTAATCATGGCCGATGACCTGGGATTCAATCCGTTCGGGTGCTACGGGGCGATACGGGTTTCGCTTGCCGCATCAAAATAGCAGAGATTTGAATAGAATCCCCGCAAAAAAGGCAAAAGCAGGGTTGCAAGGGGGGCGGGCGGGGCTAAAATACGAGGATTGCAGGAAATGGGCGGTTGTTTCACCGGCCAGCAAGTCAAGTTGCTCTTCATCATCCTAGGCGAACTTCATGAGTAAAATTCTTTTCCCCGCCGTCCTTGCGGCATTGCTGGTGCCACAGGCCGCAAATGCTGCTGTGCTCGTGGGCTTTGAAAATTGGATTACTAACAACCCGAATGCAGGAGCCGGCGTCATCAATGCTGCTACTACCACTGCAGCTGATTTCTCTGGCGACTCTACTACAGGAACCGTTGGTTGGGGTCGTAGTGGCTCAGGAGCTAACGACGATGGAACTTTCGGCACTTTGGCAGGCGCTGAAACGACCGTCGCCTTCAACAGGGGGCTGTCCATGAATAACGGAGTCAATGGCTTCATGGACTTCTCGATCACCAACAGCTCTGCTGACGACTATGAATTGGATTTTTTCCACTTCGACACAGGCACGTTCAGACCAAACGCTGCCCATGAATGGACTGTATCGATTCAATCAGGTGATCTTACGGCTCAAAGTATCCAATCTGGTAGCGCCGACAATATCGCCGGTGGCACTGTTGATTGGTACGATTATGACATCGATTTGTCAGGTCTTACTGGCGGCAACGTGCTTGCTGCAGGCCAAACCGCCACTTTCCGTCTAGACCTGGCTGGTGGTACAGGAGCTAGTGGGCATCACCAGTATGTAGACAATATCGCGATCAGTGGAAGCGTGATCGCTGTCCCAGAACCAAGCAGCTTGGCTTTGCTGGGTCTCTGCTCGGCCGGAATCGTCGCTCGCCGTCGTCGCAGCAAGTAACGCTCGGGCGTTTAGAGTACTCTCGGCCTCAGGTCGTGCCATCAAACTTCGTCGGGGGGGGGGCCCCCCCGGGGGGGGGGGGGCGGTTTGGTGGGGGGG
>CAYUGI010000281.1:5252-8167 GCA_964444105.1 uncultured Pirellulaceae bacterium
CCGCGGGGGCTTTTCGCGCCCGCCCCCCCGCCGGGCGGCCCAACCACCTCCCCCGCCCCCCCCCCCGGGGGGGGGATCTCGCGATTTTCGTTGGCGCGTGTCCGCAGCCTGTTCCATGATTCATGCTCGAGCGTCATGGCCTAGCTGAATCTGATTGCTCGCTACTTCTTGGCCAAATTGCTCGATGTTTCTTGACCATCGCGGTTGCCTGGCTGGCCTATCCCACGACGCCGCGTTGCGTGCGTCCTCACCGACACACCTTTTGCAAGACTTGAAAGTCGCTCGCTACTGCGCTGGTGATGCCGAAGACTCAGAAACCGAAAACCTGATGCTTGCTCGCATTCAGGTGTGCGAAATAACACCTCAATAGTTGCACAGCACGATCAATGGAAAGTCATGACTCTCCGCCTTGGAAAGCCATTACCGTCCACCTAGCAGACTCCCTCGCAAACCACGCGCGGCAACATCCAATCTTTCTGTTCGCATTCATTCGCGATGTCTCAGCATCAGAGAACCAAAGATACGAGCGCCAAATGGCACTATCTTGCTGGTTCGTGATTCGACCGTCATGGTTTTTTGACTGCGGCACGGCTAAACTAAGGTGTTGCTCGCGAAATTACTGGAACTTCACCTAATGACAAACGAAACAAGTTAAGCATCGTTATGAGGATAGATCTCAAGGCAATTCTACTGACGGCGGCGTTTCTATTGAGTGGAGGAACGACCTGCCCTGCCTTAGGACCGCAACCCCACGCGCTAACAGTTGCGGAAGGCTTTACCGATCCGATCGGCTTCTATGATTCGTCGCCAGTGTTCTCGTGGAAGCTGCCCGTAGCCGAGAGTCTGGAGTCGCAAACGGCTTACCGGGTTGTCGTATCGGACGGCATCGATGCGGACTCGTCGCAGGTGATTTGGGATTCAGGCAAAGTTGAGTCCGAACAATCTGTCTGGGTTCCCTACGGCGGGCCGGCGCTGAAACCTCGGCAGCGAGTTTCGTGGCGAGTGAAGTTCTGGGATAACGAAGGTCACGAATCGGATTGGAGTGATTCCGCAACGATCGAAATGGGCTTGCTTGCGAACTCTGATTGGCGGGCGAAATGGATCGAGGTGGATCGTGAACTTCCGAAACCAGTTCGGGTCACGATTCTGAAAGCCGAGTATGGCAACCGCGATGGCGGATCGCCTAAGGTCGCTGATGTGACCAACCGGTTGAAAGGCGCGATCAAAAACGGTGCCACATCGATCCGTGTTAAACCGGCACGCCTAGGCGGCGATCCCGCGCCGGGGATGAAAAAATCGCTGTGGGTTGAATACGAAGTAAACGGTCAAAAGAAGAGGGCAACCATTGCAGAAGAAGTATCCTTCAATCCGTATCCATCGCTGACGGCTCAGCCTGGCTATTACCTGCGCCGCGACTTTGGCGTGAGCGGGAAAGTGGTCAAAGCGAGACTGTACGCTTCGGCACTGGGCATCTCTACGTTTCGCATCAACGGTCAGCGAGTCGGCGATGATTGGTTGAGCCCTGGTTACACGACGTACCCAAAACGTGTCGAGACGTTGACTTACGATGTCACGTCGTTGATTCGCGATGGCGAGAACGCGGTTGGGGCACTGCTTGGCGAGGGTTGGTACGCCGGAAATCTGTTGCTGCGAAAACGCAAGACGTTACTTGGATTGACCCCGAAGCTGATCGGTCAGCTGGAGCTGACGTATGCGGATGGACGAACCGAAACGATCGCCACCGATGAATCATGGAAGGGGACTGACCAAGGGCCGATTCGAGCAGGCGGATATTATCACGGCGAGGATTACGACGCGTCGCTGGACCTGGGCGATTGGACGAACTCGAGTTATGACGATGCGGCCTGGAAGCTGGTGAAGTCTTCCGCGGTCGTGGGCGAGCAGAAGTTGGTGCCGAAGCGTTTGCCGCCAGTCCGAGTGATGAAACGTTTGCCAGCGGCAAAGCTGACTGAGCCCGAACCCGGGAATTACGTATTTGATTTCGGTCAAAACCTGGTTGGCATTCCCGAAATGCAATTACCCGTGAAAGCCGGTGAGACCGTTCGAATAAGGTTCGCTGAAATGCTGGAGCAAGACGGCACGCTCTACACAGCCAACTACCGCAGTGCTCGATCCCAAGCGACTTATCACGCTGCGAAGGACAGCGTGGTCACTTACCGCCCTGCATTATCGTTCTTTGGATTTCGCTACGTAGAAATCAGCGGGCTTTCTGGCGGTGATCGGCTCTCGCTTGAATCGGTGACCGCGAACGTCATTCATACGGACTTCGATTCAACGGGGACGTTCGTTTCATCCAACGCAAAGTTGAATCAGCTGCAAAGCAACATTCGCTGGGGCCAACTCAGTAACTTCATTGACATTCCAACGGACTGCCCGCAACGTGATGAACGATTGGGCTGGACCGGTGATGCTCAGGTCTTCTTGCCGACGTCTTTCTTTAACTACGACGTGCATTCGTTTTGGGCACGCTGGTTGCAAAGTGTCCGAGATGAACAGACCGCAGATGGCGAGATTCCTCACACCGTTCCATCAACTCCGTTTGGCTATTCGAGTCCCGGATGGGCAGACGTTGTCGTGACCGCTCCGTGGGAAGTTTACGAACGGACTGGCGACATTCGAATCTTGAGGGACAACTACAAAGCGATGAAAAAGTGGGTTGCCGTGTACGAACGGCGGTCCAAGAGTTTCATTCCCGATTTGGTTGGCTGGGGCGATTGGCTGCAACCGTACACGAAATCGGATCGCAAAGGCGACACATCGCAGGACGTAATAGCGACGGCGTACTTTGGCCGCGATGCTCGTGTTATGCAACGAGCGGCCGCCGCGCTGGGCGAGAACGCTGACGCAGAGCGTTACGGGAAGTTGCACGCGGATATTCGCCGCGCTTTCACGAA
>CAYUGI010000282.1:0-8148 GCA_964444105.1 uncultured Pirellulaceae bacterium
GCGTCGTTCCAATAGTCTTTCAACCAAGTCGCCGGCAGCGTCGATTTGAAAATGCTCGCCTGATAACCTTCGATGGCTTGCTCGGGAAGCGGGAATCCGTGGAAGGCTAAGATTCGCATTTCACTTGGTTGGTGCGGCTGACGGATCATGTTCATCGGAAATGTGGGGCGACATTGGCGTTTGAAACTGCAAACCCATTCGTCGGGCCAAAATGCCAAGTCGTCCGTTAGCGTTCGCGTGACATACTGCTGTTCAATACGAAAATCATCCAACACTTGGCTCTGGTTTGCAGCGAAGTGTTCGTAAACGCGAGTGTGCTTTTGGGGATGAAAACGGAACACCGAAGTGTTCCCGACGCGGCCATCACGACCGGGCATCCAGGCACGACGCTTTTCCAACCAATCGTGAATCACACAGAATTTACCAGGCTCGTAAGTGAAGAACTCATCCAGTGATCCGGTAATCACGATGTCCAGATCCAAGAACAGCGTGTCATCATCCAACCCTGCGATGCCTGGTTGAAACAATCCGACTTTGCGCCAAGTATCGCCACCCTTGCGTGCATCGAAGGACGCTTCGTCAAAGGGCGTCACCGGCAACGGAAGGACTTCCACGTCTGGGTCGATACCATCACCAATTTCAGTCATGCAAATGAAACGCACATCGCCAGTGAGATGTTTGCGAACGCCGCGGTACAAGCGATTGACATACTCGCTGCCGTATTTCGTTCCCCATTTGATGCACAGCACATTTGCCGACATGATCTCTACTCCGCTAGCGATGCGTTTTCAGTAACCACGGGTGTATCGCCGGCACAAAGCTGGCAACATGACCGTTGGACAAATACGAAATTCGCCAGCAAATGTAAAGAGAAGTCACACTCTCGCAAGTAACGTAAATCGCTATACTCTCGTCCTGAAAACCCACGCTTTGGCAACGCAGCCACGCTCGCATTTCAGTGCTAGCAATTCGTTCATTCACGTTGAAGGATCCCAGATGAGCCCGTTTTTGCAACGCATTCTCTTTTCGATCGGCCTGACCGTTGCAGGCTTGGCATGCCTGCCAGCTAGTTCGAAAGCGGACGAAGGCATGTATCTGTTTAACGAATTGCCAACCGATCTTCTGAAGGCTGAGCATGATTTCGAGCCGTCCAAGCAGTGGGCCGACGATCTGCGGTTATCGTCCGTGCGTTTCAATAGCGGCGGATCGGGGTCGTTTATTTCCAGCAATGGGCTGGTGCTGACAAATCACCACGTCGCCAGCGACACACTACATAAGCTAAGCACCAAAGAGCAGAACTTGATCGATGACGGGTATCTGGCGAAGACCCAAGATCAAGAACTAAAGGCTCCCGATTTGGAATTGAATCAACTCGTTTCGATCGAAAATGTGACGGACCGAGTGACCAAAGCCGTTGATTCAAAGGCTGCCCCTGAAGAAGCTGCCAAACAACGTCGTGCTGCGATGGCCGAAATCGAAAAAGAGTCTCTCGACAAAACAGGCCTGCGCAGCGATGTGGTCACGCTGTTCGGTGGCGCGCAGTACCACCTCTATCGATACAAAAAATACACGGACGTCCGACTGGTTTGGGCTCCCGAAACCGCTGCGGCTTTCTTCGGTGGCGATGCGGACAATTTCGAGTACCCACGCTACAACCTCGACGCCACGATCATGCGTGTCTACGAAGACGGTAAACCAGCCCAGCTAACGAACTTTCTTCGCTGGAACACCGATCCACTCACCGACGGTGAGCTCGTTTTCGTCAGCGGAAACCCAGGCCGCACGCAGCGCATCTTCACTAGCGCCGCACTGAAGTTTTTGCGAGATGATCGAATTCCTTACGTACTGGACTACCTGCGTCGTAAAGAAATTTTGATGCAGCAGTTTGGTCTCGGCGGGACCGAGGAAACGCGGCGGGCACGCGACGAACTGTTTGGCATTCAGAATTCACGTAAAGCCTACACGGGAATGCTCGCCGGCCTACAGAATCCCGCCACGATGGCCAGCAAAGAAGCCAGTGAGTCCCAATTACTCGAAAAGGTCAAATCGGATCCCAAGCTAGCCGAACTTGCGGCTGCATGGGACGAGATCGCGACTGTTCAAGAGGCCAAACGAGAAATGCTAGGTCAAACGGTGAGCCTTCGCAGCCAACTTTTCAGTCTCGCGATGGATTTGGTACTGCTAGCCGCCGAAGACCAAAAAACGAACGGTGAAAGATTGCGAGAATTCGCGGATTCGGGACGTGAATCACTCCTTCAAAAGTTGACCAGTACCGCGCCGGTCTACCGGGACTTGGAGCAAGTAAAATTGGCCGACGAGCTGAGCCGCCTTGTGGAACTGCGCGGTGCCGAAGATGAACTAGTGGTGAGGGTCATGGCGGGCAAAGGCCCACGCGATCGCGCAGCAGAGATTCTTGCTGGCAGCAAGATAGACGAGGTTCCTGAGCGTCAGAAGCTGATTGACGGAGGAATTAACGCAGTCAATGCAAGCGACGATACGCTGATTGCTTTGGCGCAAACGCTGCAGGAAGAATATCGCCGCATCCGTGAGCAAAGCGAGCAGCTACAAGAACGCGAGCGTCAAGCGTACGCACAAATCACGGGAGCGGTTTCCGCGGTGAACGGCACTGGCGGCTATCCTGACGCAACGTTCACGCTACGGTTGGCCTATGGCGTCGTGAAAGGTTACGAAGAAGACGGCAAACAAATTCCACCGACCACCAATTTTGCCGGCGCGTATCAGCACGCCGAATCACACAAGGGACAAAAGGACTTTGACTTGCCTGAGTCTTGGATGAAATCGAAAGCCGATGTCGATCTACAAACGCAGTTAAATTTCGTCTGCACAGCCGACATCATCGGCGGAAACAGCGGATCACCTGTCGTGAATCAAAAGGGCGAACTGGTCGGACTGATCTTTGACGGGAACATCCAAAGCCTAACCAGCGACTACCTGTACACAGACGAGCAAGGTCGCGCAGTGAGTGTTTCCGGCGTTGGCATTCTCGAAGCAATCCGATCGGTCTACAAAGCTGGCGAGTTAGCTGACCAGATTGGAAAGTAGACGACTGAGCTAAGAAACGAGTGCCGTTCTGGCAAACAGAAGATGCCTTCACGACATGCGAAGTTGACTGATTTTGAAAATTTGTTGAGTGCTGTGACGATTGCTTGCACGTCGCAAGGAAACCAGCCACGAAGTGGCGAAAGATCTTTGCCGTGGGTCAGCGTGCCGAGCTTCAGCGAGCGTTCGCGCAGCCCACGGAAACGGAGCATCCAAACTCTCCATCGTGGGGGGGGGGGGGGGGGCGGGGGGGGGGGGGGCGCGCGGGGGGCCCCGCCCCCCCCCCCACGACGATGTAATGGTGGTAAATGGGGCTTGTATCCATGGGTTCCCCAAGCCACGCCGTAGGCTCGCTTGGTCCACCCATGGCTAAGACCTGCCGCTGCTTCGCAGCTGGGTTTACTACGTCCATCAGTGCGTCTCTCCAGAAACTGTCAGCACGAACTTGTGTCGATGTCATTTCTCATGACGCGGTTCGCGCCCCCACAACTTACGCACAAAGAAATCAGCCTGTCGTCGTTTGGCATACGGATGGCCTGCTGCTCCGTGTCCCACGCCCGGCATGATTAGCTGCTCAAAATCCTTGTCCGCTTTGATCAACGCATCGATCACTTGCACGGTGCTGACTGGATCGACGTTGGTATCCAGTTCGCCCCAGATCAACATCAGATCACCCTTCATTCGATGGGCCTGCGTGACGTTGCTTTGCTCAGCGTAGTGGGGACCTACAGGCCAGCCCATCCATTGCTCATTCCACCAGATCTTATCGACGCGATTGTCGTGGCAACCGCAGTCCGCCACGGCGGCTTTGTAAAAGTCACCATGAGTGATCAAGGCTCGCATCGCGCTTTGCCCGCCCGCTGAACCGCCCCACAAACCGACACGTGAAAGATCCATTTCGGGATGCATCTTAGCCGCAGCCTTGATCCAGGCGACGCGATCGGGAAAGCCGCTGTCCCCCAGGTTTTGCCAACAGACATCGTGGAACGCCTTGCTGCGATGGCTCGTGCCCATGCCATCCATTTTGACGACGATGAACCCTAGCTCGGCCATCTCAAACATCCGTCGGTGAACACCGAAGCGTTTGGGCGCGAAGGCACTGTGAGGACCGGCGTAGATGTCCTCCAAAACCGGGTATTGTTTTCCCGGATCAAAGTTTGTTGGACGGACGATGACCCCATGAATATCTGTTTTGCCGTCGCGTCCCTTGGCGATGAACCGCTCCGGATACTGCCATCCGGTGGCGAGCAGTTGTGAATCATCAGCTCGTTCCAATTGGCACAACAGTTCACCTGTTTCAGCATCCAATAATTGCGTCACCGGCGGCAGATCCACTCGTGAGTAGGTGTCGATCAGGAACCGACGGTCTGGCGAATATTCCCATTGATGATCGCCATCGCCGCGTGTGATTTTGAGCAAGTTTTGGCCGTCGAAATCAACGCGAATCAGGTGAACGTGATACGGGTCTTCATTGGGATTGATACCACTGACACGCAACCAGATCTGCCGTCGTTGTTCATCTACTTTCTCGATTCCGCGAACCACCCAATCACCCTCAGTAATCGCGTTCTTTACTTCACCGCCGACTTGATCGATCAGGTAAAGATGATTCCATCCGGATCGTTCGCTCATCCAGATTGCTTCTTCGGTTTCGTCCAACCGACGAAGAAACTTCTTGTGCGAGTAGCAGACGAACGTTTTACTGGTCTCGTCGATGATCGTCTTAGGTTGCGCGGTTTCGGCATCTACGCGAATGAGCCTCAGTGCTTGGTGACCCCGTTGGTTGTATAGGAAGGAAAACGACTTGCTGTTTTCATGCCAGGCTAAGTCGGTCAGCCCAAAGGGATTGTCGAAGGAGGCATTGTCGATCAGGGCGGGAGAGTCTCCGTTAACATGAAACAGCGCGACACGAGAGAGGTCCAGTTCGTCCCCCGGCTTCACGTAGTCAATTGTTTTCAGTTTTCCATGAATGGAATCTTCCGGTGCCGACTCCACCATTGAAATCTGACGTTCCTTTGCTTCGCGTGTTTTCATCACCACGAAGTGCCGTGAATCAGGAGACCACCAAACGCGATCGCCGTAGGCATTTCCCTTTCGACCATCATCGGACAACACACGTACCCTGGATGTTCCGTTTTCGACAAGCGACACGTTGTGGTCGATGAAAGAGACCGTCCATTTTTTGTCCGGCGAAGTTGCGCGCGATTTGCGCCGCCCCGTTCGCCTTGTCGCGGGTTTGGGGCGCGGAGTTTTGTGGTCGATCACTGCCCGCTTTCGCCAGGCGTCAACGACGAATGCTGCTACAGCATCATCTGACTGATCCAATAGAACCCAAGCATGGCCGACATAGCTGGAGGATTCTCGCTCTTTCCCAGGACTGATTTTTCCATAACTGTGTCGTTTCCCTCCCTGATCGATCCAGAAGAGCTGTAGAGACTCCTCTGTTTGATTCACGAAAACGATGTTGGCTTGTTGAGCACTATCGATGCTCGTGACGATGGTCGTTTCGGCTTGAACTCCAGCGTGTCCGGCGCCGTCTTCGCTGGATGCTGCCAGCCGATCCAACGGGCCGGAAGGAAGTTGGTATGTCCAAGCCTGTCCGCCAAAACGAAACTGACACTGCGTCAGTTTGGCATCAAATGTCAGGGAGCGTAGATCCATGCGATCTGCGTTCACTTCCATACTGCTGTGAGCGTCAAGCTCTTTGGCCACGGCTTCATGATCAAACGCAAGTCTCCGACGTTTCGCCGCGGCATCTACCAGGATGAACTGATGCGCGTTGCTGTCGATTTGAACGCGGTACCAGAAACTGTCATTGTGATCGCCGATCCAATTCGGTTTGATGTTATGCCGAAAGACGCGGTTTGCGGTTCGCTTTGAGTATGATTCCCAGCGGCTGTAGTCTTCGCGACTGCCTTGGGCTCTTGCCAAACACGGACAAACGCAAGCAGCTACAAAGGCCAGCCTGAGCGTCCTTTGGCCTGATAGCCGCAGACAAAAGCGGCTTGCCGCATTGATGAATGTTGCGTTTTGACTGATCGCGGTCATTTGAACTTCAGTGCCAAGCAGGTATAACACGGACTGATGGCGGAATCACGCAGAGGCAGAAATCTGTCTCGTGAATCTTGTCCGCCAATCGAGGATTCAGCAACTTACTCTGTTTTCATTGGATGTGTCGTGAGCGTAAGCCTTTCTTATCGTTCGATCGATTCAATGCACCCGGCGATGGCTTTCAAAATCGCTCAGCGTCTCGAGGAGTTGACGGCCTCGTTTGAGGCGGCTGACTGGGTATCTCCTGAATTTCATCAGCAGAAAGATGGGCGGTTGGTAGGATCCTACGAAGTCTACTTCGACGTGGAAGACGAGCATGCCGATCCCGACCAACACCCTTTGCTTGAGTTGCTGCAGCTATGCCGATCGTTGTCGGAAGAATTTGGAGTGAACTGGGAATTCTCGCACGACTACGAGATCGAGCCAGTGGGGCAAATCATTGGCGGCCAGTTAGAGAGTGCTTTGACCGAAGAGATTGAATCGATCATCCAGATTGGAAATTTGTTTGGCGACATTTCCATGGATGACGAATTCGGCGACGAGGAAAGTTGGGAACCTCGAGAAAGCCAATTCGGTAGTTGGCGACAGAACATTCAAATTTCTGCTGCTACCGTTCCAACGGACGACGAACCGCGCGTGCTGAAGTTCCCTGGCGTCGAGTGAATCCAGAAGGCGTCACTCAAATTCGAACTTGCTGATTCCGCGTGCTCCCGAGGGAAGCTGCCCCGTCACGATCACCTCTTTGGGTGGATATTTCACGAAGTTGTATCGTTGGCTGCTTCGTTTGTCCGTGAAGACCTGAAGCGGAAGGACCAATGGCTCTGCCTGGCTAAGTGGCGACTCGCGATGAAGCAGGTACTGGCCGTTTACTTCGATACCTAAACGGGGTATTTCAGCTTCGGACAAATTCTGAAGGACGACCACATCGGTCAACGTGCCACCGCCGCCCGCTTTGGTCTCGACAACTTGCCGGTCCAGAGTGACGTTCACCGGCAGTGCCGGTCCGTTGATACTTTTGGGAAAGAGTGCGTAGACGCTTAAGCCAATGATCGCCATGGAGGCCAGGCTAATGACTAGTCCGCGTCGCGATAGTTGCAGTGTCGGAGCCACCTTGGGTGGTGCATCGACAGATTCGGCATTTTCAGTGGTCATGTGATCGCAATCAAAACGGAACTCGCGATTTCTGGATGTTCATTCACTCTATGTGACCGCATATCGGCGCACAAAAAAACCGGTCGACATAATCCCGAAGGATCTGTCGACCGGCTATATCGGATGCTTCGATCAGTCGGCGGCAAAATGGAGCCGCTGGGAGAAACGCGTGAACCTAAGCGTGCTACTGCACAAGCCGTTAAGTGATCCAGGCGAACCCTAAAAATGATCCCTCTGCCGAAATGGAAGACCGAAGCGATGTGGGACTTATTCAATCCCACCGTCCAATTTTAGACACCCAAGGGCGTTCAGCAAGATGGATCGGCAGTGGACTTGGCCGCAATGCAGTTTCTTTTCCAGTTTGAGGCGATTTCAATCCGAAAGAATTTTCACAATTGGACTTGCCAGACCAACCCAGCGCCGACTTGTCTCATCACGCGCGAGACAAATATTCACCCGTCCGAGTGTCAATCTTCAGCTTTTCGCCTTCTTTGATGTACTCAGGCACCTGGACGACCAACCCCGTCTCTAGTGTGGCTGGCTTTGTTCGTGATGTCGCGGAGTTGCCTTTGACGCCAGGATCACACTGTGTGATCGTCAGCTCCACCGATGCGGGGACATCCAGCCCAACGCAGCCGTCGTTGTAGATGAGTGCTCGCATGCCCTCGAGCCCTTCGGTGATGTAGGGGAGTTGCTCCTCCACGTCCTCGAGTGGCAATTCAAATTGCTGGTAATCTTCTTGATCCATCAAAAAAATGTGTGTTGGATCCGTGTACATCATCTGCACATTTCGACGTTGAAAGTCCGCTTCTTCGATCGAATCCGTGCCCTTCATTGTGATGTCGATCTTGTTACGTGTGACAACATTGCGAGCACGAAACTTGT
>CAYUGI010000283.1:0-8120 GCA_964444105.1 uncultured Pirellulaceae bacterium
TCGTTTTGATCTGTTGGGTAATGAGAAAGGGAGGCTTTACTTTAGTGTCGCGGAAGAAATCGCCTAAGAACGAATCTACGCCGGCGCGGGATTTTCTGAATGCCAATCGGTTGCCGGAGAACGGGAGACTATGACGAATACACACGTTAGGAGGATTGTGCATCTATTGGGGGGGATTTGTGACTGCTCCATATCCCAGGCGACTCAATGTCGCTCCCATTTCAACCTGAAGCATTTCCTGATCTACCTTCGACCATTTTCCTCGCCACTTTCCGGAAGTGTCATGGCGCACCGTTCGGTCGTAGCGGTCCATGGCAGAAGAGTCTTCCGCCAGCCCCAGAAAATGGCATAGCTTGCTCATCTCACCAGAGTCTGAAACAAGCGATTCGTAGCGAACAGTGTGTACGCGGGATGAGTCGATCAGCTGGAAGTCGCGTTCTGCCGATTCAATACACTTGACCCACTGACGCGCGCAAACAAGCAAGCGGCTGTGCTGCGATAAGTCGTTGTAAATGCCTTCGTAACGCGTGCCCCAGACTCTTTCGGTCTTTTTCGCAGTAAAGGAATTTCTCAAAAACCAGCCTGCGTATGCCAGATTGGTGACAGGGAAGTACCGAAGCTTTTTTAGTTTGTGTTGGAGTGATGTTGGCTGATCCCAGAGCCGATTCACTGATTCCACGACACATCGTCCATCACGCACCAAGTGAATGAAACGCGCTTCGGGAAACACTTTGAACAAGAATGGAAGGCGTAGTGTATTCGAGACCGTCTTCTCAAGCAGTATCTCGCCGGCTTTGGCACCCGCCATCTTGGGGAGTCGTGATCGCAGGTCGGCGCCAATGGAATAGCTTGCCATTTCTGGCGTCAATACATCGTGGGCTAAAGAGTCGTTTCCTCTTCGCCATACAAAGTTGATGTCGAAAGGGATTGTGCAAACGCTAGGATCAACGGAAAGCGTGTCACGCAGAAATTTTGTGCCGGAACGAGCAGCCCCAATCAGAAAGACGGGACTACAGTTAAGCGGTGGCAGAGCCATGGATTTTGAATGTCCAGAAATGAAATGGTTCACATCAACAACGACGAGAAGTCTTAGCGATCCAAATCTACTCGGACTCCGCTGACGTGCAATCAGTCCAAGCCGGGACATGAACGTTGCGTTAAGAAATCTCCTGGTGCAACGAATAATCCGAATAGCCGTTACAAGTCTTGCAACCGGAATCAGCAAAAGTTGCCTGCTGTGCAATATCCTGTAAGTACCCGACGAGCATCCACGAAGCGATAGCTGAGTTTTTTACCGCGATAGTTCAGCAGGCGTCGGTTCAGTTCACCGTCGATTGACGAGCAAAGTACTGTCTCGGCTCAGCCACGGTCAGCCTTGCAAGCGGACGCATAAGAAAGGTAATGCGCGTGTAGTCGATGTCTTGCTTTATGCTGTTTCGCATCATTCAACTTTTTCTCTTGCTGACGTCAAATAAACGACTAGCATGCGTGAAGACTTAACCGAACTGAACGAAAGTGTAAAATGATTGACTCAAGCGAAGTAACGTCGTCCGAGACATCTAAGGATCTCGCCGCCTTAAGAGCCCGTGATACTGCCTACTCTCCCAAGCAAGCAGTTGAGTATGATGAACGTCGTTTCGTCAAACCGTGGGGCATTCGCGTCAACGACATCGAGTTTTCCCACCTTGAGAAAGCACTGACGCGGGTGCCAGCTGGTAGTTCGACGTTAGAGGTTGGCTGTGGTACGGGCCGGTTCCTTTTGGAATTGGCAAAACGTGGTTTCAAAACGGGGGGAATTGATGCCTCCGGTGCAATGCTTGAGCAAGTCAAAGCAAAGCTCGCCGATCATGATTTGGAATCTGAACTGCATCTCGCTGAGGCGGCGAAAATTCCGCTTGAGAGTAATAGCCAAGATTTCGTCTACTCAATACGTGTGCTGAACCAAACCGAATCGCCAGAGTATGCACTGAATGTCATTGAAGAGATCATCCGTGTTGCACGTCCCGGCAGTTATGCACTGATCGAATTCTCTAACTACCACCGACTCAACGTAGGGCCAAAGACAAGTCCGACGACCCGAGTCAAACCAAGTGACGCAATGCAGCGTGCAGAGTCATCTGGGGCCAAGGTCGTTAGTCTTAAGGGAAGCTTCTTCCTGGGAATGCAAGCGTTTCGGTTGCCGCCTAGCTTTGTGTTGCCTCTGACCACGTTTTGCGACAACATTCTCTCAGCAGTATTTCCAAAATACTGCTCGCGTTGCTACCTGCTCGTCCAGAAGGATAAAGGATGAAAATCGGTATCGTACTGACCCGAATCGGCGTTGAGCCTGGATATGAGCACAACGTTTCGGGGCACGTTCAGATTCCGTTACGAACGGCTGAATTGCTTCAAGCTCGCGGCCATGAAGTTCACATTATCGCAACCCAAACTCCCGAGCAGTCCGCGCTACCAGCGTGCATGCCATCAGGTTGCGAATTGCATCTGATCGAAGAAGGGCGACGTCGGAATGTGATCGGTGAGCGATATCAGAATGGATATCGTCCACTGAAATTGATCCAGCAGCTCTGGCAGACGCGCCAACTCGCCAAAACGCTTGATCTTGATGTCCTTCATCTATTTGGCTTTGAACGCATGGTGCGATTGGCCGGCGTCCTAAAGTTGATTGGAGTTCGTTCCAAAGTAGTTGCGACCGTTTTGGGAAGGACGCCAGCTTCTTATTGCAGTTGGGTCTACCGACGCGTGGACGAGATCATCACGGCGACGGAAAGTGTACGGCAAGCTTGGTTATCAACGGGGGCAAAGGTGACGCAGGCTCCTCACGGCATCCTGCGAGACCTGAGTGAAGAGCTCCAGCAAAGTGCTGCTACCCACATCAAGCGTCATCGCGTTTTGTTTTGGCGAGAAGCTTCGGTGTTAGGCGGCGGAGACTTGTGTCTCGCAGCGTTTGAGAAATTGGCGCCGCGTTTTCCAGGCATCGAGTTCAACTTCGCCATTCGGAAAACAGCGGCGGAAGTTCCAGGGATCGATGAAGCAGCCGCCCATCACGATAATATCGTTGTCCATCGTTTTCCGTATCAGAACGGAGTAGATCTTGCGAAGCTCATGACGGAATCGATTTGCGTTGTTTTGCCATTTAAAAACTGCACCATACAGCCGCAATTGGCCGTTGCCGAGTCATTAGCAATGAATGTTCCTGTCGTTTCTAGTAACATCCATTCGATACCCGAGTTGGTGATCGATGGCCAAAGTGGACTTGTTGTTCCTTTCGGTGACGTTGATGCACTGGCGCACGCTGTTGAGCGTCTGCTTTCAGACGAAGAGTTAGCATTGCAGTTGCAGCAAGATGCGGCACAGTTGTTCCATGCGAAATGGAATTGGGATAACTACGCTCAATCGCTCGATCAGGCGTATGCCCGCGTTACAGGGCAAGCAAGCTGTCTCGCCTCTAGTGTCTAGCGACAATTAGAATTCCCGGGTCGACGGCTAATTTCGCATCATTGCAACACCTGCTTTCAAGGAGTTCGCAATGGTCACGGATGGACAAGTCAATCAATTGCGGCGACTGCTCGGTCAGGGCAAGTCACTCGCCGCCTCGGCAAGGATGACCGATACGAGTGAAAAGACAGCGCGCGGCTACCGAGATGACGATCGGTTGCCGTCTCAGAAGAAGAGTCAACGCAAATGCCGAACGCGACTGGATCCATTCGCGGACGTTTGGCCAAGCGTTGAAAAGCGATTGCATGATGAGCCACGACTGAAAGCCAAGACGCTGTTTGCTTGGCTACAGGCGGACCATCCAGGTGCGTTTCCCGATTCGACGCGGCGGACATTCGAGCGACGCGTTTCAAAATGGCGTGCTCTGTACGGGCCATCTAAAACGGTGTTCTTCAGTCAAGATCACCAGCCCGGCGGGCTTGCTGCAAGCGATTTCATAATCTGCAACAGCTTGAAGGGGAAGATCGCGGGCAAGCTACTCAATCACTCGTTCTTTCATTGCGTGTTGACGTGCAGTAACGTTCAGTCCGTCTCGCTTTGCTTCTTTCCGTCATTTGAAGCGCTCAGCGAGGGAATTCAAATAGCATTCTGGGAGTTCGGCGGACACAGCATGCTCTCTACGACGTGCAGTTTACTGGTTCAGCAGCTGTTGATTGCGAAACGGAATTTGAGGTTACCGAAACTGAACAAGCAGCTTCTCAGCAACGAAGGACTGATCATCGACGACCTTGGCTACGTTCTGCAGAGCCGCGAAGAGATGGAGGTCCTGTTCATGCTGCTGGCAGAACGCTACGAACGAGGGAGTGTGTTGCTGACGAGCAATCTCGCGTTCAGCAAATGGGACCAGATCTTCAAGGATGCGATGACGACAGCTGCCGCGATCGACTGGTTGACGCATCACAGCGTGATCATCGAGTTGAATGTACCGAGCTGAATGTGCCGAGCTGCCGCGTGGAGACAGCAAGGAAGACAAAACAGAAATCATGAACGGGAATTCTAATTGTCGCTAAAGGGGAATACTAATTGTCGCCGAACAGATGGAGGCGGGGAAATCAGATTCACCTTGAAGATTGCCAAGATTCAAAGCAACTAATGAGGCATCCCGAGCTATCAGGCTGGTGTTTCAATTCTTCGGTACGTGACACCACGATCGTCGAAAGCAAATTCTTCGTAGCCATGTGAAAGCATGAGTTTTTTGAGATCGCCCAGGTGCAGGTGACCCGCGAGACAGATGTACTCAATTCCTCTGGCCAAGCTCTCAGTCATGCCTTCCAAAATTTCAATCTCTGCGCCGTTTGTGGTCATGCTCAGCATATCGACATGATCAATGCTTGCGTCGCGAAGGAGATTGTCGACGGTGTTGCAAGGGATGTTGATTTGTTCGAACTCCGCCAAGCGATCGGCGTCGTAGTCAACAGTACCCTCTGTGAAGTTTGTCGCAGGGTGACTCGGATCGACGAAGAGCTTTAGCTCAGTCTCTTCGTTCCATGCACCACTGCAAAGAAAAATCAGGTCATCAAGCTTGTGTTTAGCCTTCCTTGCTAGAAAGGCAGTTTGGCTCGTCTCTGCTGGTTCAATAATCACAGTCTTGCCAGTGCAGCCGTTGAAAAGACTGAAGTACATTCCACGCGACCTACCAGCAACCAGTGTGTCCCTAGGTGCACCGATTTGCACAACCGTGCTGCCCGGTTTGATCAGCTTGTACGGAAACTTGTTTTGACGCAAACGCTTGCCAATGGCGTATTTCAACGTGAACGGGCACAGGCCCACAACTGCGTTGAAAGTCTTTACCAGTACACGGTGTAGCTTCGCGCGATGCGACCATCTGAATCTCAAGGGCTGGGTGTTAACGGGGCCACTTGTATCAACTTGCGTTGCTGTTTCGTTCATCGTTTTGGTGTTCAATGCTAGACCTAGGTTGGTTACTACAAACTGAAGGTGCCGGTGGTCGGGCTTTACTTTTTCCTATGCTAATTGCTTCCGTAGAACTCGTCGAGAATCAACATTGATGCTGCTGGCAATCGGTTATTTAAATGACGAGCCATTGGATTGACGATCAGAATAGGAATAATCGGATCGACTCTCGGTCAGGAAAGTGATGGTTGATGTCGATGTGGGACTCGGTCCAATTCGCTTCCAGCGAGAGACGACTGTTGATAGTCGACGGCAAGGTGATCTCGACGTTTCTGGCAGACGAGCAGGATCATAAGAAGTGGGACGAGGTCCAGTCCTAGTTTGATAACGCCTGTTCCCAAATCACTGCCAAGTGTGAAAAGCACAAAACGCGTTACAAAGAATGCGTAAATGATGGCTGACGCCGGGTTGAGTGGAACACTTAGGTAGCTCCTGTAAAACAGCTTGACGAGGTATCCGAAAAGCGACATCCCGAACAACAAGCCCATCCAACCGAAATTCCAGTACAGCTCGGCCACGAATCCAGGAGGGATGCCAGCAATTCTGTTTTTTCGATCGTAGACGTTTTGCATGATATAGGGCCCGCGTTCAATCCACATTGGCTTGTTGGGCCAGACGGATTTGGGAACGAACGCAGTTGCCCATGCATAGAGCATTTCTCCATTTCGGTAACCAATTTTGTCTGGAACGGCGTTGATGATGTGCGCCGTTTTCGTAATGTCCATCATGTCACGTCCTGCCATGGTCGTTTCAAAGACTTTCCCAACACCGCCAGCCCGGTCGCTTCGTACAGAGAGAATTCCCATGACTCCAACGATGGCCGCCAGCATGAAAGCCGAAACTTTCAGCAGGTTCATTTTCCTGCCACGGACGAAGTACCCGATCAGGATAAAATCCAATAGCAAGATCGCTACTCCGGCACGATTGCTAATGACGATGCAAATGAGCATCGCCTGCAGAGCGGAAATGACGCAGAGAGCACCGAACCAGCTGCGGTAGCTTTTGCGATAAAACGTTAACCACGCAAACGAAAGATAGGCTGGGAATTTTGCGAACGCGGCGAACCGGTAGAGGTAATACTTGTACGAAAAGACCCGTGCTGCGTTGGATCCCTCTTCACCGCTGAATCGTTTGCCAGAAATGTCGTTGAGGGTCACACCAGCGGTGACGACGAAAAGACAGAAACAAACTCCGCTGAATGCAACGATGGCGAGACAGATTAGTTGAAGCTTTTTAGTGCTCCATCTGCTCAGGCTGGGGAACAACAGGTAGGGGACAGCCCGGCGGTGCGCCGGCAACATGTAGCCAACGACCAGAGCGACGAGTCCCCCAATCGCCATCAGTACACCGGGAATCAATGCCCCTAGAGGGCCGTCATTCAGGAGCCGGTCAACGACGTACGGATTCGTGTCCTGAACGGTGGCGATGTAGCATAACTTCAGCGGCGCGCCAAAGAAGAACAGGAAGAAAATGGCCGTCATCGGCTCGAAGATGTCGTAGTTCCTGTCGAACAGAATGGGGAGGGCTAGTACAGAAGCACCGAGTATTCCCAGACTGATCAAAATCACTTGGTCACTGGTACGACCAATTGCTGCAAGCCATCCCAGGAGCGCAAGAATCAACGCGACAACGAGCATCCGCAACGCGAGTAACGCGCGCCGATCCGTGTGCGAATTGTTTTGCAGTGGTTGGGTTGGCATTGGATAATGGCAGCGTGTTTCTGGGGGATATCAGTCCGCATGCTATTTGGCGAACTGAATTTGTCCACGCGAAGTCATTGATTTTCGGACGGATAGCCCCATCGCGCCGACGGAGAGAACAAGTGCAACGGCTTTGGCAAATATTCCCGACACAGTCATCTTTTCCCAAAGGCTTAGGCCCATCAACTGGGTGTCAATTGACTGCGTCAACCACGTCAATGTCATTAGCAAAGAAAAGCCGACCACAAGCGTCAGGCCTGGAGTCAGCATGGAGAATTTGATTCGGCAGATTAGCAATGCACCTAGCATCATCGTCCCATAGCCGCATACCGTTGCGCCAGCGGCCGCAAGAATTCCGTATTTGGGGATCAGGGCGAAATTCAGAGAGAGATTCACTAGCACACCCGTTAGCGACAAACTGGCCATCAGAAGGGTCTTCCGTTTAAGTAGCAACGGCTGACAGAACGCGATTGTGCAAGCGAAGCAGGCAATTCCGATCGTAACGATTTTGCAAGCCAAAACCGATTCTTGATAAGGGGCTCCAGCAAAGACGGCAATGGCATCAGCACAGAAACAGATCGTCGCCATCGCACCAGCAAAAATGGCAAACAAATACGCTCGTGTCAAACTGGCGTATCGCTTTTGACCATCGGCTTGTCCTGCCGTGCGGAAGTAGTCTGGCAACCAAGCTGCCCGTAGACCTTGAGCAACCACCATCAAAAGCGATCCGAAAAGGTAAGCGACTTCATAGATTCCAATTTGCTCGTTGCTGACAAATTGTTGCAGGATGATGCGATCTCCGGCGACTAACAGCCACATGCAGATCGCGTGAGGTACCCATGGACTGCTATACCGAACAACTTGAGATAGACCGAGGGACTGAAACGTCGGACGCTGATTTGAGGAGACGATGAAACCAGTTACGAGAGTCCAAACGACCGCCGCGATCCACTCTCCCAGGACCACGCCAACGACGCCCAGTGAAAAGCCGAGCACCAAAGTCAATACGAG
>CAYUGI010000284.1:0-8096 GCA_964444105.1 uncultured Pirellulaceae bacterium
ACGCGTCTTGGTGTAGCCGCGCGGAAGGATGTGTAGACTCCAGCGACGAGTGAACACGGTCGTACTGAGCGTGAGCGGAACTTGTTTCGAGTCGCCGCCGATCGTGGTCCCCGCGTGGGCCAAAACTGATCGTCAACCGCGACAAGAGCTGCGTTCACCGAGCGGATGGAGTGGAGTTCGTGGGCTACGAGTTTCGTGGCCACGGTGGCAAGATCAGCGTGAGTGAAAAGAAACTTCGTCACTTCAAACAGCGTGCCAGCGAGTTGCTTGCCCGCAAGGGTGGTCGCAGCATGTCTCGCCGAATGTCGGAGCTCACTCAGTACGCTCGCGGTTGGATCGGCTACTTCGCATTGGAACAGCGAAAGAGTGTTTTCACGAACTTGGACAAGTGGCTTCGTCGCCGTGTCCGAGCTTGCTACTGGAAGTCCTGGCGCTTACCACGCACCCGGATCCGAAAGTTGAGATCACTTGGCGTTTCGCCCGAAGATGCGTATCTGTTTGGAGCAAGTCACAAAGCGGTCTGGCGTCTTTCGATGACGTCGGGCGTGCAGCGTGGACTGTCCAACGACTGGCTAAACTCCAACGGACTGTTCAGCCTCGAAGAGAGATGGAGCGAGCTTGCTCCGCTCAGAAGAACCTCGCTGTAATCATTCACTGGGCGGATCCGCATGCTAGGTGGTGTGGGAGGGTCCCGGAGCAATCCGTGCCCTATCCCGATTCCAATGGTTCTATTGTACAACACTGGACTTTGTCGCGATTGCATCAAGCTATCGCCCTGCGACCAAGATGATATCGCGGTCCCCGACGTACACGGCGTCACCGTGATCAGAGTACGGATCAATTTCTGACATTCGCGGCAGTTCATTCAGTGACCGTGCGAGCTTCAATCGAGTTCCGACATTAAGTTCTTTCGACGGTGCGAACGGAGGCGAGTATTCGTGATGGAGAAGTATCTCTTTTGATCCGCGTGTGCACTTAACCCAATCGAAGCCGACAGCGCTAATCTCACCGCTATCTACAGCGGTCTGCTCGTAGTGTCCGCCACCGACGAGTTCGGTAACGGTCCAAAATCCCTCGCTTGGTGGAGAGCAGGATGTGATGCAAAGAAGCGTCAGGGCAGGCAACAAACGCATGGCATCAATCATCGCAAAACGGCGGTCGTCACCGAGCACCGCCAATATGGTTTCCATGTGTAAAGACCACATGCGGTGCTTCGGTGTACGACATGGTTACGCGTTTTGTTTTGCACTCTCAAGAATCAACCGTAGTCGATTCATCGTTTGTGGCTGGTAATCCCGCCATACGATCGCACGCCCTACCGTCACAGCGAGAAAGGCAATGATAGCGCTGAAAGTAAGTATCTGCCAGTTGATTGTGTCGCCACGATAGAGCGGATACATGCAGAGTCCTGCAAACCCCGCGAGGCAACCGATTAGTGGTTGTTGCCACCAACCCGGAAAGTGTGCTGTTAAAGTGACGAAGCTTCCGTCTTGGGAAATACGGATCGATTCAGCCCAAGTGATCGGATCTCGCGTGCTGCCAGAGCCTGGCACTCGTTTCGCTACGAAAGACTTCTGAGCATTGCTGCCGGGAACTGTTGAATCGGCGACGCGGAATCCAGCAGTCTGAATGGACGACACGACTCGCTGAAGTTCGTCGCTGCTAAGCAAATCGTTACGAATCGTGTGATCAGGTTCCATAAAACTCATTCGCGTAACGACTTTAGTTGAACCCGACTAAGTCGGTTGATAACAGGCTGATTTGACTTACATGCCCCGACTGAGTCAAGTCATTTTGCTGAAAGAGCCTACTGAGCTCGGCAGGTTGCTCGGTGAACCCGACTCAAGTGTTTTCTGGCCCTTAGGCTCTTTTACGCCCTGCTGGGGGCGTGAACGGGTAGGCCCTTATTTCACACTCACGGCGTAAACATGCGGCGCGCGAAAACACTACGAGAAGGTATCAAGCAGCCTTTGCCGATCTGTCGTACACGCATCGTCAGCACCGCGGGCGGGCGGCAGAACGGAGTCTGCCTGCTACAGAAATGTTGCAGGCACAGTCCCCTGTGCCGCCTGCCTCGGGCACTTACTCTTTCTCGCCTGTCGCTTCGCACTGGGCGAGCGTTTGATTTATCATTCGAGCATTCTAATTTGAAAAAGTGATTCGCCCTGTGTCACGCCTCGGGGGATACGCTGCCACCGCAACTTACTCCAGCGAACGGATTGCCAACGCGGAATCTTCGCTTTGAAGGGGCAATTGCGGTGCGATGACCGTTCAGGGCCAATCACTTATTGAGCTTGGATAATTTAGCCGCCGTGCGATAGCACCGGTTCTGCTAGGAAACTGGGCCTATCGGCCTGCGGCTAATTGGTGCAGTTTGAAATAGTGCTTTGCCCTGGACCACCGTTGATTGAGTTGGGTTTTTTGGTGCCAATACGTTAAGATAGGGCTGCAGCGGCTGTGCTTCCGCTGTTCCCACCTTCAATGAGCCGCCAGCGATGAGTCACCTCATTTTACGCCTGGCGAATCGCCCCCCCGAGCTCACGTAAGTCACTATGCCAACGCGACGAACTTGCTTTGTCCTTGTTCCAGTCTTGATCGCTACGTCTTCGCTGCTTGTCACCAGCCACGCAAACGCGGTGGAAGGTGACAAGATGGGTGCGGAATTTTTTGAACGCCGAATTCGGCCAATTCTGGTCGCTCGATGTTACGAATGCCACAGCGAAGAAGCGGGCGAACAGCAGGGAGGCCTCTTGTTGGATCGTGAAGCTGGCTGGATTGATGGAGGCGAACGCGCTAAGGCAGTGATCCCCGGGGAACCGGAAGCGTCATTGCTGATCACAGCGGTTCGCTATCAGCAAGACGACATGCAGATGCCACCGGACGGCAAGTTGAGCGACGGGGAGATCGATCTGCTGGAGCATTGGATACGCGAAGGAGCACCCGGACCGCAGGACGACATGGGCGAAACCGAGTTTTCGCGATTGGGGGATCAGCCGTATATCTTTGCACAAGCGTCGGAGCACTGGTCTTTCAAGAAAGTAACAAAGCCTGCACCACCTGAAGTCGGGGTTCGCGTTTGGAATCGTACGCCGGTCGATCGATTCGTGATGGCCAAGATGGCTGCAGAGGGATTGAAACCTTCTCCTCGCGCGTCATCTCGGGATTTGTATCGCAGGTTACGATTTGCACTGACAGGTTTGCCGCCAACGCTGGATGAGATCGACGCGTTCACCAAACAACTAGAGAACAACCGAGCAAACGCGATCGATCAGGCGGTGTCGCAGCTGTTGGAATCCCCCGAGTATGGTCAGCACATCGCTCGAATGTGGCTGGACTTGGCTCGATACGCAAACACGGATAGCGCTTACCGCGCCGACACGAAAACACCTCACTACTTTCCATTCGCGTTTACGTATCGCGACTACGTGGTCGACTCTTATAACGAAGACAAACCCTACGATGAGTTTTTGAAGCAACAGTTTGCCGCTGACTTGCTGGGGTTTGAAGAGGACGCGCCGGAAATGGCGGCACTTGGTTTCCTGGGTGTCGCACCGCATGCGAACCGCGCGGCCGCAGAAGCACTTGATGATTGGATTGACGTAACGACGCGGGGTCTCATGGGGATGACGGTGGCGTGTGCTCGATGCCATGACCACAAATATGAACCGATACCGACGGTGGATTACTATTCGCTACGAGGCGTATTTGCCGCTTTGGATCGTCCGTCGCCTCTGGACGAAAAGCGTCAACCGATCCTCGCGTCGTATCAACCGACAAGCTCGGAGCAGGCTGAGTACCGCCGTTTGCGAAAAGCAATCGACAAAAAGATCACTGATAGCGAGGGCAAAAAAGCAAAGGGAAACAATCGGTCGGTATCGGAAAAGATCCGCGAAACCGAATTGGCTGAGCTGCTGTTGTTTCATCCCGGAGCCCCGGCGCGATCGATGGTCGTGGCGGAGAAAAAGCGAAAGCCTGAATCGTTTGTGCATGTACGCGGCGACGCAAGGGCGAAAGGCGAGAAAGCGCCGCCGCGGTTTCTAAAAATCTTAGATCCCGAGCAAGCGACGTTTCAATCCGCGGGCAGCGGACGACTTGAGTTTGTCAATCAAATTGCCAGCTCCGACAATCCGCTGACAGCAAGGGTCTACGTGAATCGCGTTTGGGGATGGCTAGTGGGTTCGCACATCGTTGCGACGCCGTCTGACTTTGGGCTACAGGGCGAACGGCCCAGCCATCGGGAACTGCTGGATTACTTGACCGCAGACTTTATTCAGCATGGCTGGTCGACCAAACATCTAGTTCGCCAGATCGTCAGTAGCGAGATGTTTGCCCAGAGCAGCCGCAACAACGAAACGAAAGCGAAGAAGGATGACGCGAATCGGTTTCTGTGGCGTTTCAATCGTCAGCATCTAAGGATTGAAGCGATTCGTGATAGCGTCTTAGCAGTGACGGGTGAATTAGATCGATCACTTGGTGGCCGGCCAGAGAGACTGTGGCCACCAGCGTCAAAGAAATCGAATCAGCCCACTGAAGATCCGGCCTACACGGTTCGCCGCGCGATTTACGGCTACATCAATCGATTCAATCTGGATCCAACATTGCGTGCCTTTGATTTTCCGTCTCCCATGCAGAGTCAAGCGAAGAGGGGCGAGAGCATCGTGGCTCCCCAAGCACTGTTCTTGATGAACTCTCGATTTGTGATTGACCAAATGGAACGCCTGGTCGGTGGAAGCGAGTTCCAGGCGTTGGAAACAAATGACGATCGCATTGACTTTCTTTTTCGCACACTGCTGCAGCGAACGTCAGTCGAAAATGAACGACTGCGAGTGACTCGGTTCGTTGAATATCAAAATCGGATCATCAAAGCGACCAAGAATCCAAACCGTTTCCAGAATGATCCCTGGCCCCTGATTGCTCAGTCTTTGGTAATGAGCAACGAATTTCAATATGTGGACTAGCCAATGAACTCCTTTTCACGCAGAGAATGGTTGCAATCGACGTCGCTGGGGTCGCTTGCTTTGGCGTCGTTGGTTCCGCTGAACCAAACCGCTTCGGCGATTGATTCGGGCGCAGATGAGTCACCACTGACTGAACGAGCGCCGCAGTTTCCCGCCAAAGCGAAACGCATCATCCACGTGTTTTGCAATGGCGGTCCATCGCAAATGGACACGTTTGATCCGAAGCCAGAATTGACGCGTCTTGATGGCAAACCACTTCCCGATTCGGTCCTGAAGACTCTACAGAATGTGCAACGAAAACGTGCCGGCACGATCTTTGGAAGCCCGTTTGAGTTCAAGCAGCATGGTGAAAGTGGGCTGACAGTTAGCAGTCTGTTTCCAAACGTGGCAAAGCACGCGGATGACTTATGTGTGATCCGTTCGATGCAGGGAGAGATCGCCAACCACACCCCCGGGCTACTGCTGACCAATTGCGGGCATTCGACGCTGGCCAGACCCAGTTTGGGTTCGTGGCTGTTGTACGGCTTGGGGAACGAAAGTGACGAACTACCCGGGTTCGTGGTGCTTTGTCCTCGCGGCTTACCAACGGCACAATCACGCAACTGGACCAGTGGCTACATGCCCGGCGTTTACCAAGGCACGCATATCGATACCGAAACGAAGGGCGGTCAATTGGTGCCGAACCTAACGCGAAATGATATTCGCGTTGGCACCCAGCGTGCGCAAGTTCAGCTGACCCAGTTTTTGAATCAGCGGCACGCGAACTTGCGTCCTGGTGACCAGAGACTTGAAAGCCGAATTCACTCGATGGAATTAGCGTTTCGGATGCAGTCAGCGGGCACCGACGCATTTGATCTAAACAGTGAACCGCAACACATTCGCCAGATGTATGGTGATTCGATTCAGGGACGGAATTTGCTAGTCGCCAGGCGGTTAGCCGAACGTGGTGTGCGTTACGTGCAGTGCTATCACGGTGCCGGTCAGCCTTGGGATAATCACGGATCGATCGTCAAGAACATTAAGCGGCTTACCAAGGAGTCGGACCAACCGATCGCCGCCTTGCTGACGGACCTGAAGCAACGGGGCATGCTGCAAGACACGTTGGTGATTTGGGGCGGCGAAATGGGACGCACGCCCACGGTCCAGAAAATAAAAAACCCCGCCAACGTTGGGCGAGACCATCACGTCGATGGATACACAATGTGGATGGCTGGCGGTGGCGTACGTGGTGGAATGTCCTACGGTGCAACCGATGAATTGGCTATGAAGGTGGTCGAGAACAAGGTAACCCTGCACGACTTACACGCAACGATCTTGAATCAAATGGGTTTCGATCACAAGCGTTTGACCTTTCGCTATTCGGGTCGCGATTTTCGTCTAACGGATGTGCATGGTCGTGTTGTCAACGAAGTGTTGGCTTAACCGTTGCGACCCGATGGTAAAATACCGTCAAATCTCTGATTTGCTGCCGGCCGATCTGTCTTGAGCGGCGAAAGCACTGCGCAGGTGCCATGGTTAAGGTGTTGTTTCGCTAATGCTCTAGCAGCAAAAACTGTCAACCATCCAACCAGATCGCGAGAGTTCCAATATGTCCGACTCAGCAACGTTCTCTGCCTTTCCCAATGCGTCTCGCGATAGCGTTCTGGTTACCGGGGCTGAGCCAACCAGCGCAAAGGCAATGTGTGCAAAGGCAATGAGCCCCGCGCAGCGACGTGATCTGAAGATCATCAATCGCATTGTGATGATGGTCCGCGCGCACCGCCGTTTGGGATCCTACGAATCGGCGATTCAAATCTCCATCGAAAACGCCGTCGTGCTGCTACATGGTGAACTGCCGACACAGGAATTAAAGAACCAGCTCAATTCGACCATCCGCCAGGCTGGAGTGCTGCTGCGGATTGATAATGCGATTGAAGTGCTGGACGCTTAAAACCTCGCGAAGTATTTGATGGTTTTCTGGCACAAAGGTCGCAGTGGCCTGTGCAGATCGCGTAGCATGTAGAAATGTTTGTCGCCCATTTTATTCGCGTATTTCTTGTCGCAATTTGCATTAGCGGGACTTGCTCCGTCTCGCTTGCACAAGCTGTCGATTCCAGCGAAGCCCAGCACCACGCCGTGAAGCGTGCTCTGGGCTATGTTGCCAATGCCGGAGAATCTTGGATCAAAAAACGCGGCTGTGTTTCCTGTCACCAAATCCCGACCATGGTTTGGAGCCATCAATTGGCCGGGAAAATTGGCGACGATCAGATCAGTGACAAGGTCGCAACGTGGACGCACTGGTCAACGCAGGTGGTGAATTTCGTCAAGCCGTCCGAGAAGCCCGATGTCGAAGTTGCTTCGGCGATGTCAGCCAACATCGATACGATGGTCGCGTTACTGCTTGCGGTTCCGCAACGCAGCAAACAAGAATGGCGAGAACCGTTCGTCAAAAAGCTATGTGAAGAGCAAGCAGCAGATGGATCGTGGAAGGCTTGCGGCCAGCTTCCTGCTCAGCGCCGGCCCGTAGACGAGACGACTGCAGTGACAACTCTGTGGACGACCTACGCGTTGACAAAACACGGTGCTGACTTCCCACGCCAAAAGGCAATCGCATTGGCTGATCGAATCGACAAAGCGGTTTCGGCCGAGTGGTACGCGGTGCGACTTTTGGTGGCGGGGCAAGATGACGAAGCAGCAACCCAATCAAGTCGCAAGCTACTGGTCAGTCACCAAAACGAAGACGGTGGATGGGGCTGGCGAGTCGGCGAGCCGAGCGACGCCTTGGGAACAGGCTACGCGCTTTATGCGTTGGCGGTTGACGGAGTGGCCGTTCAGGCGATTGCCTCTGCGTCCGCTTACCTAGTTCAAACGCAAGAGAAGTCCGGTAAATGGATTGTTCCGGGCACAAAAAAATCAGCCAAGGGGAAGCCGACGGCAACGGCAAACGACTGGGGGACGGCTTGGGCGGCGATCGCGTTGTTGCAGAGTGGACTGTGACGATGTAGCGGTACTATGCCGTTGATGCGAAACACAAGCTTTGATGTTGTGCCAAATAGTCAGGAACCGTGTCTTGCCAATGCAAATCACGCTTCAATTCAGCGTTTGCAAACTTCACTCGCCCCATGGGGAGAGTGAATTGTGAATACGCAACATTGAATG
>CAYUGI010000285.1:0-8050 GCA_964444105.1 uncultured Pirellulaceae bacterium
GCTCCGTGACTAGTCGTCGATTGTTAAAAGCCGCCGAAGCGATACGTGAAGTCGTTGCGACGGCTATCCTGACTGAACTGCGTGACCCGCGAGTCAAAAACGTGACGGTGATTTCCGTTGATGTTGCGCCGGATATGCGTGAAGCCAAGGTTCACGTCAGCGTGATGGGTTCAGATAAGCAAAAGCAGAACTCCATTCGCGGACTGCAAAACTCAGCAGGTTTCTTGCAGCAGCAGATCGCCAATCGTATCGATTCGCGATACACCCCCAAGCTTCAGTTTGTTCTCAACAAAGGTGCTGACAACGCAGTCGCCGTCGGTGAACTGCTTGCCAAAATCCGGGAGGAAAAGGAGTCCTCTGCACCTCCCTTAGGCGGTGCCGATCAGGATGGTGCCGATCAGGATGGTGCTCTCGGGAATCCCGACGCCGTCGCGTTGGATGTCGCCGACAGCGAGCATCCCAAGAATGCTGAAAACGACCAGATTTGACACGCGTTTGATAGAAAGCCCGTCGTCTTCGCCGCAACCCAGTTTCCTCTTTTTCGATTTTCCACCTGATGGCTGCCAGCAACCGCGCAAAACTGATTACCAAACTTCACACCACGTTGAAGAAAAAGTACCAGGTTCCCCCTGCTCAACCGACTCGTCCCATGCTGGAGCACATGCTCTACGCTTGCTTGTTGGAGGATGCTCCTGATGACTTGGCAGATGAGGCCTTTGCAAAGTGTGAGCAGGACTTCTTCGACTGGAACGAAGTACGGGTCACGACGGTGTCTGAGCTAAGCCAGGTGCTGTCGCGTTTACCAGAGCCTGCAAAAGCTGCTGAGAGGCTGAAGGAAAATCTTCAGGCTGTGTTCGAGGAGTTCTACACCTTCGATCTGGACCACATGAAGAAGGAAAATCTTGGTAAGGCGGTCGGTAAGTTCGAGAAGATGCCTGCGATGACACCGTTTGTGCTGAGCTATACCGTTCAGCATGGTTTGGGCGGGCATTCCATTCCAATCGATTACTCGGCGATGGTTCTGATGTTGGCGACAGACATTGCTACTCAGGCGGAGGCAAAAGCCGGTCGCGTGCCAGGGTTGGAGAGGGCGATTCCCAAGGCGAAAGGGATCGAGTTTTCGGCGCTTTTGCATCAAGCCGCTGTCGAGCTTAAAAAGGACATCAAGAGTAAGTCGGTCAGAGCGTTGATGGATTCGGTCAGCAAGGGATCAAGCGATCGGCTAGATGAGTGGATTGCTGCCCGAAAAGCCGCCAAGCGTCGTGGTGTGAAGCGACGTGCGGAAGAGAAGGAGCGTCTGGAGGCTGAGGCGAAAGCAGCGGCAGCAGCGGCTCGCGAGGCGGCGAAGATCGCAGCTGAAAAGTCTGCCAAGCGGGCAGCGGCCAAGGCGGCAGCAAAATCGGCGTTACGGAAAAAGGAACTCACAGCCAGGGACCAGGTCGCAGCGACCGCCAAAAAAGACTCTCGGGCCAAATCGACCGCGGCGAAAAAGAAAGCTGCGGCGGAGAAGCAACCGGTGAAAAAGAAGCCCGCGAAGAAGAAACCAGCATCCAAGAAAACAGCAGCCAAGGCGAAAGTCTCCACTGCGAAGAAGCCTGCGAAGAAGAAGTCACCGGCAAAGAAGGCTGTCGCAACGAAGAAGAAGACAGCCGCGAAGAAAGCAGCGCCTGCGAAGAAGGCAACGCCCGCAAAGAAAAAGCCAGCTGTTAAGAAAAAGCCAGCTACCAAGAAGAAGGCAGCAGCGAAAAAACCTGCGAGCGCAAAGAAATCGACCAACCGCAAGCTGACAAAACGTAAACCTCGTTAAATTCGTGGCAGCACTCCGTGGTCTTTCACGGTGAGCTGCTGTTTATCTAGCACCTTCGACGCAATCTTTGGTCAATCATGGCAGGACATTCAAAGTGGGCAAACATTCAGCACCGCAAGGGACGTGTTGATGCTGCTCGTGGCAAACTGTGGAGCAGGCTCAGCAAGGCCATTATCATCGCCGCCAAAGACGGCGGCGGAGACCCTGACGCAAACTTCCGATTGCGTAAGGCGATCGAGGATGCCAAAGCGGTCAGTATGCCTAAGGACAATATCACGCGCGCGATCAAACGTGGCACGGGCGAATTGGCTGGTGGTGATATGGATGAAGTTTTGTACGAAGGCTACGGCCCTGGTGGCGTCGCCGTGATGTGTCAGACGCTGACAGACAATCGAAATCGTACGGGGCCCGAAATGAAAACGCTGTTCAGCAAGAACGGTGGCGATATCGGAAAATCCGGCTGTGTTTCGTACTTGTTTGATCGCAAGGCAGTGTTCGTGTTCGCGTCCGAAGGGTGCGATGAAGAAAATCTCACCGAAATAGCCTTGGAAAATGGTGCCGAAGATATCGAGACGCTAGACGACGGGAAGTTTCAGGTCACAGCGTCCCCAGACACCTACGAAACGCTTTCCGATGCGTTTCAAGCGGCAGAGCTGAAAACCGAGATGAGCGAAGTGATGATGGTTGCGCAAACCAACGTCGACTTGGAGCCTGAGATCGCCAAGAAAGTGCTGCGTCTGCTCGAAGCGATCGATGATCACGATGACGTGCAGACGGTCAGCACGAATATGAACATCACCGATGATTTGATGGATGATTAAGGGCTTAGGCACCCAACGCAGCGATTTCCGCTATTATCTGGTCTAGGAAAAACTGATTTTTTACTAACACCCCAGCGCGGATGTCCATGAGTTCCACCGTCGAAACGATGCAGGCTCAGGCCGAAGAATTTCGAGATCGCTACCAAGCTGTACGCGAAATGATCGGTCGCGTGATTGTCGGGCACGATGACATTGTTCATGGCGTGCTGACTGCGATGTTGTGTGGTGGCCATTGCCTGCTAGAAGGTGTGCCGGGGCTCGGAAAGACGATGTTGGTGAAGACTCTCTCTGAAGCGATGAGCTTGCAGTTCAATCGGATTCAGTTCACCCCCGACTTGATGCCTGCCGATATCCTAGGCACCAACATGATTGTCGAGGACGACGCTGGAAAACGGCGTTTTGAATTTCAGCGCGGTCCTGTTTTTACGCAGATTTTGCTGGCGGATGAAATCAACCGAGCTACTCCCAAAACACAGTCGGCGATGTTGGAAACCATGCAGGAGGGTACCGTTACCGCTGCCGGCACCCGGTTCCAGCTTGACCAACCGTTCTTTGTCTTGGCGACGCAGAATCCGGTCGAGCAGGAAGGCACGTACCCATTGCCAGAAGCTCAGATGGATCGCTTCATGTTCAAGTTGGTCGTCGGTTACAGTAACCGCGAAGACTTGAACATCATCGTCGATCGCACGACACGTGGGGAGAAAGCGAACCTTGAGAAGGTCATGGACGGGAGTGAGATTATCAAGTGGCAGGGGCTAGTTCGCGAGGTGATTTTGGCGCCGCATGTGCAGGACTACTTGGTGCGGCTGACGCTGGCGACTCACCCTGATGGGCCTCACAGTGTGGCGGCAACCAATGACTACGTCCGATGGGGCAGCAGTCCCCGCGGTGCACAGACGCTTGCATTGGCATCAAAGGTAAGGGCGCTTTTGGATGGGCGCTACAACGTCAGTTTCGAAGACATTCGCCGTGTCTATCTGCCGACAATGAGGCACCGCGTCCTGCTAAATTTTGAAGCTCAAGCAGAAGGCGTTGATCCTGATCAGGTCCTCTTGGACATTCTTGAAAAGGTGCCTGAGAAAGGCGACTGATCGCCGTAGCAAATCCGATTACCGAACGGTGGACATTCCACCGTCAACCCCGATCACCTGACCGGTGATCCAGCTTGATTGGTCGCTCAATAAGAACGCGGCTGTGTTGGCGATATCGTCCACGGTGCCAGTGCGTTTCAGAGCATACTTTTCACCGAGTGCAGCGATCTTTTCATCCGACGAAAAGAAGCGGCTGGTAAGAGGGGTGTCTGTCAGGGCAGGCGCTATGCAATTGACGCGTACCGCTGGCGATAGTTCTGCTGCTAGCGAACGAGTGAGCCCTTCGATCGCACCTTTCGATGCGGCGATTGTCGAGTGTGACGGCAGTCCTTGTGCAACTGCCACCGTGCTGAAGGTAACGATGCTGGACTTCCCGGCGGCCTTGAGTCCTGGCAAAGCAGCATGAATGGCTTTCACGCAACCGACGACATTAATCTCGAAATCACTTCTGAACACCTCGGGCTTCGTCGCTCGAAATGACTTTAAATTCAATGTACCTGGGCAGTACGCAAGGCCGGCAATTTCTTTGGGCAGAATTTCTGCGCCCAGATCATCGGTGGCCACATCGATGGCGTGGTGAGTCACCCCCGGTAGATCGCCCAGTGATTCCCCCAGTGATTCCCCCAGTGATTCCCCCAGCGTACGGCTCAGCACGGTGACGTTGTGCCCAGCGTCGACTAGCCGCTGAACAATGCCAAGGCCGATACCTTTACTGCCACCAACAACTAAGTACTCTGCACTACTCACAGCGATCTTTTCCTGGCTGAATGACGGGCCGATGACGATACGCGTCGCCAACGATTCAAAAGAACTCTAACGCGTTGGCAAGGTACGTCTATTTTTTTGCGAATAGCTTCTTCAGCTCATCCAAGCCGGTCAGTCCGCGAGCCACTGTTAAAACGGCTTCAGTTTGAAGGCTGCGGTGTCCTTCCGACTTAGCGATCGCATTTAACTGCGCGATATCCTTGGTCTTCAAAATCGCGTCGCGAAGCTTATCGCCAGGAGTCAGTAACTCAAAAATCGCAATGCGTCCGTAATAACCTCGCCCATTACAGATATGGCAAGGCGTGATGGGAGCAGGGTTACCGTTTTCATCTACTTGTTGCTCGACCGGCGGCAGTACGAACGGTTGATACAGCATCGCGACGCGGCCGGCCGGGATCCCTAATTGCTTGAGGAGTTGTGGCGTGGGTTCAAAACCAACCTTGCAATTATCGCACAATCGTCGAATCAATCGTTGACCAATGACGGCGCCGGTTGTGGCTGCAATCTGCGACGACAGTTCGGGATACTTTGCGATGATCGCCACAAAGCCAGACATTGCCGACGGTGCCATCGCACGCGTAATGACCTGTTTGTCTAGCTTTTCAATTTGAAGCATCGCAGTTGAAAACGATTCGCTGAGTGGAAACTCAGGGAAAAGCAACACATCGGGCTCTTTTAGGCAAGCGCTCTTCACCAACGCTTCTTGAGTCTTGCCCGTTTCTCCACCGTAAAAGTTCTGGCTAATGTTAATGATTTCCGGTTCGCCGGACCCTTCTTCCTCGAATGACTGAAAGTCACGAATCAGTCGGTCGGCAGTGTTGAGCGAAATGATCCAAGTAGTAGTCAGCCCTTCGCCTTTGGGCGCGGTCACGAGTACAAGGCTGCCCTCGGAATCCAATTTGCTCTTATAAGTTTCGAGCATTTTGTCGCGCATACCCAAATCGGTCATGCGATCAAAAGCGATCTTCTCTGCCTCGAATTTGATAAGGACGCGTTCGCCGGTTGGCACGCCTTGCGATTGCACTTGCAGGTCATACTTGTCTTTGACCAGTTTGATGTTGATCGACCCAGTTTGTGCACTGCGGCGATCGGCTGGGTTCATCAAGCAAAGTTGCTTGATGGCGTACAGCATGGCGTCGCCGGTTTCACGGTCCAGTGGTGCGACTTGCTCCCAGTTACCATCGATCTGGTAACGAATGGCGCATCCCCGCTGCGAAAAATCCATCAAAATATGCGTGCTGCGAGAAGCGATGGCGTGACCAAGCAGTCCTCCCGCGACTTCGTACCCCGCGCCCTGCCGAACCAACACCAACAGCGATTGTGCTTCGGTACGTTCCTTGATTTTGGGCGAAAATTCGACAGGATTGCCGGTTTGCCAAACGTGTTGTTCGTCGGATGCTGCTTGCTTTGCCATCGTGGCGAATTCGCTCGTGAGTCAGGATTAGATTGAAAAGATGCTGATGATGAAGGATCTAGATGATGCCAGGTGCTTTGACGTCGATGCCTTTGAGTGCCATTTTCAAGGCGTCTTTGTTGGGGGCGACAGCGAATGCTGTTGGGCGGTCAATCAATTCATCGTCGATTAATTGCTTCAAGCTCATCGTGAAATCTTGCATGCCGTCGTCGGCACCAATTCGGATGGCATCGGGAAGTTTATTGTCCTGGCCTTCCAGAACAAGCTTCTTGATCATCGGGGTGAATGTCATCACTTCGACGGTTGGTACTCGTGAGACGTCGGGGCGAATGCTCTTAAGCAGTTTTTGAGCCACGATTCCCTTCATATTGAAAGCGATCGCAGCACGAATCGCATTGTGCATTTCTTCGGGGAACAAGTCCAAAATACGACCGATGCATGTTGATGCACTCGCCGCGTGGATCGTTCCAAAAACAAGGTGCCCTGTCTCGGCCGCATGAATGGCGGTCATGATCGTCTCTTCGTCGCGAAGCTCACCAACCAGGATGATGTCGGGGTCTTCTCGCACCGCGTGTTTCATGCCAACTTCAACGTCCAGCACATCCTGTCCAATCTCTCGCTGGTTGATCAGGCACTTGTCTTCGGTGTAGATGAACTCGATCGGGTCTTCCAATGTAAGAATATGCTTTCGGTAGATGCTGTTGATATAGTTCAGCATCGATCCAATCGTTGTACTTTTTCCCGATCCCGTCACACCGGCTAGCAGGACCATGCCTTGTTCGTAGTGGCAGAGCGTTTCCATCGCGTCTGGCAAAAAGAGTCCCTTGAAATCGGGGATCCAATTACTAATCCGCCGAGCTACCAATCCGATGTTGCCCAGCGACATCAGCATGTTGATGCGAAACCGCCAAGTCGTACCATCGACATCGCAGGTGTAGGAAAAGTCAGCGCCGCCTTCTTCTTCAAAAATGACCAAGTTGCGGTCGTCCATCATTGGCACCAGCAGGTCAACGGCTTCCTCCTTGCCAAGCGGTCCTCGGTTAAGCGGTTTCAATTCGCCACCGACACGGACCATCGGTGGCTGGCCCACCTTCATGTGAAGGTCGGAACCCTCCAGCTTTACCAAAGCACGGAAGATTTTATCGACGGGAAGCTCCTGCCGATCACCCATCAACGATTGTCGCAGCCGAGCTTTGACCGCTTCCGGGCTGGTGTCAAGATTAGCGTTCTTTGAACCGGATGACTTCTTGCCGTGTGCCATGGTTAACGTTTTTGGTAAGGACGGTGACTAGGTGTTCGATTCGCGGGGGGGGCGCATCGACGTGTATCCACGAAGACTATTATTCTATGCGAACGGTGCCGGGACTCAACGTGATAGCAGCTGGGATGTTCCAGATTTGCGATGATGTACCAGGTGTCGTCGCGGTGAAATCGGCGCAAAAAAAGCCGTCAGAGAGATGGGAAGTGAGTTCCCCGCTCTCTGACGGCTGCGGATGATCGATCAATCGGTGGAAATCGATTAATTGACCAGTTCGCGGATTCCAAACGTGAAGAATGCGACCAAGCCGAAGTTGATGACTTCCTCGTGCGGTTTGTAACGCAGGATCAGCGTGTCACCAGGCTGAATCAGAATTCGCATCGATGGATCGTTCAACGCTTGTTGTAGGTCGATCGAGATGTTGAATTCGCGACCGCATTTGGATTTGCGGATGACGTACAACTGAGTCGGGGTCGACCCGCCAAAGCCAGCTCCAAGGATAGAACCCGCTGCTCCACCGCCACGACTTTGCGTTGAGCCTCCAAGACCTGTGCCAGCAATGGACATCGCCGAAATGACGTCCAAGTCGTAGTCACGTGGGATCGGGTATTGGCCACCAGGAAGCAGGCCACCGGTGTAAAATACTTCCGTGTCACGAGATTCGATCAGCACGATGTCGCCTTCTTCCAAGATAACATCTGCAGGGTTGATATTCGGCATCTCGCCTGGACGAACGCGTAGTGGAATCGTGATCGAGAAGGGGTCCTCAATCAGTTGCTCGTGGCAGCAAAGTGCACACGGGTCCTGGTATGGAGTTGCTTGTTGAAACAACTGCATCATCATTTCTTCGCGCCGGTCCGTTGGGATCCGTGAGGCCTTCAGGATTTTGACTTC
>CAYUGI010000286.1:0-722 GCA_964444105.1 uncultured Pirellulaceae bacterium
TTGCACGAAAGACAATGGCTGGAAAACGTTGTGCTAAAGCACGAAACAAGACCCAGGTCCAAATTGGCTTACCCATTTGCCGCTGCCCTTACTGCGATAAAGAAATGTTTGCAGCCGAGAAATCTGCCCCTGCTGCCCAATGATGAGCAGAAACCTACCGGCTCTGCCGGGGTGTGTCAAACTTTTTCTTTTCGGCGGACTGTAACGTGTTTCGTCGAATCGGAAGGGAACCGCTGATGGACGTTAATAGCCGATGCCGTACTTCATTGGCGTTCTATCAGCGTCCTTTGGTGGTGATTATTCGCTACACGCTAGCCCGGATTGTGCGTGACTCGGCAAAATTATGGCACGAGTCAATGACTTCGCTTCTCCTATGCAAATTGCAGTGAAAACAGACTGCGCATGTTGGTGTACCGGCTTCGGCTGGCCTCGGTCATGAAAAGGCCGCCTAAAGAGAGCGTCCAGCTTAGGCAGCTGGCATTTAATAGCCTACGTTTTGCCGGTAGGTTAACTTGGCCCAACTGCCTTAAGTGGTTCCGAAATGCTAGCCACGTAGTGGCGACGGAATGTAGCCTGGGGTGATGAAGGAGAGCGACAGCGAACCTGTCTGAACCCCAGGTGTGTATCCACGAAACCAGTCCGTTTCCCCCAGCGATCGGCGGCGCGACCCCCCCGCGCGGGGGGGGTTTTTTTTGTTTTGTGGGGTTTAAAATGGGCTGCCA
>CAYUGI010000286.1:732-7976 GCA_964444105.1 uncultured Pirellulaceae bacterium
GGTTTAACCTGGGGCTGCATCTTGCTTGCTGAGACAAGCAAGAATTGCCCCAGACTATATTCCGCAATTGATCACGGGTAGGCACGATCTTCACATCGTTTGACACCAAACGAGAAACCGACCCCTAAATCACCGGGGCAAACCAATCAGTTAAGCTGGACGCTCTTTGAAGGCCGTACAACAACTTGCGCTGACGAATAAGCTGGGCCAGGCAATTGAGTGTCGAATGCCGACGCGGTTCTGACGACAGTTGCAAGGCCTTGATCGCGCCGTGTTCGTCGAACGCGGCAAATTTGACTGACCTTCGTTGCGACGAAGCACGACTCTTCCCGTGAGAGAGTGGAAAAGACATACTCATCCGTATGACCGCACTCCTTTCGCCCGAATCGCTGCAGCAAATCAAACGATTGGATCTGCGTGCGCGGATGGTAGTGCGTGGATTCCTGCAAGGGCTGCACAGTAGCCCGCTTCAAGGATTTTCGGTTCAGTTCAGTGAACACCGACGCTATAACCGAGGCGATGATCCGAAGTTGATTGACTGGCTGGTGTATGCGAAAACGGACAAGTACTACATCAAGCGGTTTGAGGCTGAGACGAATCTGACCGGCTATTTGGTCATGGATCTTTCGTCGTCGATGGGTTTCTCCCAAGACGAGACGATGACAAAGTTCGAGTACTCGACATGCCTTGCCGCATCGTTGACCTATTTGATGAACATGCAGCAGGACCCCGTCGGGCTGATCACATTTGACGAAAAGATGCGTGCGAGATTGCCTGCCCGAAGCCGACGTGGTCACTTGGGTGACGTGATGGCGCAGTTGTCGATGTTGAAACCCGAAGGTTCGACGGATCTAGCAAGTTGTATCACTCAGGTCGCCGCGATGCTGAAACAGCATTCCTTGGTGATGATCTTTTCGGACTTGCTGTCGGATCCCGAGGAAGTGATTTCGTCACTAGCCCGGCTTCGCCACGGTGGCCACGACGTCATTCTTTTTCACGTCATGGATGCCGCCGAGGTTGAGTTTCCCTACGAAGGTCCGGTTCAGTTTGAGGACGCGGAAACTGGCGAGACGATTTCTGTCGATGCGACGGGTTTTCGCGACGAGTATTTGGAACAAATCGACGAATTTCGCGAGGCCTATCGCTCAGGAAGTGCAAAATTGCAGATCGACTACGTTCCGCTCGATACAAGCATGCCGTTCGATAAGGCGTTGACTGAGTACTTAATCCAGCGCACAAGTCGTTTTTAGCGTTCGGTATATTTGTGTCGGCTGCTCGCCTTCGCTTCAAGTCGTCCTAAACAATTAGATCAAAGCCCTTCCGCACGTTCGCGCCTTCGCTAGTGACTTTTCTTAACGCCAGTTTGATGTTCGCCTTGGCGGCTGCGGCCGTCCCGATTGTGCTGCATCTTGTTGCGCGTCGCGAACCTAAGAAAGTCGTGTTCCCGTCCATTCGATTCTTGACGAAAAAGCACGATTCAAACCGCAGCAAACTGCAAGTTCGCCGCTGGTGGCTGCTGGCGATGCGGATCGCCGCGATGGCGCTTCTTGCATTGGCTTTAGCGAGACCTGCAATTCATCGCTCACTATCGCTTAGCTGGCTAACGATCGGGATCGTTGCTTTGATCGGAGTCGTGTTGCTCGTGTTGGCGACGTTATCGCTCTCACGTGGTCAATCCAAAGCCCTTTCATACGGCCTGACGGCAGCTGGTTTGCTCTCGCTGTTGGCTGCTGTCGTTTGGGGTGGTTACTCCGCAGCGTCTGGTCAACCACCGCCGATGGATAATGCCTCACCAGCTGCCATCGCGATCATTGTTGACAATGCGCCGACCTCGGCTTGGAAGTCCGCATCGGACGCTCGATTGAAACGAATTCAAGAGACATCCCAGTGGATGATTTCACGGTTGCCACCCACCAGCCGGATCGCAATCGTCGATCGGTCCAGTATTCCGGCGACGTTCTCTTTGGATGCGGCCAGTGCGTTGGCGAAAATTGATCAGTTGCAAACGATCGAGGTGACCCAGCCGATTGCCGATCGAATGGACGCCGCTGCACGTTTGGTGCGGACCAGCGATTTAGAAAACCGCCAGCTGCTGGTTGTCAGTGACTTGACGCAGCAAACTTGGGGCGAGTCCAAGCGGGGGACTCAGCTTGCTGCATCGCTAGCTGACTCTCCGAGCGTTCCTGTGACTGTGTATGATTTGGGCGAATTCGGTTCAACGAATCGAATGCTCTCGGCGCCCAAGCTAAGCGACAATACTCCTCCGGCAGGTGCGTCTGTAAAAATCACCACTGGATTATCTCTTTTTGGTGGAGATGCTGCCGTCAAACAGTCGGTCACCGTCGACTTGTCGCTCTACGAAAACAGTGCTTCGCTGCCAGTGGTGCGAGACGGAAAAGTGCAGCGTCCCAAGCTTCGCAATGTAGATCGCAGCAATGTGTCGCTTGCTCCAGGTGAAAAACGCGAGATCGTTTTGACGGTGCCGCCTTTGACGACGGGGATGCATCACGGTGTCGTTCAATTGATCGGTGATGATTCAATGCCGCTGGATGACAAGCGGTACTTTTCAGTTGAGGTCCTGCCGCCATCTACGGTGCTGGTGGTTGCCGATGACCTGGATCAAGCCGATACGATCACGAAGGTGTTGACGGCGTCCATGGCGGCTGACGATTCGGCAAGCGAATACGACATTCAGCGTATCGGTTTTGATGATCTGGTTGCGGTGCAGCTAGCCGATTTCGAGTCTGTGTTCGTACTGGACCCGCCCGCCAGCGTGTTGCGGGATGACATGCTTTCGCAGTACGTCGCCAACGGCGGCAGTGTTTTTGTGTCGCTAGGGCCCAACGCGGGATTGCAGGAAATTCGATCCAGCACGCTGCCTACTTTCGCGCGACCTTGGCGTGTCCCTGAGCCGTTTACCTTTCTGACGGTGGTTCAAACGGCTCATCCTATTCTGGCCGAGTTGAACGAATTTGGCGGCGGAGTGCCTTGGGGCGATTTCCCAGTCGAGCAGTACTGGCAAACCGCGCCTGTCAAAACGGATCGAATTCTGATGAGGTATGCGGGAACAAAACACCCTGCCTTGATCGAGCGAATCGTTGCGCCGGAATCGCGAGCGGAAGACGCCCCGAGCAATGATGGGTCGCCCGGCAGGTGGATCATCCTAACGACCCCGATTCCAGACACGGGTGATCCATCGAAACAGTGGAATGGGTTGTTTGGGCCGAACGCTTGGCCAGCCTTCTTCCTGGTTCGATTCATTGCCGAACACGTGACGGGGCGAGGTTCACACAATTGGACCGCGGGAGTCGGGCAGCCTCAAATGGTTCATCTTCCAGATGAGATTGAATCGCAGTCAGAGCGTGTTCGTCTCCAGTTGTTTCCTCCGGGTGAATCGTTGCCAGTTCCGATCGACTTGGACGCTTCGGCGACTGAGTTGGTGGTTGCCGATACGGCAAGCAGCGGCACCTACTGGCTGCGTGGCGCGTCGCCAGCGGCGGGTTTCAGCGCAAATTTGCCTGAACAAGCGACGCAAACCGAACGAATTGATCCAAGCTTGCTGGACGATTGGTTTGGCGTCGGGGCGTATGCGATCGCCACGAATCGTGACGAAGTCGAACTGGCTGAAGTTTCGACAACGCAAAGGGTGTCACTTCGGTCGCCGCTGATGTTATTGGCTTTGGCCGTTTTCTTGATGGAATTGATTTTGGGCAATCGTTTCTATCGAAACAGTCGCGCACGGGCACCAATGGCTGGGAAGGGAACCATCGCAGCATGACTCGTTTTGGTTTCGAGCCGATTTATGGATCGATCGCTTTGGTGATTCTGTGCGCGATCGCGGTGGTTTCCGTGATCGTCTTAGTGACGCCACCGACGCAGAATCGCCAACAACGTGTTTGGTTGATTCTGCTGCGTTGCATCGCTGCGTTTGCACTTCTGCTTGCTGTCTTTCGACCCGCGTTAATCCGTACCGACAACTTGCCCGCAGAAGCGGTTTTGATTGTCGCGGCAGACACTTCGCAAAGCATGACGATGCCGGATCGCGATGGCGTGGATCGCTGGACTACACAGCAGGCAGCGTGGAGGGAAATTGCCAGTGGGCTTGGTGGTCTGGACGAATCGTTGCAGATTAAGCTGTTGACTTATGATCGTGAAGTTCGTGAATTGACGACCGTCGCGACCGACGCCCTTGATGAGATTCGGCCCGAGGGCGATCTAACGGATCTCGGACAAGCAGCGTCAAGATGTATTCAAGCCGCCGCAGGTAAGCCCATCGCCGGCGTGATATTGATAGGTGATGGCGCGCAAACAGCGTCACTGGCAAGTGAGTCGCGGGCAGACAACAGAACAAACGCCTCGATGGGGGCAGAACGATCGATCGAAATTCTTAACTCACTGGGAGTACCTTTTTGGCCCGTCCCGATTGGGCCTTCTGGTGGTGATGAAGGTTCGCGAGATGTGGAAATCAGTTCTCTTAACGAGAGTTTTCAGTTATTCGCTGACAACGATTTTGACGTGGCTTTTCAGGTCGCCGCGAACGGTTTGTCAGGAATCGAAGTGCCTTTGGAACTTGCGTGGATTGATGCCGCAGGTAAAACAACTCAAGCCGCTCAGCGGGCCGTCGTGCCAGATAAATCGGCACAAGTGTTCGCTGTATCGGTGCCGCTGACAGCGCCTTCGCCGGGTCAGTATCGATTGGTCGTCACCGCGCCGACGCAGCAAGGGGAGTTGATCGAGAACAACAATCGACAAGTCGCGTTTGTTGATGTGCGCGAAGGCGGCGGACGCATCCTTTATCTCGAAGGAACTCCGCGCGAAGAGCAGAGATTCGTGCGACGATCGCTTCGGCGGTTCCCCGACTTGTTTTTGACTTACGACCTGTTACGAAGCGATCGAAAATGGCCGGTCGATTTGGGGACGGTGTTTAAACCCGGAAAGTTCGATGTGTATATCATCGGTGATCTGGATTCAGCTGCATTGGGGAACGATCAGCTGGAGCAGCTGACGCAGGCAGTCGGCAAAGGAGCTGGCCTGGTCATGCTGGGCGGCTACAACACCTATGGGCTTGGCGGTTACGCAGACACACCACTGGCCGACGTGATACCAGTGGTCATGGATGGATCTTTGCGTCGTGATGCACGCGATGTAGATTTCGCACCGAGTGATTCGGACGCGGAAGGTCAATTGGCCGGTCCTTTGGAAGCCGTGTTGACACGTAGTCATCCCATCACCGATCTGGGTGGTGACGATCCTGCGGAAGTTTGGGCGCAGTTGCCGCCTATGAAGGGAGCTAACCGATTTGGGAAGACTAAGTCGGTTCCCGGAGTCCAAGTCTTGTTGCAAAGTAAACAGGATCAACCCTTGTTGGTGACTGGCGAATACGGGGCTGGTCGCGTGGCGGCGCTTGCGATCGATTCCACTTATCAGTGGTGGAGACACGATAAGAGCGAGGCACATCGTAGGTTTTGGCGACAATTGATTCTCTGGCTGCTTGCTCGCGAAGAATCAGGCGGAGACAAGATCGTTATCGAAATGGACTCACGGCGATTTGCGGTCGAATCACCGTCCGTCTTTCGTGGGCGGTTGGATTTGGTCGAGGGACGTGACGCTGACGTGGAACTTGTCGCAGAGGTTGTCGATGGGACTGGTTCAGTCACGAGTATTGCTGGCACCACGAAGGCCATTTCTTCGGAAGGAGTTTCCATCTCTGCGCGATTGCCGAAGCTGCCCGCTGGCTTTTACAACTTGCAGATTCGGCCCGCGGATTCTGCCTCGACAGTGCAAGCGGAGCAACTTGCGTTTCAGGTGATCGACGAAAGCCGCGAGATGTCGCGAGTCATGGCGGATCCTGTCTATCTATCGCAGCTCGCAGATGTGACGTCTCGACATGGCGGACGTGCCTTCTCATCCGATGAATTGGAGGAGCTAATCACGATCGTCAAAGAACGTCGTCAGAAATCGGAAACGCCGGTCGTCGAAAAGCACCGTCTCGGCGACGGTCCGATTAGCGGCTGGATTGTGTTTCTCGTTTTTTCGATCGCTTTGGGGACCGAGTGGTTTCTAAGGCGCAATTGGGGCATGGCTTAAGATGCCGATTGAACGCCGATGCCGGCAAATTCGGGCCAGCACAATCGGCAAATTCGCGTCACCCTGCCCTTCTTCCGCCGATCTGCCTCTGTATCACGTGTGCAGTGTGATTGCTCTCCCTCCAACGTGCTTTTGCAAGAGCTAGCGTTCTTCAGTTAACCGACACACATGCCCGCAAAGTGAAATGCAAACTCAAAACGTAGACCCTCAAGAACTCGGCCCGTCCTTGGGTTACATCGAATCCACTTCAGAAAAGGTTCAGCTAGTCATTTGCGGAGCGGCTGTCATCGGCGGGATCGCTGCATCGGCGCTAAAGGATTCTCCAGCCATCATGTTTTTGTCGATACTAGCTACCGGTTTCGCCGTGCTTGTCTGCTACCTGGTCTGTAAGAAGACCAGGAAGTTCTCGGATCGCTTAGAAGTTTTTCAAGACGGGGTACAGCTGAATCTGAAAGGGCAGGAACGCTGCTTTCGTTTCTGTGATCTCGGTGAATTCAAGATTAGCGAAACGGACCACTTCGCCAACGGCATGTATCTTGGCACTCGCGCCCGTCTGCACTTTTTGCTGGATGGAAGTGTTCGCCCAATCACGTGCGACATGGAACACAAAAAAAACAAGTCGACCGGAACCGTCATGGCACGCTTGGCTGCGATGTCTGTTGCTGCGGTACGCAATCACCTGAGTTCTGTTTTGGAGAGCAAAGGGGAGCTGCGATGGACACCGGAGGTTTATCTAACCATGGACGCATTGAGAATCCATGACGGCCCCAACGGCAACTTGCGATCGATTCCTATTGAAGATATCACACAATGTACAGTCGCTGACAACAAAATGAGGTTCTGCAAACTCGGTGAAGCCATGCCGTTCCTGGTGCTATCGACCGACCATGTCAACTTCTTTTCGGTCGCAGAACTATTTCGATCGCTGCATGAATGCTACAGCCAAGCAGTTACGAATCCTACGCTCAGTTCCGAACCAGAATTGCAAGAGGTTTGATGGGACGTCCGCGACCAAGTCTCGTATTGAAACCGATTCAACACATGTTAGTGTCCCGCTTTCAGGCGGCTTTCGCGGAATCGAGTCCGGCTGAACAGAGCGTTCAGCTTAGGCCGTTGTTAAAGACAGTGATTACTCGTTGAGTGCGTCGCAAATTGCC
>CAYUGI010000287.1:0-7888 GCA_964444105.1 uncultured Pirellulaceae bacterium
CGACAGCGGACCGACTGGGTGACCTGATTCCTGCTGCGAATCAGATGGTGATAACAAACCAGATTCTTTCCGCCGCGATCGCCGAGCAACTTCCCAACATTCCCGCGATCAACATTGTCGGCGAACCTTGCAAACGCGACACCGCGCCTTGCGTTGGTTTGGCTGCGGCCATGATCGCCAAGAATGACCCCGATGGAATCATGGTTGTCATGCCTTCGGACCACGTCATTAACTCGCCCGAAGAGTTTCGTCGAGCTATTTCAGCCGGTGAAAAGCTGGTCGCGGAAGACCCCACTCGGTTTGTCACCTTTGGCATCAAACCGTCTTATCCAGCCGAGTCCTTCGGCTATGTGCAAAGTGGTGAAGCAATCAACGCTGACGGAGTCAATTCGTTTGAAGTCACGAAGTTTCGCGAGAAGCCAGACCGTGCGACGGCAGAAGAGTATCTGGCCGCCGGTAATTTTTTCTGGAACAGCGGTATTTTTCTCTGGCGTGCGTCGACCATTTTGGATGCTTTAGCCAAGCACGAGCCAAAAATGCACGCCCATTTGATCGCGATTGCAGATTCGATGGATACAGATGCGTTCCAGGAAACGCTTGAACGGGAGTTTACCGCGATCGACGGAAAATCGATCGATTATGCAGTGATGGAACATTACAAAAATGTCGTGGTGATTGAAGCACCGTTTCCTTGGGACGATGTGGGAAGCTGGCAAGCACTTTCTCGCCTACATGAAGCCGACAGTGACGGAAACACGGTTGTCGGTTCACATATCGGCATCGATACCAAGGGCACGATCATTCACACGAGTGACAACCACACGATTGTGACGATCGATGTGGACGATTTGATCGTCGTCCACACGGACGATGCCACTTTGGTCGCGCCAAAGCATGCCGAAGAAAGAGTCAGAGAAGCAGTGGCGGCATTACAGGCAAAGGGCTTGGATGAACGACTCTGATGTCAAGCAGGAGCTCTACCAGCCGCGGCTTTGCATTCGGCGCTGAATGGCTTGCCGCAGTTCACCCTGAGCCGTGCCCAAGGCACGACGGTAATTCGCTCTTGCCTTTTTCAAGTCCTCTTCTTCCTCGGCCTGCAAACCGCGATTGAAATACTCGTACGCTTTTTTTTGCGTGCGGTCATAGTTGGCTTGTCGCCGATTCTGCAGGTCAGATTGCTGTGACGCGTAGTACGCTTGCAGGACGGGACTGGGCGCTGGTGGTTGCGTTGGTATCAAGACTCTGCCACCGACAACCGGTGTGATACTGGTCACAAAAGGCCGCATTGTTTGGTCGGAAATGGAACCTGGGTATCCATTCATCGTGGTAACCGATGGCACGGTGGTCACATTGCTGCGGCTGCTACCCTGAGCAAGATTGAGCCCGATGCTGCCACTGACTCTTCCGCTAGAGAACCCGACGCCCGTTCGCAGTCCCGCGTTGGGATCAAAATTGCCAAACGGCGGAACCACATTGTTTCCACCAGAGCTAGCGAAGAAATTCGGGCCGCTTAAATTCCAGCTTACACCGTTGTTCTCATAGAACGATGATCCCAAGTTCTGAAATGGGACAGAATGGTTGATCATCGGCTGCGCGCTGGCAAAGGATGTCAGCGCGGCAGCGATTGCAGCAAAGTAAAGTGTGCGCATCAATGAATTCCCAGGCAAACAGAGGCTTGATTCGTTCCTCCCAAGTGTATCGCATCGGTGACACGTTGTACAAAGTAGAGCGAAAATCTCAGGGCAAATCAGTTTCGTTGGACCAAGTAAGGAACTCAAATGACCTTGCCATTGGGTGCCGCGCTGTCCCAGATCGACGCGTCACACTCGCTTTGCAAAACCATCCCGTCGCTGAACCAGTGCGTTTCACACTGACTCAGCGAAACCTGCTGCACTGAACACAGCAATGATCAATCGATCGCAAAACAGGCGATGAACGATTGCCCAGCGCAATTGCCCAGCGCAATTGCTTCAATGCAGGCAGTATTTGTGCTCCGGGTTCTTCTATTCTTGTGAGCAAAGAACTCGATCAACCGCCTGTGAATTACTTTTCTGCAACACAGTAGAGGGTTTGATTGCTGCGGAGGTACAGCCTTCCGTCGCTGATCGCGGGAGTCGCATTGAAGTCGGTTTCATCAAGTGGTGGGTTCAACGCTAGCTGCTTCATTTCTGGTGTCGCTTCGTAAATAAGCGTGCCGCTGCGTCGAGTCACGACGTAAATGTGATCGCCAGCTTTCACCGGCGATGCGTACACAGGGCGTCCGCCGGCTGCGAGTCCCTTCACCCGGTCGTGCGTGATCGTGTCTCCCGTTTTTGCGTTCACGCAATACGCATGTCCTTTGTCCGTCACCCAATAGAGATGCCCGTCGTGTAGCAGCGGCGTGGGCACATAGCTGCTGTCTCGGCTCTGCCACACGCGATGAGACTCGGTCACGTCCTTGCGACCACCTCGTCTAATGGCGTTGGTCTGCTGTTCCGGGTACCCGCCGAACGTGTAGAAGTTCTCTTTCCCGACGACGACGCTGGGACTCACGTTGCCGCCATTGTCGATTTCACAGTACCAGCGCAACTTGCCACTGGTAGCGTTAAGGCCCCAAACTTCTCCGGGCATCGAGATCACAGCCTCCATCACGTCGTCGTCGCCCGGCAATACCACGGGGGTGGCATAGCAAAGTTCCAGTCGGTCGTAGGGTGCTTTCCAAAGCTCTTCGCCGGTCGTGGCATTGAGTCCAAATATCGCTCGGGCTTCTTCGGATGCGTTGACGATCAGGATATCGTTGAACAGAACCGGGCTGGCGCCTGATCCCCAGCGTCGGTTGCTGGACATTTGGCCCAGTTCTTTTTGCCAAAGTTTTTTGCCGTCAATCGTATACGCGACGACTCCCGCTTTTCCAAAGAACGCGTAGACGTTCTTTCCATTCGATGCGGGCGTCCCGCTGGCAAAACCATGTTCAGTTAGATAGCCCGAGTAACTGTCTTCTCGACCGGGAGCAGCAATGGAATCTTGCCACAATAGCTTTCCTGATTCAGCGCTAATGCAGACGAGAATCCGTTTGGCATCTTCGCCGGCTTGTCCGTTGTAGCAGGTCACGAAAACGCGATCGTCCACAACAACAGGCGACGACGAGCCTTCGCCCGGGAGGTCGTATTTCCAAGCGATACCCTTATCCGTGGCCCACTCCAACGGAGCCGAAGATGAGGCGATTCCCTGCCCATCACTGCCTCGGAAGCGACTCCAGTCTTCCGCGAACGATAGGGAAGCGAAGCAGATGCAGCATGTCAGCGAGGAGACGAATCGGTACATGGATCGATGAGCCCAATGTTGGAGACAAGATAGAAACGGATACGTTGAAATGCGTTGTCGCCCTCAAGCTTGGGCCACGCTTTCTCAAGTTTTCTCGGACAAGCTCTTTGGCACTGCTGCGACCCTATTGAGGGTTCCCGACTTGTTCGTTTTGATCAGAAATAGCACTCCGCGGATTTTAGCAGCTCGTTAAGCCATCCGCGAAATCGCTGCCTCAGCCATCTACATCATAGATCGCCGGATTGAGCGACGGGTCGTTGTACATCTTGAGCTGCCGATACGTCTGGTGTCTTTTCTGGCCTGACTGCAGGTCGTTCAGTAGGTCTTGAAGCGACGTGGTTAAATCCGCTTTCTGATTCTGACAGGTGCTTATCCGCTGGCGGATCGAATCGAGAAAAGACTGCTCCACACCACTGCGTTCTGCTTGCTCTTGGTAATGAAACAAACGCAAAGTCATGATCGAAAGCCGGTCAATCGCGCAGCCGGGCGTTTCGGTGTTCAGTTTGGCTGCAGCAGAAACTTTCACCGAAGTAAGCTGGAGCGTGATCGCGTCATCGATCGCTTCAATCAAATCGTTTCTGCGTTGATTCAAACGATCGATCGTGCGTTTGACGTCCGCAATTTCGCTGTCGGTTGCCGAAGGACTGCGCGCGATGTCTTCTTGATGCCACAGCCGAAAGTTGGCTTCATGCTGTTGGCAAATTTGGCCGAGCAGCCCTTGGTAGGGATTGTCAAAATGCTGGCTGTGCCATCGCACAACCGCATCGACTTGCAGCGTCACAATGTCGATCGCGAGTGGCAAAGAGGTTTCGCTGATCGGCATGGCAATGTGGCGCTGAAAACGCGGAGTCCGGTTTAGAATTTGACGAGCAGCAACAACGAATAGTAAACATCGTTCGCTTTGTTGCCGCCCTGCGGCGTGCTGTCGTAGCGATCAGTCACAGCCATTTTAAGGCTAAGACTATCATCGTCGCGAAGCAGTATTTCCCACGATGCGTCACTGACGATACGGTAGTCGCTGAAGTCTTCCCAACTGGGGAAATAGTCTAGTTTAGCCTTCAGTTTGTTGCGTTTGTTGACTTGATGTTCAGCATCGAAACCGAAGACGGCTTCAGGAACCCAGTCGTCGTCCGGTGCTCCGATTTCACGCGATGCACCTGCACCGAACCGGGTTACGAAGGTAGTGCGATCGTTGCGGATCCAGTGATACCCGATGCCACTATTGAGGTTGAGTCTGAGATCGAACGCTTTGAATTCGTCCCATTCGAGGCCGAATTTGCCGAACAGCGACCACGGACTGTCACCAAGCAGGCGATCGTAGTCGATGTTGAATCGTCCGTTGTCTTCGGTGACAACGTCGCGGGTGTTTACTAATCGATAGTCAAAGTCGAAGGCCAGCGTGTAAGCGTCGGTTTTTCGTTTTAGCTCGGCACCTGTCTGCAGGGCCAGTGTTTCGGCGTTGCCTTGGCTACCATCGAGCCCCAGTTCAATGCTGTTGGTCCAGCCCTGTGTCATCCAACGCCAAGGGTACTGATACCATCGGATCGATTCTTCGATCAGCGGTGGCCGCTCAAAGCTCATCGCTTGTCCCATCTGACTGCCCAAAGTTTGGGCGGCTTGGTGAGCAACTTGAGCGACTTCGTTGTTGCTTGCTGTTGCTAACTCCGCTACGGCCTGCTTGGTGGTTTCGCCGACTTGTTCTGCGTTTGCAATTGTCGCATTGGCGGCAGTGACATCGTATTTTGCAATGCCGGGTGCCGGTGCTGCTGATGTTGCGTAGGGATCGCTTGGCACCGAATACGGGGTCGATGCGTCCGTCGCATAGGGATTCACCGTCGGCACATTGCTAGGCATTTTGATGGACAAGTCTGATGACGGCTGCAAGCTTGGTGAAGTTGTTGCATGGTACCCGTCTCCAGTCCAAGTCGAGTTGCCATTCATCCAGCTTGGAACTTCACTCGCGTCTTGGCCGTGCGTATCGACCGAGAAAACCACCAAAACAACGACGAAGGAGATCGTTGCAAGAACGCGTTGGCATGGTATGCGATGCATCGTCATCGACGCGTTGTCCGTCCAAGTAGTCATTTGCAATCTCTTTGAAAGTCCTGTGGTTTTCACCGATGCAGTCCGAATCGCTTCGCCGAGATGTGCTCGGAAAGCGTAATCGAATTCTCGTAGTTCGTATCTGTTCACTACCGGCAGTAACAAATCCAAGATTGCGATGTCACGATCGATTGGCCCAATTAAAGAAGAGTCTTTGCTTGCAAAGGCCGGCGAGGTTTTTGTTCGCGGGGTCAATCGAAAACATGTTTTGTGTTTCTTTGACCCTGAATTGGTATCAGCGTTGGCGGCAATTGCTGCTACCCTCGCGACCGGGCGGTAATTGATTTCCCCAAAATGCTGCTGTTCGCAGTCAGTCCACCACTGAAACACTGGAGACACCACGGATGGGTCACCCTTTTGACGCTGATACGCAGTTGCGATCGATCAAGGAATTGATGAACAAGGTTGCGGGACCGCTAGATCTCAACGCCTCTGTAAAACTCTGGAATGGCGAAATCATTCCGCTGGGCGAAAATGCAGATAGTCAGTACACAATCGAAATTTCTGGCCCCGGCGTGATCGGGCGTTTGATGCGTTGGCCTACGCTGGAGACGCTCGTTCGCTTGTACGCGACTGGCCACATCAATTTTGATGGCGGAGACTTAATCGATTTTTCCGAAGCATTGAAAACCACGCGTTCGACGAGCAATCGAAAGCAGCTGAGAGAAATCAGCAAAGCCTCGATCGTCAAAAGCACCCTGCCATTCCTGTTCGCCAAGACACCTAAGCCCCAGCTAGATCACGGTTTCGCCGATGACGAAGTGGGACGCGCTGAACAGAGACGTAACAACAAAGATTACATCCAGTTTCACTATGACGTCAGCAATGAGTTCTACGAACTTTTCCTAGGTGAGCAGATGCAGTACACCTGCGCCTACTTCACCGACTGGAACAATTCACTGGACCAGGCCCAACTGGACAAGATGGAAATGATCTGCCGCAAGCTTCGTCTGAAGCCGGGTGATCGGATGCTGGATATCGGTTTTGGCTGGGGCGGACTGCTGTGCTACGCCGCACAAAACTATGGCGTCATTGGGCATGGCATCACATTGTCGCAAAACCAGCTTGACTACACCAAGCGTCGTATCGAACGATTGGGACTGACCGATCAAGTGAACGTGGAAATGTGCGACTATCGCAACGTCAAAGGGACGTTCGACAAAGTCGTCAGTGTTGGCATGTCCGAGCATATCGGCATCAAGAACTACCCCGGCTATTTCAACAAGATCAATTCGATTCTGCGTGACCGAGGCATTTGTTTGAATCATGCCATCGCACGGACCGCGAAGAACACCAAACGTGGCGTGAAGCGAATTCGTCCCGAACGCAAATTCTTGTTGAAGTATATTTTCCCAGGGTCCGAACTGACTCCTGTAGGGATGACGACAGACTTCATGGAAAAGAGCGGCTTCGAGATTCACGATGTTGAATCGTGGCGCGAGCATTACGCACTGACGCTGAAGGCATGGTGCAAGAATCTCTCGGCCAATAAAGAGCGCGCCATCGAATTGGTTGGCGAAGAACGCTACCGACTTTGGGTCGCTTACCTAGCTGGTGGCTCAGGTGGATTCACGAACGGATCGATTAAGATCTTTCAGGTCGTGGGCACCAAGCGATCCAAAAAGGGTTTGTCGGGCATGCCGCCTACCCGTGAAGACTTGTATCGCGCGGCGTAATAAGACGGCTGTCCAGGGTTGTCATTAGCGCAAAAAAAATGCGTCTCTTAGCGGACTTGATGAAACCATCTTTCTGCTAAAAGAACGCACGTAATTTTCAGCAAGTTGACTCGGCGTAAAGCTGAATCACTCTGCTAAGCGGGATTACCACTGATTACTCAGCAGGAGTCACGTTCTCAGCACGAGGACCTTTTGGTCCTTGTCCTTCGTTGAACGTAACGCGCTGTCCTTCACGCAAGTCGTCGAATGTTACTTCTTCAACGTTCGAGCAGTGAAAGAAAAGATCTTTCTCTGATCCTGTGTCAATGAAACCGAAACCTTTGTCGGTCAACCGCTTGATAGTGCCTTCAGCCATCTAACTCTAATCCAAAAACGAGATCTTGTGGTTTTGCCTTCGCAAACGCGCGATTGGCCATCCACCACACGGGCAAAGTGTAGCAGTGCTTTGCGCTATTTCACACAAGTCTGGGCGAAATTATTTCGCTAGCAAGGAACTCGATCTGGGCGGTAACAGCCGGTTTTACGACGTTTTTGCGTTGAAAACGGTACTTTTACCTTCTCGAAATCGGCTAGTAGAAAATCCCGATCATCCGCCCAGTTGGTGAAATGAGATGCGTTTTGTGAACGCATACGCACCATTTTTCAGGTCTAGAGCACGCGATCGCAAGAATCTGCACAGTGCGTTGGACGCCAAGAATCGCGCGCGTTGGACGCCAAGAAGTAACGCGAAACGTGATCGAGCGGCTCGTGCAGGCCGCTCGCTGGCGCTTTTTGATGTTGCGCTAAAACGGAAGAAATCGGCTCTT
>CAYUGI010000288.1:0-7698 GCA_964444105.1 uncultured Pirellulaceae bacterium
GATACGATACTTTCCCTGAAAAATCCCCTCAACCGTACTTGCCTGGGCTACCTATCTGGACAGCCCGGAAAATAACAGGGATCAGGTACTTAAATCCACGTTTTCCGCATCGTTGGGAGCGTCTGGCGTGCCTTGGTCGCGCTGTTCCATCCGTTTGGCTTGGACGATTACCAAGACGCCTGCGATTAACAGCACGGCTCCTAATAGCCGAAGTGGCGACGCAGCGGAACGCGGATTTCCTAGCCAGCCGTAGTGATCCAAGATGATCGCAATGATCGTCTGCCCGGTCATGACAGCCGCAAACCATGCTAGCGAACCCACCTTCGGGACCAGAATCAGCGATGTCGTCACCATCACCACGCCGATCGCACCGCCAAGCCACGACCACCAAGGGAGGCTGCTGGCTGGAGAGGTGAACTGTGGCGGAAATGCTCCGGAAAAGACAGAGAGCGCCAGCAGGATTGCGGTTCCCGAACCAAATGAAATCAGGGAGGCCTGGAGTGGGTGAGCCACATTTTGCCCCAGGTAGCCGTTAACGCTGGGCTGTGTGCCCAGCAAACATCCTGCGGCTAAACCGACGAGGACAGCGATCACAATCAGGCCAGGTGAGGGCACGCGTTTTGGCTCGGTGTCTATTTGCTTGATGAGTGGGCGTCTTGAGAGGTGTTCTGCGACGCAACACCATTTGGTGAATTGGGCGTTGCAGCCGTCCGTTTCTCAGGACCCGCCAACTCCGGACCTGTATGTACGATCCGGTTTGCTTCATCAACGAAGATCAGCTTGGGGCGATGCTCTTTCAGTTTTTCTTCGCCAACAAATGCATACGTCGCCAAGATGACTTTATCGCCAGGGCGGATCAAATGAGCCGCAGCTCCATTGGCGCAGATATGATTCGATCCAGGTTTGCCAGTGATCGTGTAGGTTTCTAAGCGGGTGCCGCGTGTCACGTTCCATACACAAACGGCTTCGTAGGGAACCATCCCCGCAGCGGTCAGCAACTCTGGCGGCACCGTGATGCTGCCTTCGTAATCGACGTCAGCGTGGGTCACCGTTGCGCGGTGAATTTTGGCTGACAACATTTTGCGAAAGGATGGGTTCATATTAGGAAGTCTGAACTTTTGCTTTTCCCAAGTACGGCTCTAGCAGCGTGACGGTCGCGTCATCATCGATGGACAGTTTGCCAAATCCCTGAACACAACCAGCCTGGATGGCGGTTTGCTGGTGTTCTTCGTAGTTGGTGACCAGCATGATGGGGACGTCACTGAACTCAGCTTCAGCTCGGATTTGTTTGATGACTTCCATACCATCGGTGTAGTCGCGATCCAATTTTCGGTTCACGGTAACCAAATCGACTTTGCGTTCTCGCAAAAGTTCGATCGTGTCTTCGGCTCCATGAGTCTGTACGACGGACGCGTCGAAGTTGGAATTGACCATTTGACGAATCGAATTGAAATCGGGACCACAATTTCCGCAGTCAACAACGAGTTTGGACATGACAACCAAAGGGTTAGTGAACGAAACTCTACTGGCAAGGTTAACGATCAGTGCCAGCAAGGCAAGTTTGTGAAACGAAATCGGGCGGCAACGCCAAAACCGAGCGTCTGGGTTTACCGCCAAATTACACGCAAGGCAAGTGATTGCGAGGTCGGCGATCCAAAAAACGCTGCCATAGCCAGAAGACTGCGGCAGCGTGTAAATCAGTGCCCATGGGGCATGTTTCGGCGGAAACGAGGGTCCGCGATTACTCTTTACCAATGGCGAATAATTTGTCCTTGGTACTGATATAGATGGTGCCGTTGGCGGCGACAGGCGTGCTGTAGACACTACTTCCCATGTTGACCTCTTCGGCGGGTTCCTTGTTTTCAGTGCCGAACTCGAAAATGGACACATCCCCGTCTTCGTCGCCGATGAAGACATGACCATCGGCAATCAATGGGCTACCCCAACTTTGAGCCAGCATGTCGTAGGTGAAGTAGACCTCGGGCTTTCCATCCTTGCCTTTCGCGCTGAGGCAATGAACGAGTCCTGAGAAGTCAGCGATGTAAAGGACATCGTCTTTGATCGCGCACGTACCACAGCTACGGTGCATCTCTTCCTCGAAGTCGATCGAATCATCTCCGTTTTGGTCGAACAGGCTGTAGTGCCAAACGACGGCTGAGTTGGGATTGTCGACAGCGATCTCGCCGTTCTTTTCGACGACGGCTTGCAGGCGTTTGTGAGGAATCGCAACACGCTTGTCTCCTTCGACCTTCATCGCCAACTGAGGTGAGACATCACCACGTTTGGTGGGATCGATGCACCACAGGTGACCTTCACCTTCACCGTGCTCGGGGTCTTGTCCAACCGCGACGTAAACATGTCCTTCGTAGATGACGGGCGTCGCGATGATGTTGTTTCGCGTTCCCTCGCCACCGAGTTTCCACTCGGACGTCTTTGGGTTGGCATCAAACTTCCAAAGCAATTCCGGTTTGCCGTCGCTGCCACCATCCGCTTTGAAGCTATAGACGATTCCTTCGCCACCGGCAAAAAGAACTTGCGCAACACCGCCGAGCTCGCCGACTGCCGGGCTGGACCATTGTCCGTGCAAAATATTCTCGCCCGGCGACCCGTCTGTCCAAAGCACTTTGCCAGTGTTCTTGTCCATGCAAAAAAACGAGGGTGCGTCGGGAGCTGGCAAGTTGATATGTGATTCATCCAGGCCGTTGCTGGTGTTCACGAATAGCAAGTCGCCGTAGCTGGTCACGCTGCAAGAACACATGTTGTGTTGGCTGGCGCCTAGTTCTTGCATCATGTTGTAAACCCAAACCACATCGGCGTCGCGTTTGTCATCAACGCCGAGTGCTTTGTAGAAATTGATGCGGGGGCCCATTTGCTTGATCGTCAGTGTGCGATCGACACCACCGAAGTTACCCGTCGCTTTCCAAACTTTTCCCTCGGTCACGGTTTCTGCTTTTAAGTCTCCGCTGACTTCTTCGCCAGCTTTGGCCAGCATTTCTTTAACCGCATCGGTGAGTTCGTTTTTCGCCAGAGCTTCCAAAGCCGCAGCGTGAGTCGCTGCTCCAGGGCCCGCGTTCATGATGCTGGCAACCAACGCGGGCTCATCGGTGACGGGGCCGTCGTCTTCTCCGTCATGAAAACCGGCAGAATCCAGGCAGCGAACTTCGCCACGGCTGGTTACAAACCACATGCGGTCGCCTTCGACCAAGGGGGCACAGCAAATGCCTTGCAGTGGCCAGTCGTGAACGCGGCCGGTGATCAGTTTTTCACTGCTGTGCTGCCATAGAAAGTCGCCGTTGGATTCGTCGAACGCCAAGAGACATCCGAGATCGACTTGCGATGGATACCGCTTCAAGTGACCTGCGCCGTTGTTTGTTCCCACAAAGACGCGTCCGCCCGCTACGACAGGGTTGCCGTAGGTTTGGCTGCCCAGGTTAGCGACCCAGCGAATACTCTCTGCTTTGGAGTCATCCCAGTCGCCGGTCTTGCGATCAAATTTGCCAATGTTCCATTGCGTCGGTAGGCCTTTGACATCGGGGACGTTGTTCTTCAAACGTGTTCCGCCCCATTGCGGCCAATCGCCACCAGAGCTGAGTACTTTTTCTGGTTTGACGAACTCGTTGAAACCAACCAGTGTTGCGGCCGCGGGCGCCGCTACTGCAGCGACTTTGGCAACCGGTTCTGTCGATGGGGCAGGCGATTCACCGGCCTTGGACAGTGGTGTCTCAATGGGGGTTCCCGTGCCGGTCGTCACGTTCGAACTATTCGTGGTGACGTTGTTGCTCCCCGTGGTGGTATTGCCGGAGCTTGCTGTCACGTTGGTTGAAAGGCTGACGTTGGTGCTCGCGGGAGGCTTGCAGCCGCCGATGAACATGGTCGAGATGGAACCGAGGACAGTCGCGCAAAAGACGAGGGTCCAAGCAGAGAGTTCTTGTTTCATTGCTTTGTAGGTTGGTTTGTTGAAGCGTTGGTTCGTTGGGCGATAGTCGGTGAAATCAGCGTGCGAGACTCAGTCCTCATTCGCGGTGACTTCGATATTGTCCAGATACAGTTCGGCAACTTTGGCGTTGCCGTAAAGTCCTGGGCTTGCGGCCAAATTTGGTGTGTCATCTTTGACTGTGATGGTCCAGTCGCTTGGTTCGTCGTCATCACGCGGCCATACTTTTCCTTGCAGCAGGGCTGTCTGCTTGGGAGCTTCGCCTTGGATATCAACACGAAACTTCATTCGGTACCAAGTATCTTCTTTCCAAGGAAGTGCTGCGATCGCGCCGTTATCGTTGCCTTTGGAAAGCCGCAGTTGCGCCGACCAAGTCCGCATCTGGATTTGTTGCTTTTGGCCCATTAGGTCCATCACATATCCCAAGTTGGTCAGTCCAATGTCGGGAAGCTGGTTGCTCATTCGCTTGCCGCGAACATCGGCCGAGATCGTGTAGCCGGTAAGATCACTTGGTCCCATCCACGCACGGCTGCGAGCACCTTTGGGGATCGTGGTGATCTTTGTCAGTGCAGGCGATCCGTCGACAGGCTTGATGATGTGACGATAACGTGCGCCGACCCAAGAGACAGGCGGATCCTTCAGGTCATCGAAGGTGAACTTCCACGGCAGTGGTGGTACGATTCGAACACGAGCCTCTCCTGTAACGTCGCCTGTTTTGGCAGTGACAATCGCAGCAGTGTGAGCCGCGTCGGCTGATGCGATGAAGACACCGTCTTCGATTTTGCCCGGTCCATCGACGCTGAAACTGACGTCGGTTGCGTCGGGGAGTCGCTGGCCAATTGCGTTGAATACTCGCGTTGATAATTCCAGTTTCCCGCCGGGCTTCAGCACCGATTCGGCAGGCGTGACAATGATCGTCGCAACTTTTTGATCCTGATCGGCAGGTGTTTCGTCGCCCATCGATTTGGCCATCGATACCTGCGTCTGCGTGGCGGTTTCGTTTCCGATGCAGAACAGAGCGGTGGTACTTTGAAAGTACAGTCGGCTATCGGCGACGATAGGGGATGCTGAGAATCCGCAGCCGCGAACGCGACCTTTGTTGAGCACCTCGAAACCGTCGGTCGTGGGTTTGACGATCGCCCAGCGTCCGTTTTCGGTCGTCACATAGATTTTTCCGTCTGCATAAAGAAGTGCCGAACGTTGCCGGCTGCCGACGAAGGCTTTCTTTTCGACAAGCGTTTCTCCTGTCTTGGCATCGAAGACCCACATTTTGCAGCGGTCGTCGACTAGGTACAGCTTTCCATCGATTAAGACCGGCTCGCTGTATCCTGCGACGATGGCAGGTTCTTTCCAAAGTTGCGTGACCGATGTGCCACTGCCGCTACCGACCACTTTCAAGCCGGCGACTGCGCCCATGACATTATTGTTGTCTACGTTCTCTTCACTTTGGCTACAGAAGACTTGATCGCCAACGACCAAAGGTGTTGCAAAAATTCCGCGTCGCGAGAGTTCATATTTCCAAAGTGACTTTCCACTTCGCGGCTGAAATCCCCAAATGGATCCGTCACCCGTTCCCATGACCAGCTGGCGCTGCCCGTTGATGGTGACCAAGCTGGGGGCCGAGTACGTCGTGTCATAGGGCAGGTCTTTTGTGCCGCTGAACCAGATCACTTTGCCGCTGGTTTTGTCCAGTGCGATCAAGCGATGGTTAGGTTTGGCCTTTTCACCCCAGTTGATGATGATCCCACTGATGATGACTAGGTCTTCGTGGATGACAGGGAAGTTCGTTCGGCCGCCGTACGTGCTCAGCATGCCAAATTGCTCGTGCAATGGCATCGACCAGATGACTTCGCCAGTTTCTCCATTGAGGCAGTGGAAAATATCGCAGGAGCCTAACGCGTAGACGTTGCCTGTTTCGGGGTCGCCGACAACGCTGCTCCAGCCCACACGTTCAGCCGGGACATCGGAGAGCCAAACGTTGTATTGATGCACCCAAACGTCTTTTCCCGTTTTGGCATCAACGCAAACGATGCGCTCGCGGTCGCCGAAGGAGTCCGGGTCGGCACGTTGGATTGTGTATAGCCGTCCGTTCATCGCGATCGGTGTGCAAGGTCCACCTAGGTCGTCACGTTTCCATAGCAGGTTGCTGTCGGCGCCGCCTTCGGGATCCCAATTGTCGGGCAGTCCTGTGGCTTCCGCGGTCCCGTCGTAGTTAGGCCCACGCCAATAAGGCCAGTCCGCTGAATCGGCGAGTACCGTTTCGCAGGTGCCTAGTGTCGCTAACGCCAACAGCATGGGTGCTAGGATCGCAGCGATTGGTTTGCGGCCAATGAAACTCAGTTGCATCTGAAAACTCGTGGGAGGGAAATTAGGTGGCACGAAAGGTTGTGATTTGGCAGCGATGCCAGCCCGTGGTGTCCAATGGGGCAGCAAAATCGGCGGCTCGTCATTTTTTACATCATTGTTCCAGTCGTTGAATTTTAACACCTGTGGGCTTGGGCAGGATTCGTCCTGAATTCATCTCCGCGAGTGTTTTGCCGGAAAACTGGTCGCCAAAGTGCCTGAAAGCTAGTCGTCAATGTGTCTGAGACCTAATCGTCAAAGTGCTCGTCCGCCGGATCAAAATTGGGTGTCGAGACAATCAAAGCCTGCATTCTTCCGATTGCTCTGTGCCGTACACCCGGTGGAATCAAGATAGACGTAAGAGGTTTGACTGGAAATGTCTCGCCATTGAGCTCGATTTGGGCATCATCCTGGCAATCCAAGATGACGTAAACTTCCGCGTGCTCTCGGTGGTAGTGTTCACGCGCATCGGTACTGATCTGAGTTAGGTGGACGGTTCCGGGAAATTCATCGCGATCCGCGAACGCCCGTCTCGCAATTCCACAAGGACAAGCGATGCCGGGGAGTGATTCAAGGTCAACGATGCTCGCTGGTTTGTCGTTGGGGCCTGTCGGCTGTTGGCTCATGTTCGCTTAGGTTTGGCAAGACGAAAAGACAGGACGCGTGGCCATGACAACGGCGAACGCGTTGGTTTCGCACCGCTGCTGGGTGGTTCGCGGCCGATTTGGGAGGGAAAGGGATTCTCCCGCTCAAGTAAGCCAGAGCGGAGATTGCACCGATCCGTGCTGAGTGAGAGAAAAGAAGGAGGGTAGTTACAGACGTTAGATTGCTAGCAGTCGGTGCACTCATTCGCCTTTGGAAGGTACGCCTGGGCATTTTATACCGATTGGACTCGATGTGCCATGCGCGCATTCGTAACCAGGCAAATGACCCCGAAAATTGCGTGTTTCGGCATAATCGGAATTGCTTAGCATTGGTGCGAAATTCGTTTGGAACACTGGTTAAACCAGTTGTTCACGTCGATACGTCTACAGCACTGGAATGCCTTAACCCACAACTCGTGGTTATGAGTTTGGTCATTCCAGTGGAAGACAAACCAGGGACTGACATTGGATGTTGGTCTCTGCTGAGTGAAACCAAGTAAAGCCGCTTGATCCAAGTCAGATGCAGAATTGCTGACGGCGGGATGTGTGAGCTGAACGAAGTCGGCAGATCAAGTTCGCTTGATCTTCCAAGTGCTCATAACGTTTGAGATCTGCTCGTCGGCAACTTCGTCCGACGACTGGATCTGTGCGTTGACCGCCGACTTGGTGAATGCGTTGGCGTTTGGTGACGACTCAGAAACTTACCTGCGTAAGGACTCAAGGGAGACGTGGAACGATGAAACGTTCAATTTTTACTTTGGCAATTTTGCTTGCCTG
>CAYUGI010000289.1:0-7663 GCA_964444105.1 uncultured Pirellulaceae bacterium
CTTGGGACGAAATGATGATCGGGTATTTCAACTACGCCGTACCTCGTTCATCGGGGCCAGCAGCGAAACCAGGCTTAACGCTTCGAGAACGCGCGCGGCGATTCGCAGAAACCACCGCAAGACTCAAGACGTTTGACCAGCTCGATACCGACAAAGACGGAAAACTGAAACGATCCGACGTTCCCAAACGGCTAAATCGCATCTTTCAAGAGCTGGATAAAAACGGCGACGGAACCCTGACACGCACGGAGGCCGAGCAGGGCTGAGTCATGGCTTTGCTCACGCGACATGATCTCTCTGACTCCCGTTACTGCTAAACTGGAAGCCAGTCTGGAGATTTCGTCCGTCAAGCCCGAAATGCTATGTCTGCTTTTCGTCTTACCGCCGTGTTGCTCCTGTTCACCGTCTTGGTCAGCCATGTGACGGGGCAAGAACTGGAAGCAACCACCTACGTTGAAACAATCAAAGGTCGGCGTAGTGATATCGATCTTCATCGAATTTCTTTGTCGGGTACTGCGAGGAACTTCGATAATGAGCCCGTTGCGAACGCGATCATCATTGTTGGCATGGCAGATTTGAATCGCATCAGCGGAACGAATCAGTCGGGAAAGAAGCGTGAGTTTCAGTTCGAGCTTACTCGGGTAATGACAGACGAGTCTGGAGATTTTCGCGTCGCAGACTTACTTGTTCCCACTTTCAAGCCGGTGGGAAACAATCCCGATAGTGTTCCAGCACGGACGCCGATTCAACTGATCGGTATTGCGGAGGGATATGGTCTCACTTGGTGCCAGAGTTTTCAGTTTCGCGCAGGTAAGCGTCGGGCAAAGACATTCGAGGACGAAGAGGGCAAGGTTTTCTTTAGCGACGAAGCGATCAAGACCGAGTTAGTCTTTCCGGCTACCATTCCGCTGCACGGAAAAGTCACCGACCAAAACGGCAACCCGATCGCGGGTGTGACGGTCCGCGTGGGCTTGGTCAATCGCAGTGACGATGGGCCTGATGATCAGCCGCGGTCGACCAGCTTTAGCTTCGGCAAGGACACTCCGTTGGGCGACTTGGGCTACCCAATGATGCCGCTGATTCCCGAAGACTTGCGGATGACGAAAACCAACGCGAAGGGGGAGTACAAGTTCAACTCCATTCCCGATGGCATCGGGATGTCGATGAGCTTTTCACATCCGTCTTTCTTGTCGCACCATTCTAAGAGCGTGACGACAATCCCCGGTGTCGGTCGGAGAGTTCTGATTGGCCCGGACGGCGAACTGGATGTCTCGGTCGATTTGGGCAACACCGTCGCCCTTGGAGCGACCGACCCCAATTCCGGCGAATTGGTACCTGGAGTGAAGTTTGAATTGATCGGTGCTCGCAAGATTCAGCAAAACTCCATTGCAACCGCGGACGAATCTGGAATCGCCAGTATGCGCATCTTTCCCGGCAACTATCAAATCCGAATCGTCCCGCCTGCGGGCGATAAGTATTGGGCTACCAGCGACGTCATTCTGGTCAGTGACGATCAGAAAGTGGGCGAGAAACTGACGTGGGACTTGTTGCCTGCACAAAAGATGCAACTGGTGGCGCGATCCGGAAAAGCAGGCGTGGCATTTGAGTTCACGCGCGACGAAAACACTTGGAGTCCCGTGCCTACCCAAGGTAGTTACACCGAGTATGCCAAGACGAATGCGGATGGAGTCTTGAAGGCGGTCCTGCCCCCGGACGCAGTTGCCATTCGGGTAGCAACTGCTGAAGGCGCGACGTCCCAAAAAATTGGCGAGCAAACTCAACTCGTCTTTGCATCGCAGGACGGCGCAGAAACGATAACTGTTGAACGGACATCGACCGATGCAAACTATTCACAAAAGGCGCTGCGTGGGATCTATCGCTATCGGTCCAACAACAGCTTGGAGAAAGATATTTCGCAATCAGAATTTCGCGATGCGATCAACGAGATTGCCAAGCTAGACGCCGAGCAGGTCAAGCGGCAATTGACCGATTTCTTCGGGGAGATTCCGACCGGCGAACTTTCCCTGGTGCAAGGCGTCGGTCGGCGCAGAGTTGATCGCAAGTACACGTATGGCGCGACGGTTTATCACGACTATCATCTAACCGACGGTGAAAATGAAATTCGATTTGGATCCACGAATCGTCAGTGCAACGTCTACAAAGCGGGGCAATCGCGGATCCATCTCCCTAGCGTTTTCGGTCTTCTGGCGCGACCGATTCCTGCCGGGTCCGAGGACGTAAAGCGTCAAGGAGATCGTTTGGTTCTGGAAAAAGCTGAAAACGGTCGGAGCTATCGGATGGAACAAGATGCCGAAAGTGGTTTCGTGCATTTTCGCGAGTATCTGCACGCCAAAGGGGGCGAGAGTCTTTGGCAGCTAGCACCGTTTCAAGTCCGGGGACTGTCGTTCCCAAAGATCGTCATCGAGGGTAATTACCGTGACGGAAAATTGCTTCGTGCGAAAGTGACGTTCATCGACGAAGTGCAATTGCTCGATTCGATACCGGCAGAGACTTTCGCCATGAGCTTGTCGGCCGGCACAAACGTGTTTGACGAACGAGCGATTGATCGCAACCAAGTATCACGTCGCGGTCGACACACAGGGATTAAGACGGACTGCTTGGATCTGATCGCACGCATCGGTGAGGCAAGCCAACCGCGTGACACTGATCAGCCGGTGATGCGATACGGCGACGATGCACCTCAGCTGCAGATTCAGTCATGGATAAAGAACGGGCGGACGATCGATGTACCGGATTTGTCCGGGAAACGTTTGCTTCTGGTGTTCATGCCAGCCGACGAAAGTGATTTCCGCAGCGACTTGCCTGCGCTACGAAGAATGATCGCCGCCGTCGATGGAAACGACGACACGCGGGTCGTTGCAATCTTCAGCCCACCACTTCGCGCGTCGGATGTCGCGAAGCTAGCTGTGTTGCGGGATTTGGACTGCATCGTCGCGTTGGACAAGCCGTCAGGCCAGCGTCTTCATTCGGGGGCGACACGTTCGTCCTACCCCGGCTATTCCCAGCAGATCACCGTGGTCGTTGATACCGAAGGCAAGGTCAAGAACGTCGCTAGCTACAACGACAACATCGACAGCACGACCAAGTGGCACACCAAGTAGCATTTTCTGGGGAGCGGCTGATGCTTTCAGAGGCTCCGAGTGCCTCCGAGAAATCAGTCGATGCATTTGTTTTTCTGCGATTCGGAATACGGCTCGTTAAACGTCATCTAGGTTTCACTCTCTCGCTTGCGGGAGAGTCGAGCCTAAGCGAGGAGAGGGTTTCAGCTTCTAACGCCCTCCCCGGCCGCTACTGCGTCCGACCCTCCCGCTGCGCGGGAGGGTGATGAGAGAAGGTAGAACTAAACGTGAATTGGGATTCGGCCAAATGGCGACGATTGGCGAGAAGTGCCTGATTCCCGAAAACTTCAGCCTGCTGACAGATTCCGGCTACAATTTGCCACTCAACCTGACTCTACATCCTGAACCAATTTCATCTTGGAACGAAGTATGCTTCGCTCTTTCAGCACGCGCAGTCGGAAACCAAACGGTACGGGGAACTACGAACGACGCTGGGGAGTTAGCGTTCTGGAACCTCGGCTGATGCTGGCTGCTGACGTGGGGGCACAAGATACAGCAGCGGTATCGGAGGGAGTCGCAACACTTTCGCACGAGTCGCAGGCAAAAGCTATCTCGCGTTCAATCATCTTCGTCGATCAGTCGCTCGAAGATATCGACACGCTTATTGCCGGTGTTGCGGATCCATCCGCCGAACTGATTTTGCTTCCGGCAGAATCCGACGGAGTCGCACAAATCAGCGAAGTCTTGGCAAGTCGCTCCAATGTGCAGAGCATTCACTTAGTCACACACGGCAGCGACGGAGTGATTCAACTCGGCTCGGCAAAGCTCGACTCGCAATTGTTGCAGCAACGTGGCAACCAAATTCAAGCCTGGCGAAACGCTCTCGCCGTCGATGCTGATATTCTGCTTTACGGCTGTGATGTTGCTGCGGGCACGAAAGGCACTTCGTTTGTCGCGCAACTCGCACGTCTAACGGGTGCCGACGTCGCCGCTTCTACGGACGTCACTGGCAGTACGCTGAATGACACGTCAAGTGGCGCTGACTGGGAATTGGAGTATCGCGTTGGCGGCATCGAAACCGAGATGGCATTTCAATTCAAGTCGCTAAGAAGATATCAAGGCACGTTAAACAGCAATGTTCGTTCGCAGGATATCGAAATCTATGCGGCGGGCGAGACTGGTGAAGAAAACTTGGATGTCTTCATTGACGGGCAGTATGCGACGACTTTCTATGGCGTCGGCGGCAATGTGGGACAACGCGACTTTGAGCGATTTGTCTACGAAACGGATGTGCCCGTTTCGGCGGACCAAGTCTCCGTCGCGTTCGGTAACGATGAATACGATCCCGCGACTGGCATCGATCGCAATTTGGTTGTCGATCGAATGATGCTTGGCGGTGTCTCTTTCGAGACTGAAGACGCTTCAACATTCAGCACCGGAATATGGCGTGACGGCCTTACCGGACCGGGCAGCTACGAAACCGAGACGCTAAACATCAACAGCATTTTCACCTACTCCAGTGAAGGCGTTTCGCAACCGACAGGGCAAATTTCGGTCGAAGCTCGTGGCGAAACAGGCGACGAAGTCTTCCAGGTGCGCGTCGATGGCAATGTGCTGGGTGAATTCAACGTCAATACTACTTTTGATACGTATACCGTCGCGGTTGCGAACGACGTTGCCGCGGATCGCGTGCAAGTCGCGTTTGTGAACGACGTTTTTGATCCTTTTGCCGGAGTCGATCGCAACTTGGTCGTTCAGTCATTCGATGTCAACGGAGAAACGTTCAGCCCTGTCAGTGCCGACGTGTTTTCAACAGGCACCTACCTGGAAGCGGATGGTATCGCTAATGGGTTTGGTCGTGGCAATACGCTGAACGCCAACGGCTATTTCCAAGTCAGCAATGACGGTCCAACACAGCTAGGGACACAAATTCGCTTTGAAGCAAAGGGTACAACCGAGAGTCAAGTTGTCCGCATCACAACACGGTCTGGTGAAGTCTTGGGCCAAGTGGAAGTCGACCGGGGCTTTCCCACGCGATTCACTCCCGCGTTTCGTGAGTTTGTGATCAGCACTGATCGTGACATCCAGCTGGAGGATGTACGGCTGGAGTTTGTCAGCGATGGTTCAGATGAATTTGGCCAAGACCGCAATGTGCAGTTTGGCGCAGTGCTCGTCGAAAACCTCGATACGGGACGGATTCAACGCACGACAGCTATCGACAGCCAGACGTTCTCAACGGGCGTCTACCTTGAAGCGGACGGAGTACAGCCTGGATTTGGGCGGGGCGACACGTTGTTTGCGAATGGCTATTTCGAGTTTCAAGAAAGCTCACGAGTCACATTGAACGTTTTCGGATCGACGGGATCTGAGCAGTACGATGTCTTCATCCGCGGTGAAAAACGAGCGACGTTTGAAGTAGGAGAATCCCGGGTTTTGGATTTGAATGAAGTAATCGACGACAAAGATGTTCGACTGGAATTCATCAATGATGGTGTCGATGAACAGGGACAGGACCGAAACCTTCGTGTTGCTTCCATCGAAATCGACGGGCGACTTCATCAAGCCAACCCAGACACCGTCGAAACGTCGGGCCAGTACGAGGGGTTCGCTCGGTTGCTGCTCAATGAAAACGGATTTGTTCAGTTTGGTGTTGATGATCCCGGTGACGTGCGAGTTTTCACAACCAGCTCTATCATTCAAGCATCTCAGGGCTTTGTGAACGTGCGGTTAGATCGGTTTGGCGAACTGGATAGTCCGCTGACACTTCAGTGGACCGCCACGCCAACTTTCAATGACTTCCCGCTAGCACAAGAATCGGGGATCATTGTCATGCGTGAAGACCAACTCCGCGTTCCCTTCAACGTCCCATTCGCCAACACGACATCAACTGGCACGTTTGACGTTCAACTCACCAGCCTCACTCCAGGCGTCGATCTACTGACGTCATCGCTTCGTTTCAGCATCATCTAGCGAAATATCATGGCCAGGAGGGTGCCGTTTGCCAAAAGTAGCCATCACGCTCCGTCGTGACGAAGTCCAAACGGTGTCGCCGCTATGAAACGGACAATCCACTGGACTCTTCGAAGCTTCGGAGCTGAACACTAAAGCCAAAACCGGCATCTTTCGCGAGTCAGAAATTGGTTTCGCCGTTTGTACTTTTCATCGCAGTTGTTTGAGTTTGGCAGCGGCGACTTGCGATGCAGAGTAGCTCTGACCACAATCAACTCCATCTTTTTGCCCGTGCGAACTTTCGATCCACCACACTGCTTACACCAATTCCATGTTATCAAATCCATTTGGACGACAAAGAAGCCGGCGAAGCGACAATACTCGACCGCGACGGAGTCGCATTGAGCGACTCGAAAATCGCTGTTTGCTTGCGGGCGAAATCATCGAATTGACGCTTGATGCGTCACAGGACGGGATTTCCCTGCGCGATGATCCCTCCTCGCGAGAGTTCACGGCCTATGTCGGCGATCGATTCTCGCTCGACATTGGCTATCGCGATCTTCGGGAGGACGGTCGCGGACTGTTTGTTGCCTACGTCGATACCATCATCAGCGACGCATCGGTGATACGCCCTGTGCTTTACGACATTCAGCGGATAGAGATTACAGACATCGACACAATAGATCCCGGCGTGCTTACCATCTACGCTCCCGGCCACGACCCAGCGTACGCGTCGCTGGCTGACGGGCCGGACGCAATCAGAGACGCCATTGAGCAGGACCTCGGGTATGGCGCGGGAAATGTGAGTGTGAATTATGTGTTCGAGTCGCCATCACGATTGGCGATCGAGATCATTTTTTCAGGTGAACAGTATGAATTCGTCGATGTACCGGACCTGCAATTCCTTACTTTAGGAATCAATAGCGCCGGCGAGATCAAGACTCAATCGATTCCTCCTTACATCAATGGCGACAAGACACAGATCAATACCGATTCCTTCTATCGAAACGCTAATTACCATGGCGCCTATGATTTTTCTCGTTCGGGCACATTTTCGCAGACTGCTCATGAGTCAATTGACTTTTTCGGCAGCACCGGGTTCGACACCATAGATCAATCGGAAGAAACCGGCATCGCGGAGTTGCTAAGCGCTGAGTTCGTTGTCCTCTCGACAGCAAGTGACATCACATTTCAGTTGGATGACGCCTACGAAGATACGACTGAATCTTTTTTGGCGTATGGAATCGACGGACCGATCCCGCTGGACTTGATTGTGATTGACGACGACGCCTTTTTGCAAGGCACTTTTCTAAACGGTCCCGATGCCGCCAAGCAGTTCACTGTCAATACGACTGCCGATACTTCCGATGCTAACCTCGGCGATGGTTTGGCTGAAGATGAGTTTGGTCTAACTAGCCTGCGTGCGGCAATCGAAGAAGCCAACGCGACGCCCAACGTGGACGTCACATTTGATCGAATCGACTTTGCCATTCCTGGAGTTGGCCCGCACACCATCGAACTCGCTTCAGCGTTGCCCGCAATTACCGAGGCAGTGATCATTGATGCGACAACCCAGAACGGCTACGACGGGGTTCCAGTGATTCAACTGAATGCACAGGGACGCGTGCAAAATG
>CAYUGI010000290.1:0-7653 GCA_964444105.1 uncultured Pirellulaceae bacterium
AAAGCTCGGTGCCGACCCTCCCACGAAAAAGTCTATCACATGTGGATGATTTAGCGCGTGGGAGGGTTAATTAAAGAAGCTTTCAATCAGCCAACTTGTGGGTAAAGACAAGGTCCGTGTGCCGTCCGCAGTTAAGTTGTTCGTAAGCGGGCGGAGCGTACCTGTTACTTTTCTTTGCCTATGTCGTGTACTCAGAATTGAACGTCACGTACTCGGTCGTCAAATCACTCGACCAAAAAGTGGCTTCGCCGCTGTCGTCACCGACTTGCAAATCGATCGCGACCTCATCGCTCGCTTTCATTTCCTTGCTTAAAGCCGCCGCGTCAAATTCCTCTGGAACCCCTTCAAGGTAGATCGCCTGTCCACAAACTTTCAGTGTCGTCTTGGCTGGGTTGATCTTCGCCGCCGCATAACCAGCCGCTGATACGATCCGTCCCCAGTTGGGATCACCACCTGTGATCGCGGTCTTTACCAATGGGCTGGCGGCGACCGTTCTGGCGATCGTTTCGGCGTCAGCATTACTTTCCGCTCCGTGCACACGAATTTGCATAACGTGAGTTGCGCCTTCTCCGTCAGCGACCAATTTTTTGGCAAGGTCGATGCACAACTGGTTCAATTGCTCAGAGAAAGATCCCAACATCTTGCCAGAAAGCGGTTTTCCTTTTCCGCTAGACAACAATAGCAGCGTATCGTTTGTACTGGTGTGCCCATCCACACTGACTCGATTGAAGCTCAGATCGGCGGCTCGTGAAAGAAGTTGCTGCGAATCTGATTCCTGGAGCGGAGCGTCTGTCATCACCACTGCCAACATCGTTGCCATGTTAGGTGAAATCATGCCAGCGCCCTTTGCCATCGCGGCGACAGCATAAGTTTGGCCGCCACATTTAACTTGGCGTTGAACCGTCTTTCTTGCGTTGTCGGTGGTCAAAATGGCTTCCGAAGAATCAACAAACGCCTCGCTGGACGCGCCGAGCTGCTGATTCGCATCATCGATCCCTTGGCGCACCTCGTCCATTGGCAACGTGTGACCGATCACACCCGTGCTCATCACCAAAACCTGACTTTCGTCGCAGCCAAGCTGACCAGCGACTTGCCGGCACATCTCGACAGCATCGTCCATGCCTTGCTGCCCGGTACACGCGTTGGCATTGCCGCTGTTCGTTATCACGGCTCGTATCTTTGCCGACGGTGTACGTGCTTTACACAACAGGACAGGTGCCGCAACGATCTGATTGGTTGTGAAGACGCCTGCACAAACAACATCGCCGTCAGCGACGATCAGCGACATGTCTGGCTTGCCACTCGGCTTAATTCCACATGCTACGCCAGCATACTGAAAGCCAGCTGGCAGAATCGTTTCTTTTTCAGTCATCAAAAGTTGGAATTCAGAAGAGGATGAAATGCCCAGGATCGGCAACACTTGGCAGGAAAGCTACAGTGATGGGCTGAGTATTTTTACGGTCACTCGCAAGAAACCAAGTTATCACGGCAACCCTGTTGAACGCACCCCAGCCTTCAGATTCCAACCCGCAAACGACTGCCGATACACTCGGCGATCTCGTCGTTTGCTGCTGGGATCTTTCAAAACGTTACGGCGATTTTGACGCTTTGCGGGATTGTTGTGTTCGCGTCAAAACGGGCGACATTTTCGGCCTATTGGGGCCCAACGGAGCTGGCAAAACGACACTGATTCGTTTGCTTTTGGGTTATCTGCATCCAACCGGCGGTCGATGCCAGGTGACTGGACTGGATCCTGTCAGTGATTCCGTTGCTGTACGACGCAACGTGAGCTATTTGCCCGGCGACGCCCGACTACCTCGCCACATGCGCGGATCGGGTGTTCTGAACTTTTTCGCTCAGATTCACCCGAACGGAAATCTGGAGCAAAGCCGGGATGTCGCCAGTCGGCTTGAGCTGGATTTGAATCGGCGTGTCGCATTCATGTCGACGGGAATGCGACAAAAGTTGGCCTTGGCTGTCGTGCTAGGTGCAACGACACCACTTTTGATTTTGGACGAACCAACCGCCAACCTGGATCCAACCGTCCGGTCCGTGGTTTTAGATCTTGTTCGCGAAGCACGGGACGAAGGACGCACCGTTATCTTCTCCTCGCATGTTCTCAGCGAAATAGAAGAAACATGCGACAATGTTGCGTTCCTAAGACACGGTGTCTTGGCCCATGAACTCAAATTGGCAGACCTGTACCAAAGGCATCGTGTCACTGCAAAGCACGGGATTGCTGCAAAGCACGATCCGGCAAGCGATGTCGTGCCACCGGAATCACTTGCTGATTCGGTTTCGATACAGACCATACCGGCCACAAACACACGTGACGGTCAGATCATCATCGACACCTCTGGTGACCTGGCTCAGTTCCTACCCTGGATTCAGTCTTTGCAGTTACAGAACATCCGCATTGAACCGCTGGGACTGCGAAGCGTCTATGACGCGGTCCACACGGGGAACGAGGTGGCGTTTTGATCGATCGCGTTCTCGTCAAAAAGTATCTTGGTCAATCCGCTTTGCTTTTTGGTTCCTGTGCGTTCATTTTGTTCACCTTCGCGTGGGTGCGCGTCTGGGTAGGAACGTTCTTCAATTTGCAACAGTACCAAGGGATCTTGGACCAGTTAAAAGAGTTTGAACATTTCGCGCCGATTGAGTTCTCAGCGTTGCTTAGCTACGCTGGCCAGGTGGCGATGGTGTACGACGAACCCATCGTGATTCTTTGCATCGTGATCTGGAGTGTGGCACGAGGAAGCGATGTGGTTAGCGGTGAATTGGGACGCGGCACGTTGGAGATGCTGCTGTCACAACCCATCAGCCGACGGCAACTACTTGGCTCACATGCGGTAGTATCGATTGGCGGACTGATCGTGCTGTGCCTGCTGGTTTGGGCCGGGATCGGTCTGGGAATTCACACCAATGATGTTGACGAAGAGATTCCAGCGCCGCAGGTCACGCTACCGATTCTGAATTGGGAAATCCCGTTGTCAGTCGGCGAACCACTGGTTGAAAAAGTGCCCCTTGCCGAGCGAGTCGATGTGATGACTTACGCCGCGCCGACTTTCCATTTGTTTGCCATCGGGTTCTTTGTGCTCGCACTGGCAACGCTGTTCAGCAGCATGGACCGCTATCGCTGGCGCACCGTCGGCTGCGTCGTCGGCGTCTACATCATCCAACTGGTGATGTTTGGTCTTGGGAAAGCCGCCAAATCGCTTGAGTGGCTATTGAATGCAAGTTTCTTCAGTTGCTACAAGCCGCAAAAGATGGCCGCCATCGTGGGTGAGAAGGGTTTCGCAGGCCCGTGGAGTCTGACGGAAGTGTCCGCCGATCTAATACTTCCGCCGCTTTTCTATCCACTGATTCTGATCGCGTTGGGCGCCATTTTCTACATCGCCGCCGCGATTCGTTTTGACCGGCGTGATTTGCCTGCACCGCTTTGATGACAGAATTTGAAATCTCAAATATGAGATTTCAAATTGGATATCCAATCGTCGCTGCTGTAGCTCACTTCACCAGTCGCGGCGCTGAGAAACCTTGCTTGCGGATCTTTGCCAAATTTCCTTGCATCTTGGCGACTTGCTCGGCGTGTTTAGAAGCGACATTTTGGCGTTGGCCAAGATCCCTGGACAGATCGTAGAGCTCAACCAAGCCGTCATCGTCGCTGGGATAACCATGCTTGGATTCCCACGCCTTGTTGCGTCCGCTGACATAGCCGTTCTTGGCATCAACCAACAACCACTTTCCATCGCGAATGGCATAGCTGCCCTGTTTCGTGTTGTGGATGTGAGTCGTTCGCACCGAAGCGGTGGAATTATTCAATAAAGGTCGCAAGTCATGCGAGTCTTCCGCAGCATCGTCGGAAAGCTCGCCCCCCAGGTGCCCCGCAAGTGTCGCCATGATATCGATTTGCGAAACCAACGATTTGCAGACGCTGCCGGGTTTTGTCACACCGGGCCAACGAATCACGAAAGGAACGTGATGACCGCCTTCGTAAATGTCTCGCTTCAATCCACGAAAGGGTTTCGCCGACCAATGGTCAAATTTTTCATCACGTGCATAAGCGTATTTCTCAGGTCCGTTGTCAGCAGTAAAGATAACGACGGTGTTGTCTGCTTTGCCTGATTCATCCAACGCGCGGAGTAGCTGCCCACAAGCATCATCTGTTTCATAAACAAAATCGCCGTACGGTCCGGCATTTGATTTACCATCGAATTCGTCGTTCGGAATGATCGGCGCGTGAGGCGACGGAAAAGCGAAATACAAAAAGAAGGGCGTCTCACTCTTGGCTTGTGACTTCAAAAACTCAACGCCGCGAGCCGTTGTCGTCGGAATGTTCTGATAGGGATCCCAATCCGATACCATGGGACCCGGTCGGCATTCCCATCTTCCCTCTTTGATAGGCCTCCATTTCGCTGAGTCCATCATCACCTCGGGTGCTTTCTGAACACGATCGTTTTCAATCCAGCAGTACGGCGGGAAATTGATGACGGTATCGCCAAAGTACGAATCGAACCCGTGGGCAAGCGGACCGTCGGGAATCGCTTTGTCCCAATCAAATGCATCCGGCGTGAACGCTTTCTTTCGACCATCGACGATCGGTTTGGCGTCAGGCTTTTTGATTGCGTCCCAATCCCAGCCCAGGTGCCATTTGCCAATCGCGGCGGTTTGGTAACCCTGCGACTTCAACATTTCTGGCAGGGTCAGTCGCTCGGGTTTGAATACCGATCCTCCGAAAGCGTTGACAATGCCATGAAAATCTCGCCAATGGTGCCGCCCCGTCAACAAGGCGTAGCGACTCGGAGTGCAAATACCTGACGACGAGTGCCCATCGGTGAATCGCATCGCATCGTTAGCCAGTGCGTCCAAGTTGGGCGTTGGAATTTTGGAGTCAGGATTCTGCAGTCCCAGATCGCCGAAGCCCAGATCGTCGGCATACAAAATCAGCACGTTGGGCTTTGCCGCGGACTCAGCATTCGCGATGGGGGACGTGCAGGCAAGGCACGCGGCAAATATCACCAAAAACATCAGCTTTTGCATAGGTTCAAACCTAGAAGGGCGGGTTAGGCGGGCGATTCGCAGTTGCGAACCAAAAATGATAACCTGAATGTCACACGTTCGCTGAGGCGATTCCATTAAGAAAAGCTTGAAGATGATTTTGCGATTAACCACGACTGCCTGCGTTCTGTTTCTGATGACCGTGACATCACTGGGACGGACCTGGACGGATAGTTCGGGTAACTACAGCCTGGAGGCCGATATGATCGGCTTTGATGAAATGGCGGTTATCTTGCAACGCAAGGATGGAGAATTGGGCGCGTTTCCAATCGACAAGCTATCCAAGGAAGACCAAGCCTTTCTGGATTCGAAAGAGGCGAAAGATCTTCACGCGACCACGATCGATCAAACCCAGGTTTGGCAACTTTCCAACGGCTTGAAAGTAACTGGCCGAATTGTCGATTTCGCTCAGCGCGATGTCACCGTTCAGGCACGGCGTGGCAAGACGTACGTCAACAACATCGTTTTTGAAAACCTGCCGCAGATTTACCAGTTCATACTGCCGTTGATCGTCCAGGAATTGGAACCGACCGGCGAGATCGACAAGAAGGAATTCAAAGGCTGGGTCCGAAGTCTTAAAGGCAAGGCGAAAACGTTTCAGTTAAGCGGTGTGCTGTTTGAGCTTGAAAATGGTGACGAGTATGGCGTTCCCTTTTTTCTGTTCAGCCAAGAAGACCAAAAACTGCTGAAACCTGGATGGGAAGACTGGATTGCCGCGAAGGAAGACATCGAGAAAGCGCAGCGTGAGTCATTTATGTTGCAATCCGCCGCAGCCGCTTACAAACAGCAGGAGGAACATTATGCTGCGGCCGAAGAACAACGTCGCCGCAATGAAGCGTTTCATCGTCAAATCGCAGTGATGAACTTGCAGTTCCAAGCCGTCCAAGCGGGGGTAACGTCAGCTTGGGAAATAACGCTGTATCCGCGACCCGGCGTCTACGCGAGGCCGCGATGGGTTGTCGCTTACGGACGCAATAGTTTGGAGGCGACGCACAACGCACTGCGAGCGAATCCAGGATTCCGCGATGGCGCGGTACGCAAGTTAAGTCGTTAGCCACACAGCGCATTTCCAAGGATATCAAGGGGAATCTCCTATGCACTTCATCAAGGTAATGCACTGCATTTGCATGGCTGTGTTTATTCTCGCTTCAACGTCTACCGTAGCGGGAGAACCGGAATCGGCTGAACTGACGATGACTGATCCGTCGGAATCCCGGCTGTTTCGTATTTTGACAGGCCGCAATGAAACGCTTCGACTTCGTAGCATCGCGCCGCTGAAGCGAAATCCGGTGGCAACCAAAGCCGCCTTGGACTCGCTGACACTTGCGTTGGAGACGCAAGCCGACCAAGTAGCCAATGGGCGTCCGCTGATGCACAGCACCACGGAGTTGGTGGCCTTACTCGCGTCGGTCGATGAACCGCGTGCACGTGAAGCCCTCATTCACTTTCTCGACTGCGATAACCTGCACATTTCGATGCTGTGTGCGGATGCACTTGGCCGAAACCGCTGCCATGATGCCCTGGAACCGTTGAAACGGCAGGTGGAAAGCGAGTATTGGCAAACGCACTATGGTTTTCGATTTAACCTGATCCGTGCGCTCACCTTGATGGATCATCCTGATGCGTACGAATTTCTGAGCCAAGTCCGATCCCGGATCGATGGGCAACTATTGTTCGAGATCGACGAGATTTTTAAGAAGATCACGCTAGATGACTTCTTGGGTGATGAAACCCGTTACGCTCAGTGGCGAAACGACACAACAACGCCGGTCGGCAATCGGGTGTCACGCCAATCGCGGCCCGATTCCATTTTCAAAAATGCCAGTTACAGCGAATCGGCCAATCGGATCAAGTTCCAACGTCAACAATATTATGGCATCGATATTGAAGCAAAGCGGGTACTGTTCATTATCGATCATAGCGGGAGCATGAGAGCGAGCACCAGGGCAAGCGGTCGATGGGGAACACGTCTTTGGCAAGCCAAGGAAGCTCTCACCAAAGCCATCAAGGATCTACCTGAGGATGATGAATTTGGGATCATGTTTTACTCGGACAGCGTCCGGACATGGAAACAAGAACTAGTCTACGCGACGCCGGAGAACAAGCGTGACGCAGCGACGTTCATCTATCGCCTTGGGCTGGGTGGCAGCACCAATACACACGGCGCTTTGCGCGACTCCATGGATTTCGACGATGATTTAGAAGCCGTCTTCCTGCTGACTGATGGGCAACCCAGCAGTGGGAGTATCATCCAGCCAGCAGCGATCGTGAACGATATCGTTCATCGAAATCGCTTGCGGCACCTAAAGATCAACACGATTGGAATTGCCGTCAACACAAAGACCAAGTCGTTCTTATCGACCTTGGCGCAACGCTGTAGTGGTGAGTTCACGCAGCCGGAATAGCCGACAAGCACTTCAGATCACGCTGCGCCGCGATCCGTCCCTCGCCAATCGCACGCTCTGGATCCGAAAAGTCGAACCATGGCCTTCCACCAACGCTCGGGCGAATGACAATATCGGCCGCCTGCATCGCACTTCGACGAAGAATGCGTTCCCCGATTTCGTCCATCCGCATCATGACTTCCACGGCAGT
>CAYUGI010000291.1:0-7577 GCA_964444105.1 uncultured Pirellulaceae bacterium
CGGGTCGCGTACTTCGAACCGGAAGTGGAAAAGGGCAAGGAGATCGAACGTTACTTTGACGCAGTGGTCACGGCGATCGTACCAATCACGCAGCCAGCGAAACCCTATTACCGAAGTCGCCCCGCGAAATACGATCAGCCGCCGACGATCTACAACGATCCGGATTTGACACCGCAGGTTCCTGGCGTCACGGATCAGGACTCTATCAGCGACTGGGATTTGCCGTTCACGTTGGAGCGCGATGTCCCCACCGAAGACGATGTTTATTGGAAAGAACATCGCTTGACGCCCAAAGCATTTCTACCTCTCGCTGCCGGACAGCAACTGTTTGGAAGCCGGTTCGGCAAGACAACGGGTTTGCGCATCGCGGTTGACGCAGCGGACGATGAACAACAACTTCGAGCATTGGTGCAATCTTCACTGGACGGCAAACTGGATGATCTTGGCTGGAGCCTGCATCGGATCAAGCAGCAGCAGCTGTCGGCATCGAAGGGGACGACGCCGTTTGATGCGTTGTTTTTGTCTTTGAGCTTCTTCGTGATCTTCGCGGCGATCATGTTGATTGCGATGCTGTTCCGGTTGGGGCTGGTCGAACGCTTGCGGCAATTTGGAACTTTGTTAGCCGTTGGCTGGACACCCAAGCGGCTGATGAAACTGACGTTGGGCGAGGGACTGTTCGTCGCGGCATTCGGCGTTTTGCTGGGCTTGGCTGGCGGCATCCTGTACGCCAAAACGGTGTTGTGGGGTTTACGCACGTTGTGGGTCGGAGCGGTGACGGTCCCGTTCCTGGAATTTCATTGGACACTCCGATCGCTAGTGATCGGTGGCTTGGTCGGCTTTCTGGTCGCGGCACTAACACTTTGGATTTCGCTGCGTTCGCTGACGAAGGTCAATGCCAGAACACTTCTGACAGGCCGAGATACTGACCAACAAGCTACCTTGACCCGGGAGTCGAAGGGGAACGCAAACCGGCTGCCTAAGGGAGCTTTGATTTTGGCCGTGCTGTCATTGGTAGTTGCAGTAGCCGGTGCGATCAAAGGTGGGCAAGCAGCCGCCGGCGGATTTGTCGGTGGAGGCATGTTGCTGCTGGTCGCGATTTTGATCTTCGTTTACGCCCGGCTCAGTCAGCCACGTCGAATTGAAGCTGGCGGCGATGCAGTAGCTGGTTTTTCGACGGGGCTACTGGCGTCGCGAAATGCTTCGCGGCATCCACTGCGAAGCACGTTGACGGTCGGACTAATGGCGACGGCGGCGTTTTTGATCATTGCGATCACAGCGTTCCGATTGCAACCAAGCGATCGTGGGACCGGTGGTTTTGGTTTGATTGCTCGTTCAGCGCAGCCGTTGTTTCGCGACTTAGGTGACTCTGACATGCAAACCGATACGTTTGGCCCACAAGCCTCTTTGATCGCTGACGCGAACATTGCCGCGCTGCGGTTGAAGGCCGGTCAAGATGCAAGTTGCAACAATTTGTATCAAGCCAGTCGCCCCACCGTGCTGGGCGTGCCCGCGTCATTCAATCCACCGATCGGATTTGACTGGGCTGCCACCGAGGAGCTTGGTGACGGCGAGGATGCTTGGGACCTGCTGGAAAAATCTGCAGCTGGAACGGAAGAAGATCCGATTCCGGTGATCTTGGACCAGAATACAGCGATGTGGAGTTTGCAGATGTATGGTGGGGTTGGCCCCAAGGCGGTTCGATCGTTCGAGTACCAAGACGGAAAACCGATCTACTTTCGTGTCGTCGGCTTGTTATTGAATTCGATTCTGCAAGGCCGACTGCTGATTGGCGAAGACAACTTTCAAAGTGCGTTTCCGGATATCAGCGGGTATCAATTTTTCATGATCGGCTGCAACCAAGACGACGAACAAGCGATCGCATCGGCAATGGAAAATCGACTGGGCGACATTGGGATGGATGCGTCCAATGCGAAGGCAGAACTTGCTGGAATGCTTGCCGTGCAGAACACGTACCTGAGTACTTTTCAAAGCCTGGGCGCACTTGGCTTACTGCTGGGAACGATCGGACTAGCCGTTTCTCAGCTTCGAAGTGTCTATGAAAGGCGGCAGGAACTTGCCATCATGCGAGCGATTGGATTCACGCGTCGTCGTTTGGCTGGCATTGTGATGAGCGAAACAGCCGCTTTGTTGCTGATGGGAATTGGTTGCGGTGCGGCATGTGCTGTGCTGGCTGTGTTGCCCTACGCCTGGCTGAACAACATCCGACCGCCAGTGTTAGAGCCACTGCTAATCGTGTTGGGGATTATCGTTTTCGGTCTGATCGCGGGAATCATTGCGGCGAAACGTGTGCTATCGATGCCACTGATTGAATCGATGCGTGCGGAGTGAGTCTTCGTTTAGAACCGATGCTGCTGAGAGTATCACTGCATGAGACAAATCATCGAATCGCTGAACGATCCGGAGGATCATTTGGCTTTGGACGAGGCAGCATTGTTGCTGGCTGATGCTGGTCGCTGGGGTGAGACAATTCGTCTGTGGGAATTCGCGAGACCCGTCGTGGTCATGGGGCGTTCGACCAAAGTCGACTACGAAATTCGCCAGGACTATTGCCAAGAGCACGACATCCCACTTCTGCGTCGTTGCAGCGGCGGGGCCAGCATTCTGGGTGGCCCTGGCTGCTTGATGTACAGCGTCGTGCTAAGCCTGAACCGCGAGCCGGGGCTACGGCAAATTGATGCCGCTCACCGATTTGTCATGAGCCGAGTCCTGGCAGCCGCCCAAGCGCAGGTTCCTGAGGTGAGCTTGCAAGGGACCTGCGATTTGACGTTTAACAACCGCAAGTTTTCGGGCAATAGTCTGCGAATCGCCCGTTCACACCTGCTGTACCATGGGACCATTCTTTACGCTGCTGATCTCCAGGCGGTCATCGGCTGTTTAGCAAACGCACCGCGGCAGCCGGATTATCGCGGCGGTCGCGACCACGGGGATTTTGTCACCAACATTGAACTAGATCCGATCCGGTTTGCGACTAGCCTGCTGAGAGAATTTGGGTCCAGCGATGAGACGCTTTCAGATTTGCCCTCGGACGAAATCCAGCGTTTAAGAACAGAGCGATACGATAACCAAAAGTGGCATAAGCGACACTAGTCGATATGCGATACGAAACCCAATTCCCGAAGCGTCTTAGACATGCTTCCTACTACCAGATGAGAACTTTTTGATGAGTGTTGGTGATTTACGGGCGACGCTTCAACGGCATGGCCAAGAACACGTGCTGCGGTTTTGGGATGAACTGAATGAGAAACAACGCGAGCAGCTGCAAACGCAGCTAGCCGACGTTGATTTGAAGCAAATCAATACACTGGTCGCGGGCAACGATGAAAAGGTTGATTTCGAAGCGTTGGCCGCCAAGGCTGAACTTCCATCAGCGATCAGTGCGGATGGGAGTGGAGCAGGTTGGACAACTGATGAAGCGAAGAAGCGAGGCGAAGAAGCTCTTCGCGATGGACAGATCGGTGCCGTCTTAGTCGCAGGCGGACAAGGAACGCGATTGGGTTTTGATCTGCCAAAAGGCATGTTTCCGATCGGCCCCGTTTCACAGCGAACGCTGTTTCAGTTCTTTGCAGATCGCTTGCTTGCGATTGGCCAGCAGTATGGTGTGACGATTCCCTGGTATATCATGACCAGTGAAGCTACTGACCGGCAGACACGAGACTACTTTGAGCAAAGTGATTACTTAGGGCTTCAGCGCGACGACGTGCGAATCTTCAAGCAAGGTACGATGCCTGCGGTGGATGCAGCGACTGGAAAATTGCTGCTTGGGTCAAAAGGAACACTGGCACTTAGTCCCGATGGCCATGGCGGTACAGTCCGAGCACTGGAGAAAAGTGGAGCGTTGGACGATGCGGAATCTCGAGGCGTTCAACACCTGGCCTATTTTCAAGTCGACAATCCACTGGTCTGGTTGTGCGACCCGACGTTCATTGGGCACCACTTACTTGCCAAGAGCGAGTTGACTTCGCAAGTCGTCCGCAAGCGTTACCCAATGGAAAAAGTTGGGAACGTGGTGGTAGTTGACGGACAGACGCAAGTGATTGAATACAGCGATCTGCCAAACTCGGCTGCCGAGGCCATCGATGACAAGGGCGAACTACGTTTGTGGGCAGGCAGTATCGCCGTGCATGTGATGGATGTCGCCTTTCTACGAAAGATGACAAACAACGCGGACGCGCTGCCGTTTCACCGAGCGAACAAGAAAGTGCCGTACGTGGATGAAGCGGGCGATTTGGTTGAACCGGATGCTCCCAATGCGATCAAATTCGAGCGATTCATCTTTGACCTTTTACCTTCGGCACGCAACGCGATCGTTGTCGAAGCGCTTCCTAGCGAAGCGTTTGCACCGGTCAAAAATGCCGAGGGAGCCGAAACGGATACTCCTTCGCTGGCCAAGCAGGCCATTTCGGATTTGCACCGTGGATGGCTGGAGAAGTCCGGGGCGAATGTCAATTCGGGCGTACTGGTGGAGATCAACCCTCGATATGCGTTGTTCCCTGAGGAATTGGCCAAGAAGATACCCGCAAATCTTCAAATCTCAGCAGACCGTTATTTTGACGTTTGAGTAGAATGCATAGTCGCGGTTTGGGCAGCGAACCGTCATGGCCAGCGAAACCTTCGGTTGCCGATCGGTTTGAAACTAATAGCCTCGCCATTTTCCCACCCTACTTTTCCCCACCTCACGCATGAATTCTTCTTCGATGCCACTTGCCGCACGCCGACGTCGCGGCGGAATGATGGGCGTTCTGTTGGCCTGCCTCGCTCTGGTTGCTGTCCTGGGATGGCTCGGCTGGACCTTTCTGTTTGCCAAAGATGGTGGCGTGTCAGCCAGCGAACTCATCACGAACAAGGTCGTGCTTGGCTCGTTTGACCACATCGTGTTGGAGCAAGGCGAGATCGAAAGCAGCAGTAATGCAGAAGTGATTTGTGAGGTGAAGTCACGCGGTAGCGGCGGCGTATCCATTCTGTGGGTCGCAGACGAAGGCACGAAGGTTGCCGAGGGCGACAAGTTGGTTGAGCTGGATTCGTCACAACTGGAGACGGAAGTCAAAGAGGACAAAATCAAAGTGACGATGGCGTCGGCGAATGTCACCACAGCGGACGCCAAGTTAGAGCAAGCGAAAATTGCCCGCGAAGAATATCTCGAGGGAATCTACAAGACGGACGAACGAGCGATTCAAAGCGAAATGGCAGTGGCTGAGCAAGAACTTCGCAAAGCCGAGTTGGCTCTCGGATCGAGCCAGCGTTTGGTCGCAAAGGGACTGGTCAAGTCGCTCCAATTAGATGCCGATAAGTTCGCCGTTGCGAACGCTCAAAATCAACTCGAAGCTGCGAAGGGACGCTTGAAGGTTCTGCAGAATTTGACGCGAAAGAAGATGCTGGTGCAGTATGACAGCGATATCGAAGCCGCCGCAGCGCAGCTTTCCGCGTACCAAAGCGAACTGTTCGAGGTGGAAACCGAACTCGCTGAAACGGAAGCTCAGATAAAAAAATGTATCATGGCAGCGCCGTCATCTGGCGTTGTTGTTCATGCAAACCGATACAGCAGCCGAGGCGGCAATGCGGAGTTTGTTGTCGAAGCAGGAGCAACGGTACGCGAACGCCAAGCAATCATCCGCCTACCTGATCCAACGCAAATGCAGATCAAGTGCAAGATCAACGAATCACGAATCACCCTGATCGAGGAAGGCATGCCAGTAAAGATCGCTGTTGATGCGATTCCCGGCATGAAACTTCAAGGGCGGGTGAGCAAGGTGAACCGATATGCCGAGCCAGGAAGTTTCTTCAGCTCGTCGATTAAGGAGTACGCGACCATTGTTGAGATCATCGACCCGCCAGAATCGATTCGAACTGGGATGACGGCGGAGGCCCAGATCTTTGTCGAACAATTGGAGAACTCGCTTCAAATCCCGATTCAAGGACTCTACGAACACGGCGGAAAAATGTATTCGTTGGTGCAAACCGGGCCACAAGACTTTGAAACACGCATGGTCAAAGTCGGTGCAACGAACGACACAATGGCCAGTATCCAGGAAGGCTTGAAGGAAGACGAGACGGTGATCTTGAACCTTCGCGAGCATCTGACGCTGATGGATCTACCCGACGTCGTCGCTGAAGACAACAGCGACATGCGGAAGATCGGCGCAGAACGAAAATCGAGGCCGAGAGGTGCTGGGGTCGAAGATGGCCCATCGGCCGGCGGGAGACCCGGCGGCGGGCGACAAGGTGCTGGCGGCGGAAGGCCTGGCGGCGCAGGAGGAAGGCCTGGCGGAGGTGGACGACCTGGTGGCGGTGCTGGCGGTGGCCGGCCCGGAGGCGGCGGAGGCCGAACTGGTGGCGGACGCCCGGGTGGAGGAGCAATGGGTGGTGGCGGACGCCCGGATGTTGGCACAATCGTCAACATGAGCATGCAGCGAAGTGACACCGACGGCGACGGCAAATTGTCGGCTGATGAGATCAAGGCGATCGACTCGCAGTACCGTAGCGGTGTGGAAGCGGCCGACAAAGATGGCGATGGCAGCGTGACCAAGGCGGAGCTTACCGAGTCGATAAAGGCGCGGATGGGAGGCAACTGATGAGCACGACGGATGCTTATGGCTCGCAAAATTCGGCTGGCGACGATCAAGCCGGCGACGATCAAGCCGGCGCAGGCGACAAACCTCGAAGGCTTGCAACTTCAATTCGCGACCTTACGAAAGACTACGTGCTCAAGAGCGAGACGGTCCGCGCACTACGCGGCGTTTCGTTTGATGTGCCCGAAGGCGACTTCGTTGCAATCATGGGCCCATCGGGAAGCGGAAAAAGTACACTGTTGAACTTGCTGGGTTGTTTGGACAAACCGACCACGGGAAGCTTGATGCTGGGCAGCGACGACATCGCATCGATGACTGATGACGAGCTAGCAGACATTCGTAGCCAGCGCATCGGTTTCGTGTTTCAGTCCTACAATTTGATTCAACAGCTGAGCGTCGTCGAAAACATCCAAGTGCCGCTTTACTACCAAGGCAAGCTGGGAGCCGAAGAGCGAAAACGTGCAATCACTCTGGCTGAGCGAGTGGGATTGGCTGATCGATTGGACCACCGGCCTTCACAGCTTTCCGGTGGACAACAACAGCGTGTCGCGATCGCTCGCAGTTTGGTCAACGACCCTTTCTTCATGCTGGCTGACGAAGCGACTGGTAACTTGGATTCGGTCACCACCGAGGAAATCCTGACGATTTTCGATCAACTTAACGAAGAAGGTCGAACGATCATCATGGTCACCCACGAAGATTTCGTGGCCGAACGGGCAAAACGAATCATACGTCTCAAAGACGGCATGCTTCACACCGACGAAATCGTTAGCGAAGAACGTCGTGAAGAGGCCCGTCGAATGCAACGCGAAAATGTCGCCGAACTCCTGGCGAGAGAGTAAAGGCGAATATCTATCATGCTTTGGTTAAGAACTTGGCGACTGGGGATCAAAAGTCTCTTCTTGCACCCCTTGCGGACCTTTCTAACGATGCTTGGCATTATGATTGGTGTTTGGGCGGTGATTGTATTGACAGCGATCAGCCAAGGCG
>CAYUGI010000292.1:0-7475 GCA_964444105.1 uncultured Pirellulaceae bacterium
CGAACTATTGGAACTGTGGGCGATCATGGATTCCGAAGGACGCGAGAGCCTGCTGAGCCTGATTCGCAGCGGTCAGGAGAGGCCATCAGAGAACGCCCCCGCTACCGGGTGAAGGTGTGGTTTTTTACACTGCTCGGTTTCAAGATAGGAACGAGGCGGGGCGGCAGCATGACGAAACCGGTAAAGCGATATGAGGTAAAGGGATCGACGGTACGTTTTGCCTGCCCCAATCATTTGTGCCGAACCAAGCTGAGGGATCGGCTAGAGAAAGCTGGTCAGCAAGATCAATGCCCGGAATGCCAAACGGCGTTCATCGTGCCGGGTGTCGCCGAAATCGCGCAAATCAAGTTGGCAAGGAATCAGAAAGCTGCGGAGGCGAAAGCTGCGAGAGAAGAAGCTGAAGTAGCCAAGGCATCTAAGAAAGAAGCTGCCGAGAAACAAAAACGCGAGAAGGCGAAGGCGTTGTTAGCCGAGGCAAAGCGCAAAAAAGCCGAGCAGCATGAACGTGAATTGGCTGAAAAACTCGCGGCAGAAAAGGCCGCTTCAGACGAAGAGCTGGCTGAAAAACGACAGCGAGAAAAAGAGGCATCCGCAAAGTCGCAGGAGAGCCCTACAGCTATCGCCCGTGGACACTTTTACGCGGTAATCTCAATTTTGATCCTAATTCTCTTGTCGCAGCTGCTCGGTTTCTCGAAGAGCTCGACAGCGAAGACCAAATGGGAATATTTGATTGACTCACCGAGCGACTCGGGCCTTACCCGCGCGATGGACAAAAGAGGAGAAGAAGGCTGGGAACTTGTTTTCGCGCGACGTGCAACATCAGCCAGTACATACGGAAGTCCAAGTTACGAAATGATTTTCAAGCGACCCAAGTCGTAAAAGAGCATTCAGCATGCGGTCGAGCCAGACGCACCTGGTTGACGCGCGTTCTGAGAGGCCGCAGAGGCAGAAACTGCGCCGACGACTGCTAAGTGATGAACGAAATCAAGCGGCGACCGTGCGGCTTGATTGTGACTCAAATCCAAAAGAGTAATTGATGACATTTGTCTACAAGAAAGTAGTGCAATCCAGTTCGCTGGAAGGCCTCATTGTATCGATCGCTGTAGCCATCGCGATGACGGTGCTGACAGATACCAATGCGTGCTGCCAAGAGCGAATAGGGCGAGAAGCATTTGATCTCGCACAAAAAACCATTCCAGAATGGGGTAAGGCTCTTACGAAGTTGGAGGAGGAAACGTATGAAAAAATCGAGAATGACGTACTTCCAAACAATCGGATTCGTGCGAGGCGTATTGTCCGTGCGATTCGGGATCGTGGCACACTCAGGTTGCCAAAAGATGACCTGGAGTGGGTCTTTGAAAAAGCAGATGAAGTCTCGGGCTATTTGTTGCTCTCTTTAAAGCAAGAGACTGCATTTTTGGATCCTGAAATGGACGTGACTGCCGAGTATCAAAGGTTGATCCTCTCTATCAAATTTGAAGACTATTGGGCCGACGCCCTTATAGCGATGGAGTTGGTTGGACTGAGTCAATACGAAGCGGTGCGATTGGCGCTCAGTAGTCGCAGTGATCGAAGAAGCCTTTTGTCGGCAGCCCGCAAATTTACTGTAAGCAAGTCGTCATATTCGACGAGTCGGCAGGAATACTACTTGGAGAAATTTCCCGCATTGAAAGACCGTATCTTGGACTATGCAGAAGGTAGCCATTCGAGAACGAGGAAAGACTCCGTCATTCAAAATGAGGTGTATCGCAAAAACCGCATCGCGGCCGATAGAGCTATGAACCAACGCAAAGCTGAGAAGGCTCAGCAGGCCCGCGTCCAATTTAACAAGGATTCACGCGAATGGGCGGACAAGACAGGGGATTTCAAATTGAAGGCAGTCTACAAAGGCTACGAAAAGGGAGACGTGACTTTTGAAAAAGCAGACGGTTCAATGGTTGAAGTCCCCATTTCAAGGCTCTCGTCAGGCGACCAAAGCCATATCCGAAAGATCCTAAAAGACGAGCGGGAAGCGACTAGCAATCGTTCGCGTCGCAAATGACTTTCGCTCGGTTCGCTTCGGCAGTTTCAGGACAGCGTGATGCCTTCCGTTACAACGGCGAATCTAGCTAAACCGCGAGCGATTTTAGGATTCGATGAAATCCATTCGTTCTAGCTGCGGTAGCTTTTGCGGGATTTCTTGTGATCCCAATTTCTGCCAAAATGCGCCTTGTGGATTAGTCATCCATCTTCATCCTGTTGCGTGACTGCAACGGGGATTTACCTGGCAGGCGACCGCAAATCGCCGTTCGATCCAGTTGGCAGGTGCATCACCTTTCAGCGCCGCCAACGGGGTCGGCCATTCCCGTGAAAGGTGTTTTGAAATGAGCGGACGGATCGAGGAAGATGAGTTCGCAAAGAAGCTACTGATTCATTTGAGTGGTGAGGGTGGCGACGGTGTTCGACTCGATCAGCTTGGGTCGGAATTACAAAACGCCGACTTGCTGAGCAATTTGGATGATGAAAAACTCATTGAGTTTGGTGAGGTCACACACGCTTCTCATGGCGGAGTGACGTCTCAGCCGAATGGACCCGTGCAACCGATACATTGGTTCTGTTGGATTGAGCGGAAGAGACCGTTTACTGAATGCCTGGTAGATCTCCTTCATGCTGAACCGGAAACGATGCGTCCTTGGGTGCGGCTGACAAATGCAGGTCACGCTATGACATCGAGAATCAAACGCGCAGCAACCGGGGGCGAGCGTCGAGTTGTCACAACCAAAGAGCTTGCCAAATTGGTCGATAGAAACGTTTCCACGATTCGCGGCTGGCGTGATTTGGGTCATATCACCCCAAAAAGCGAAGGCAAAGAAGGAGTCGAAGCAACCTACGACTTAAAGAAAACAACTGAGGATATCAAAGCGGCTCACGCAGCGGGGAAAATTCGCTCGCTTCCACCGGGTTTCGACGTCCAAGATCGTTGATACTCGTCTTTCATCGTCGGACTTCGTCCGTAGGCAAATAGCTCGCTTTCGATCGTAAAGTTTGCGGTTATCGTTCGGAAACAGAAGTTTGTTTCCTCTAATTGGTGGACGATAACTTGAAGAGTTCGATAGAGATCGATCGCGATGCGATCTATTTGATCAGCGAGGCTGCTGAGGGGTGCTCGCTGTCTACGACGGTACTTGCGTCGGCAATTAAGTCTGGCGTTCTGCCAGCGACCATGCGTGGTCGAAAGACATTCATCGAAGGTGCCGCGCTCCGGCAATGGCTTGTCGGCAATGAAGAGTTGGAGGGTAGATCCGATGGCTGATTTAATCCTTAAGGACACGGATCCCGATGCCCTACGAGCAGCAATTGTCGCTGACGTGCTGGCCGCCATTGGCACAGCGATGCAGCGTGGCGACGAACTGCCTAAACGCATCGCCAATCGGCCCGAGATGGCTCGGTTCTTGTCATATTCGCTCGCAACACTTGATCGACGTACTCGCGAGGGTGTCATCCCTTCGATACTCGACGGCGACCGTCGAATGTACGTGATTGACGATGTTCTTAATGCACTGCGGGAAGGCACGGCAGCTGCAGAAGCTCAGGCCGCCGAGCGACAAAAAGCGAAGCAAGACGCGAAGAAAAAAGGATGTCGCCGCAAATGACTCTGCACCAACGACGACTCCTTAGGCAACTAGAAGATAATCATTTCGTATCTGGATTTAAGAGAGCCTCGCAAATTGATTTTGGCGAAAGCTTGCGTGGGCTAATTTTCGCATTCGTCGCGTCATGCGGATCTTATGGAGCCATAGAAAGCGAGATACGGGAAGCGGTTGATTCGAGATGCCACTACCTAATCCCTCTGTCAGTGCTCCTGAGGTCTGGTGTGTTCGTTCTCACAAATGACACACGGCCAAACGCAGACGGCGAAGCCGAACGCATTATTGTCTCGGTGAGATATGCGGAGGTCGATCATGGCTAACGGGTACATCAAACTCCATCGATCCATCCTGGAATCCGAAGTGTTCGCCGATGAAGGGCTTTTTCATACGTGGACGATGTTGCTTCTGCGCGTGAATTGGAAGCGGGCAAAATTCAGAGGCCAAGCGATCAAGCCAGGTCAGATGGTATTTGCATGGCGCGAACTTCCCGAGCGATTGCAAGGTCCAATGGCGAAGCCGTTGGCGATCAACACGATTCGCAACCGGCTTCAATCAATGGAGCAAATGGAGATGCTCAAGCTGGAGAACAAGAAACGGTTTTCGATGCTCACGATCGTCAATTGGTCGAAGTATCAGGCCATGATCGTGTCGCCGAGCGTATCAAAAGTTGACACGATGGCTGATACGGTCACTGACACGATGACTGACACAGATAGAAGAAGGGTTAACAAAGGGAATAAGAGAAGCGCCCGTAAGTTTGTTAAACCGTCGTTGGACGATGTTTGTGCGTATTGTCGCCAACGCAAGAACAACGTCAGCGCCGATCAATTCATCGACCATTACGACGCCAACGGATGGGTGCAAGGCAAAGGCAAGCCGATCCGCGATTGGAAAGCAGCGGTGCGTACTTGGGAGCGAAACGGGATCCGCCGGCAATCGCCTGCAGCTGCCGTAGCGATCAAGTTTGACGAAAGGGATGCACTGTGAATAACTACAACATTGAACCGATGGACGAGGCCGCGGTAGTCGCTGCGATGATCTTGGAGGGCCAACGCATCGACGACGTGGTGGGCCGACTAGCACCGATGGACTTCACGAACGACATACTTCGCGAATTGTTCGTCCAGCTGATCGACCTGCATGACGCATCGAAGCCGACAGATATTCTCTCGCTCACGTCAGAACTTCGGTCGAACGGATCATTCAAACGGATCGGTGTTGGGACTCTGGCACGATTGCATGACTCGATTGGGCACGCTGGTAACATTGGATTTCACGCAGACCAAGTACGCGCTGCCGCCACGCTGCGAAAGCTGGGGGACATTGGCACGAAGCTGGTCGAGCTCAACACATCAGACAAACCCGACGACGTGGTGGATTGGCTGGATACCGAATTGAGTAAGCTACGTAGCAATGATGCCCACCATGACAGCACGGTGGCGCTCGCTGATTGTGCGATGGACTTGGTAGCGGAGATCGACGCCGCCGCGGATACCGGACTGGTCCGTGGGATCCGTACCGGACTGGAGTGCTTCGACCGGGTGAACGGTGGCTTTCAAAATGGCACGCTGAATATCCTGACAGCACGACCGTCCAATGGAAAATCCGTTTTGGGGCTGCAGTGGGCGCAGTCGATCGGTACCGGGTTTGAATACGCGAATTTTGAAGGGGGAACGCTTATTGAAACTGTTCAATCTCCCAAGTCCACGCTGTTCGTTTCGCTGGAGATGACCAAAGCGGAGTTGTCGGCCCGAGCACTCGCATCGGTCGCCCAAGTCGATGGCCGCCGAATCAACAGCTATCGGGTGACAGCCGGACAACGAGAAGAACTTCGCCGCGCGGCCGAAGCAATGAAGTCCACCATTCAGCTTTGGCAGCCACCACGGGCCACGACTGGAGCAATTCGAGCACGCTCACGCATCCACAAGCGATCCCACGGACTTGAGTTGCTGGTTGTGGATTACCTGCAACTGATCGACTCCGAACGCGGACAGCGGCACGAACGCGAAACCTATCGAATTGGGGACCTGTGCCGCGATCTGAAAGCGTTGGCGATGGAATTGGACATTCCCGTGGTCGTGCTCTGCCAGCTGAATAGGGAAGCGGAGAACCAATTGCCCACGCTGGCGCAGCTGGCCGACTCCGGCAAGATTGAACAACACGCAGACACGATCACAGCGATTCATCGCCAACGCGGCGAATCGCAAGAAGCCAAGTTGGTGATACTGAAGTGGCGAAACGGACAAACACCTGAGATCGATATTACGTTTGATCGCCAGCACTGTCGTTTCGAGTCTGCCCAATCAACGTGATACGAGCAGACAACGACCCGAGGATGATTTTTGATTGCTCAACCATTACACCGATAAATGAATTTGTCGCCACGATCGAGATGTTCAAGACGCTTGAAGGTCGCGAGCCGACGCGATGGGGAATCGGCGAACTGATCAACGAAGTGAAACATCAGCAAGAAACAGATGACGACTAGCTGCTATCTCCGTCGCGCGAGCGGAACGTACCTGACTCGCGCGAGAGAACCGTTTTAGACAAGTGAATCAGCGCCTTTGTAATGGCCTGAATGAGCCTATTAAACTGCTGTTGCCGCAGCGCCCGACGGGGTTCGTGCTGGTTACCCATTGCCAGCCTGCTGTGGTGTTTTTCAAAATGGGAACAACTGAATGGGAGTTGCAACATGGCAAGTGTTCGCCGAACGAAAGACAACACGATCGAAATTCGATTCATGGTTGGCGACGATCGCCGATCGTACTACCCAGGCAAAGCAACCGACCGACAGGCCGAGGACATTGGCAAGCATTTGGATCGATTGGCGTTTTGTGTGGAGAACGATGAAACAGTCCCGAAACACATCTTGCAGTGGTTGGCATCGTTGACCGACCGGCAGCATGCCAAACTTGTCTCGTGGGAACTGGCACAGCCAAGGAAGAAGACGGAACGTATTTCCTACCCATTGTCCGACTGGTTGGACGCTTACATCAAACGCGGCAAGCGTGATGAAGCGACGACGAAACAGCTACGGCACGTTCGCGATAACCTGCTGGCGTTCTTTGAATCTGATCGGTGCATTACGACGATCGGCAAAGGTGACGCGGAGGACTTCCGCATCCACTTGGAAACAAAAGCCCGCAAAGTTGCCAAGGGCAAGCCGCATGCGGGATTGGGGAAGAATACGGTTCGTCGTCGCATAGGCCGAAGCCGAGAGTTCTTTAACCTCGCTGTGCGCCGTGAGATTATTGGGATCAATCCGTTCGCCGATGAATCGGTTACTGTTGGCAACAGCCCTGGCCGTCAGTTCTTTGTTCCCGCTGATTGGATTGAACGTTGCATTAAGCACGCGGGTTGTGAAGATTGGCGAATCATGCTGGCCTTTGCTCGCTACGCGGGGATGCGTTCGCACGAAACACGAATGCAACGGTGGTCGGACATCGACATCCCAAACCGCAAGATGATCGTAAGATCGACCAAGACGCCGCCTGAGCGTGTTTGTCCGATCTTCCCTGAGTTGTTGCCGCACTTGATGCGAGCGAAGGAGATGGCCCCTGCGGGTGCTGAATTGGTTGTTTCGCGTTATGGCCCAAAGAACAACGTGGGCGAAACGATGAAGAAGATCATCAAGCGTGCAGGTTTGGAACAGTGGCCCAAGATGTTTCAAAACTTGCGAGCGACACGGGAAACTGAATTGATCGCGGTCTACCCAATCAAGGACGTTGCTAGTTGGCTTGGCAACAGCGCACCGATCGCAATGAAGCACTACGCAATGACGATGCAATCATCATTTGAGCGAGCCGTCGCAGACGGTGCCCGTGGTGCATCATCGAATCCACCCCA
>CAYUGI010000293.1:0-7472 GCA_964444105.1 uncultured Pirellulaceae bacterium
ATAGGCCCGGTTTCCTATAGGCCCGGTTTCCTAGGAGAACCGGTGCTATCGCACGGCGGCTAAACTACCCAAGCTCAATAAGTGATTGGCCCTGGGGACCGTGCGGAGCCTCTTCCTGGGAAATTGAGGCTGTGTTAGGTTTTCCGCGTAAACGAGGCGTTTAAGCAGCGTTCGTCGTTGCCTGCCATTGCTCTCTCACGTCCCCTAGATTTGCGGAAACGCTCGTGCGTTCTGCACCGGAAGCATCTTGAAAGTCCCTAAGCGTATCAAGCCACTTATCGAAGACGGGCTCGTCGACAAAGTCTTGGGCTCCCTCATGAGCGGCAAAGAGGCCCAAGTGTTCCTTGTCCGTTGCGGCGAATCGACTCGCTGCGCCAAGGTGTACAAGGATGTTGCTCGCCGCAGTTTCAAGAACGCGGTGCAGTACCAGGAAGGGCGAAAAATCCGGAACAGCCGCCGTCAAAGGGCGATGGACAATCGGTCCAAATTTGGCAGAGATCAACAGGAAGTCGTTTGGCAGAATGCCGAGGTAGACGCGTTGTACAAACTCGCCGAAGCTGGCGTGCGAGTTCCCAAGCCATACGGACTTTTCGATGGCGTGCTGTTGATGGAGTTGATCACTGATGGCGACGGCGGTGTGGCTCCACGCTTGAACGACATCAGCCTGTCGCCAGAACAAGCGGTGAAAGATCACGCCACCATCATGACCTATGTGCTGCGGATGCTGTGTGCGGGACTGGTGCACGGTGATCTCTCGGAATTCAACGTCCTGCAAGATGAAACAGGCCCCGTCATCATCGACTTCCCGCAAGTCGTCAACGCATCAGGAAACAATCACGCAAAGGCAATGTTGCTTCGTGACGTGCGGAACATTACTCAGTACTACGCACAGTTTGCGCCCGAGCTAGCGGACACTCACTACGGCGAAGAGATGTGGGAACTGCACGAAAAAAGCGAGCTGGATCCCGACGTCAAGCTGACCGGCAAATTCAAGTTTTCGACCAAAGCCGCGGACGTCAATTCCGTGATCAACATGATCGATGATGCTTACCAAGAGGAATTGGACCGACGGGATCGGCTAGCGAATGGTTGAGATGGCGTCACGCGACTAACATCGTTTTTTTGATTTCGCCCTCTCGATGGGAGCCCTTCGCGGAATTTGGTAGGTCAGACGCAGGCTAGCAGTGATCAGCCGTTGCATGGACTCTTAATTTACCCCGCCCGCGCAGCGGGAGGGTCGGACGCAGTAGCGGCCGGGGAGGGGCCACGCAGTGGAAAGATCATCGACTTGCGGCGCAACTCTGCCGGTTCAAGCTAGCGACTTGGTGTGTCCAAGAAATTGGCAATCACGGTCGTGATACGAGGGGCAGCGGACGGCGATCGGCGAATCAGCGGCTCACTGGCGAGCAGTGTTTGTTTAAGCCGCAAACGGTATTCTTGTTTGTCGGACTGGTTCGCAAGGTAACGAAGGTTTTCTGCGGCAACGCTATTGCCTGCTGGGATCGCGCTGTCGACGGGGTCTTTTACTCGAACAATCAATTCCGGGTGATCTTTGGAGGTAAAAAAGAATCCGCCCGTTGGCTCGTCCCAGAAAAGCTGGATCTGCCGCTGAGTCACCTCTGTTGCTTTGACGAGCCAAGCATCGTCGCCGGTTGCTTTGTGCAGCGCGATCAAGCCAGAGACAAGAAATGCATAATCATCAAGATACGCGTTCAACTTTGCCTCGTCTTTGGCATAACTGCGTTTCAACCGCGACTGATCGTCCCCCAATTTTGTCAGGATGAACTTTGCAGCTACTGCGGCTGCATCACTGTAATCTTGACGCTGAAGCAGTCGTCCACAATCTGCCAAACCTGAGATCATCAATCCGTTCCAGGCGGTCAAGACCTTCACGTCAGTCATCGGTCGTTTGCGTTGGGATCGAATTTGAAACAACGCGTCGCGGACGGGGGAGAGTTTTTGCTGCAGCTGCGCGTAGTTCAGCCCTTGCGCCTTAGCAATCGACGTGAGTGTGTCGCGCGGATCGGGGGCAAAGTAATGGGTCTCGAAATTCGGAGTGGAATCGAACCGAAACACTTTAACGAATAAGTCCAAATCATCGACGCGTTTTGCCAAATCGGCGATCTCTTGTTTGCTCCAACGATAGAACTTTCCTTCTTCGCCTTCGCTGTCAGCATCCAAGGAACTGAAAAAAGCTCCGCCATCCGCCTTGAGTTCGCGTAGTACGAAGTCGCAGATTCCAATTGCGACGTCGCGATACTCTTGTGAATCAAACTGCACCGATGCTTCGGCATAGATCGAGCAAAGCTGCGCGTTGTCGTACAGCATTTTTTCGAAGTGAGGGATCTGCCAGCTACGGTCCACACTGTAGCGATGAAAGCCGCCGCCGATATGATCGATCATCGCGCCGCTAATCATCCCGTCAAGTGATTTGCGCAACATGTCAGCCGCGGCCGTGCGGTCAACTTCGTCGACCGACTTGCGTTTTGATCGATCCAGCAGAAAAAGAAGGTTCGATGGCTCAGGGAACTTGGGTTGGTTTGGATTCGCCGAGTACCCAAAGCCGCCGAACTGTGGATCAAACTGTTCAGCAAGAACCTTAGCTACTTGGGAAACCAATTCAGTTTCCAGTTTGGGCGGCGATTTCTCTGGAACGACCTGATTCTTGGCAATCGCATCGGTGATACGTTGCGATTGTTCGCGCACGACATCCGGTTCCTTTTTCCACGCTTGATCGATTTGTTTGATGATTGATAGGAAGCCCGTCGATTGCCCTCGATCTCCCGTCCGCGCTGCGAAATACGTTCCTCCCCAAAACGGCTTGGTGTCGGGTAACAAAAACATGGACATGGGCCAACCGCCACCGCCGCTGATCATCTGGACTGCCGTCATGTAGATCTGGTCGATGTCGGGACGCTCTTCGCGGTCTACTTTGACGCAAACAAAATGGTCGTTCATGAATTGCGCGATCTCAGCATCCTCGAAAGACTCGCGTTCCATGACGTGGCACCAGTGGCAAGCCGCGTAACCGATCGATAAAAAGATCATCTTGTTTTCGCGCCGGGCTTTGGCGATCGCTTCATCTCCCCAAGGGTACCAAGCGACGGGATTGTGGGCGTGCTGCAGGAGGTACGGACTCGATTCCTGCGCAAGCAAGTTGGTGTGCGCTTCCAGCGTAGGCTCTGCGGCCACATCCGCTTCGGCACCGCCGGGACGCTGGGCAAAGACCGACAGGGGGCCTGCGAAGCAAAGCAACAAAACGAGCAGCTTATTCACAACAACTTTCCAAGATCACGACGTAAACGGGTTGGGGGGGGATACCGTCTAGCAGACGGGACTCCCAACGGAAAAGCGACCTTCCAACTTGCCTACGCTGCAGGAGCTTTTGGGAGAAAGAGAATCGATAAAACTTTCCGTGTGGGCCAACATAATAGCAGCCATCGGCCTGCTGGATCAGCTATCATGTTTGGCTTCGCAATTGAAACATGCCGCGTGCAAACGCGCGGTGCCTGATCCCTAGGAGACAAATCGATGGAATCCACTCGCCGCAGTTTTTTCAAGACCACCGTTGCGACAGGCTCAGCCCTTGCTGTCGCTTCCTCCGTGGGAGCAGCCGAAGACGGAAAGAAGCTACGACTGGGATCGATCGGCGTGGGCGGCACTCGCGGTCGATACAACCGAGGGGGCGCGATCGCAAGACAAGCCGCTGAGTTCGCCACCATGGTTGCTGTTTGTGATGTTGACGATCTTCACACGGAAGAGTTCGCCAAAGAGTTTGACGAAAAGCACGGTTTGAAGTTGAACAAGTACCGCGACTACCGCGAGATGTTCGAGAAGGAAGAGTTGGACTGCGTCACAATTGGAACACCCGATCACTGGCACGTGCCAATTGCGATCGCGGCTCTAGAAGCCGGGTTGCATGTTTACTGCGAAAAACCGCTTACGCTGACGATTGACGAGGGCAAACAGATTCGCGACGCGGTTGAAAAATCAGGCAAGGTCTTTCAAGTCGGGACTCAGCAGCGAAGTACCAAAGACAAGTTCTTGACAGCCGTTGCGATGGTGCAAACAGGACGACTGGGCAACAACGTGAACGCATACGTCGCGATTGGTGGCGCACCAGGCGATGGGCCTTTCGAGAGCACTGACGCTCCGTCGGATCTTGATTGGGATATGTGGGTTGGCCCTGCACCGAAAGCCGACTACAGCGAAGAACGCCGACGTTTCTTCCGCTGGTACTTCGAGTACTCCGGTGGCAAGATGACTGACTGGGGTGCCCACCACATCGACATCGCACAATGGGCTTTGGCACCCGGCGAGACTGGCCCTGTGAAAATCAATGGAGAGGGCGAATTCACTCAAAGCGTGCCAAGCGGTTTCAACTGGAAGAAATTCTTGGACGGCGAAATCTCGCTACCGAATGCTTACAACACGGCAACCAAGTTCCACATCGACTTGACGTACGACAACGGGTCGGTAATGAGCGTCAACCACAACTACGAACGCGAGAACGACAACGTCAATTTTGGCAACGGAATCTTGTTCGAGGGATCTAAGGGGCGGATTTTTGTGAACCGTGGCAAACTGGAAGGCAGCCCTGTTCAAGCACTGACGGATGCCGATCACAAGGAACTTGACGCGAAGATTGTCGAGCTGTGCAAAGGCAAGAAGCCAGGTGGTCACATGCGCAATTTCTTTGAGTGCATTGAAGACGGCGGTAAGCCGATCTCGGATGTTTGGTCGCACCATCGGACGATGACATCGTGTCACTTGTGCAATATCTCGCTGATGTTGGGACGCGAACTCAAGTGGAACCCTAAGACGGAAGAATTCATGGGGGACGATCAAGCCAACGCGCTGCTGAGTCGCAAGTCACGCGAAGGTTTCGCTGCTAAGGCAGCACCGGTCGGCTAGACGTTGGCAAACTAAGGCGACTCGCATTTTCGAGCTGAAAATTTTGTGCGGCCAGTAGCGTGTGACGCGTTGCTGGCCGCTCGTTCATTGGTCCTCTCTTGTCTGGCGTTCAGAGATTTTGGCTGTTGGTCAGCGAAATCATGTTGCCGACGAGCCTATTGATTTGGTGCCCTCAATGATGCTGACGCGCGTCGCTTTCGCCTGGGGCATTGCCGTCTTCATTGCGACGGGATTATTCGGCCAAGACCGCCGCTGGCCGGATCCGGTGGCCAATCATGTGATTCCCTGCCAGAGCACTTCCGTCACGCATGGCCCGATTTTGGGTGACGCGACAAGTGATTCGATTCGCGTTTGGCTTCGATCGAGCGAGAAGATTCGGTTTGATGTTTTGCTGCAACCGGATCGGCCTCCTTTTGATTCGCCTGTCATCGCGACCGGGGAGACAAATGAAGAGGAGGACTTTACAGGTGTGGTAGAGATCGGCCAGCTGAAACCGAATACTCGTTACGCGTGGGCCGTGCGGATTGACGGGGAGATCATCGACCCGCGCGATCAGCTTTCTGACCCTTGGCCATCCTTTCAAACACTTCCCGATCAGACCAGCTACGCGCACCGGTTCAATCCTGAGGGTCGCTTCAATTTTTCCTTTTCGATCGGCGCATGCCAGCGACAACGATCACCGGGGAAGACCTACGGCATCTACTCCAACCCACCGGCGTTCGACACGATTTGGAATCAACATCGCGACAAATTGCGTTTTCATATCGTCAATGGCGATTACACCTACGAAGAGACCTTGAGTGGCGACGCTGCGGGTATCCAGAGCAACTACAAACTTTACCTGGACCGCGGTCGCTCGCTAAATCGTCTGCTGCACTGGGTGCCAATGCTGACGATGTACAACGACCATGAAGTAACCGACAACATCGACGGCGCAGGTGAAGTCGGGCTAGGTGCCGGTGGTCATTTAGTGCGTGATCCTGCGCTGCGCATCTGGCAATACTACGCAGATTGGGCCAACGGTGATGCACCGCACAAGGCAGCAATTCGCATGGGACAAGCTTCCTTGATCAAAGGGTCGTCCATTTTGCACGATCCTGAAGCGGACTTTTCCAACTTGAATCTCGCTCAAGTCAGCACACTTCACATGGGGCCTTTCTACAAAGGCGGTGAGCAAACCACCAAAAGTTCGCCTAACGCCGGCGTGTATCGCATCAGCAAAGTTGTCGATAAGACGCACCTGGTGATCACGCCCCCGGCCAAACGTGATGGGGCCACAAACTACAGCATTGGCACTCATCACTATTTCGATCGCAAGGTGGGAAACTGTCATTTCCTGTTCATCGATACGCGCGGTGAACGCACTCAATTTCGTGGCGTCAAACAAGCGTCCGATCCTGATCGTTTCGTACTGGGGAATGCACAGAAGAAATGGTTTGTCGAAACGGTCCAATCGACTAACGCGGATTTCATCTTTGTCATCTCGCCTGATCCGTGGTTTGTTTACCACAGCAATTATCACATGAAGGGCGAAAGTACGAGCTCAAAAGGCGATGGTTACTGCGGCTACGTTCATGAACGAAACGAATTGACCAGGATGCTTGATGCGATTGAAAAACCGGTCCTGCTCTTTACGGGCGATGTGCATCATCCGGTCGCGGCGCAGATCACGGACAATGTTTGGGAGTTCTTGATTTCGCCGGTCAACTCAGCCAACCATCCCATTGGCACGGCAGGATTGCCTCCACTGGGCGGATGGTTCGACAGCGAAGGGGCCACCATCAAAATTAAATGGCTTGGCGGCTATCCCGACAACGTTCACTACCTGCGTCAGCGCAACACCGTTTATGGCGTCGTGCAGTTAAACAACATCATCCAAGCGGGGCGCAAAGAAGGCCCTGGATACCAGTACATTGCTTACGATGAACCGCAAGTGATCGTAAGATTCCACGATGGTTACAGTGGTGATCTCCTTTACAGCGAAGCGATTTCGACACTGGATGCAAAACCGCCCAGTGCGCCTGCTAAGAAAGAAAATCGTTTCGGCCACTGGAACAAGTAGCCACTGGAACAATTAGCCACTAGAACAATTAGCCACTAGAACAATTAGCCACTAGAACAATTAGCCACTGGAACAATTAGGTTGTACGACGCCACAACACATTATCTCCTTTTCCACTCTGAAATTTTGTTCCTGTACTAGCATCATGAAAAATTCCCACTCATCGTTGTACCGTCGCGACTTCCTGAAGAAGACCACTGCCACAGCGGCCACGGCAAGCTTGGCGTCTCAAGCTCTCGCTCAAGAGTCGGTTATCGAATCCGCCGGGGCGACCTATGCCTTCCCGGCGACGGACTCGCTAGTGCATCCCACGGGCTGGCAATCGCTGAATCCTGGCTACTGGCAGGTGAAAGATGGCATGCTCCGGCGGCGTTTATCGAACGTGGGCGACCGCGCTCGCCGAACCGGTTTCCCCTTTCATTCGATGTCCAAGGGCGAAAGGATGGAGACGCAGTACGATCCGTCGCTGCCTGCGGGGATCATCTACCGAAGCGAT
>CAYUGI010000294.1:0-6419 GCA_964444105.1 uncultured Pirellulaceae bacterium
CGGTTGAATCCGGATAGCCGACGATTTTTATTCACAACACGGATTGCCCTCTCCGGCCGCTACTGCGTCCGACTACTCGGGAGGGAGAGTGAAGGCTGGAAGATCTCCTGCGGCTTTGCTCGGCGGGAGAGTGAAGTCTGGAAGGTCCGCTTCGGGGTTGCTGTGCGGGCAGGTGGAATGTGGCCGCTTAGCAAGATGGACGTTGTCCGGCTAAGCTATCGATATGTTCCCACTTCGATGTACCGTTCGCCGATGCGATCAATTGCTTTGCCCATATGAAACTGGCATGGCATGTTCGTCCGGCCATCACTTTGATCGCGCCAAGCAAGGTTACTGGAATCTGCTGCAGCCTCAAGATCGCAAGTCTAAGAATCCTGGCGACTCTGAAGACGCCGTGCTGGCGCGGCATCGGTGGCTGGAGCGTGGGCATGCAGCAGGATTGATCGAGACGCTGCGGCCTTGGGTGGCGATGGTGTCTACCGCGCGACTTGGACGCACGCCCCGTACGCTGGACCTTGGGTGCGGCGAAGGCACGTTTGGGCCTGCACTGTTTGGTGGTGCGTCTGCAGAGGATGGTGGAGCATCCGCTCTGGATGGTGAATCAGAAGGATACTGTGGTATCGATCTGTCCAAGAGAGCCATCAAGCTGGCTTCGAGGCGATGGAAAGCGGCTACGTGGGTGTTAGCGAATGCCGATCGTGTTCTGCCGGCAGCTGACCGAAGCGTTGACCGGGTGGTTTCATTGTTTGGACGACGTCCGATTGGCGAAATTCAAAGAGTGCTCGCTCCGGGAGGTGTCTGCATCGTGGCGGTGCCCGGTGAAGAGGACTTGATTGAGCTGCGGGAGCATGCTCAGGAATCAGGGCAGCGCCGCAGTCGTTGGGAAGCCATCGTTGATGATTTCTCAGCGGGCCCGCTCGAACTGGGCCCGCTCGAACTGGGCTCGCTAAAGCTGGTCGAGCATAAAACATGGAAAATCCGCGTGAATCTGGAGCCCGATGCGATCGCTGATGCAATGGCAATGACGTATCGGGCCGTTCGGCGATCACAACGCGATCGCTTGGAGACGCTGGCCGCAACGCAGGTGACATTGGCGGCTGACCTGATGCTGTTTCGCCACGCTGGCGAATAGAAAGGCGCCCCGAGAAGCCACCTTAGTTGGCTGAAGCTTTGGTTGAATCGGCTTCGGCGGGCAAGTTACCCGTTGACCAAAGCAATCCGCGGACGATGAAATCCAGGTAGCGATCGTCTTGGACGGTTTCATTCTGATGGCCCAGCGAAGTGCTAAAAATCCGAGTCTTGTTCGGTCCATACAGATTGGTCCAAGCAATGACGGCAGTTTGCTCCTTCGCTTTTGCGTCAGGATTCTTCTTCAGGGCTTTCTTGTTGGGCTGCATCATCTGTTTGCCTTTGACCAGCACGCTGGTACCGGCAAAAACACGCATGTTGTTGTAGAGTTCTTCGTCGCCGGTTTTCCAGTCTTTCAAGCCCTTTGTGATTGGGCTCTCGTCGTTGCTGTGGATCACATCGATCGGAGACTTTGGTCCGTGGGACGTTGATTGGATCCCGATCATCTCGTACCAGCCCGCGTTGTCTGCACCGGGGGCGACGGGTGCTTTGTAATCGCCCCAGCGATAGCTGTGCATCGCGCAGTGCAAGTTGACGGCGGGGGTACCTGATTTGTGTGCCGCCAGAATGCGATTGACGTAGGGCTTCTCGATCACGTTGGCCGAGCATTCATCATGGATAACGACATCGAATCCCTTGGCCCAATCGTCGGACTCGTAGATCTCGAAGCGAGCCTTGGTGGTGGTGTCTTCGCTAAAGGCAACCGTGACTTCGGCATCGATACGCTCCTCGATCCCTTCCTTCAGCAGCTTGGTTTGCGTCGTGTAGTCGTGGCAGCATCCTCCGGTAATCAGCAGAACTTTAAGTGAGGGGCTTTTTGCGCCATTGGGCTGGTTAGCATCTTGGGCTTGGACGCTTGATGAAAGTAGAAAGCACGAAAGTAGCAACGCGGCAGGAAGTCGATAGGTTTGTTTTCTCATAATTCTTTTCACTGGGATTACGTCGATGGTTTAGCGCCAACGCGTTAACATTCGGATAGGCAATTTAATGAAACCGCTCGCTTGGGCACGCTCAATTGCGCGATGAACCTCGCCCGGAAAACGCGCAAGCTCAACACAAAATCCAGTGTACCATCGTTGTGGAGTTTCCGCTGTTTCGGGGTGATCCACTCTTGCGAGTTTCGTGCCTTCGTTTTTTCAAGACATTGTCAGCAAGTTGTGCTGGTGGTCTGGTGCTATTTGACTTGTTTAGACCAATGCCGTTTAGACAACGCCGGAACGGATTCTCAGAAGTGTATTGCCGATCCACTAGCCGTTTTGGCGATAGCCACGGTTCTACAAAAAAGATCAACCAACCGTGGCTATCGCCAAAACGGCTCAAAAATTGCGCTACGGCCTTGCCCAGAGGGCTGCTTGTTGATTGGGCAGATCCGGACGATCGAAATCGACCGCCTCAGCGCCTAGGCTCAGCAGAGAGGCTAAGCCCTAACGGGCGCACAATCCAGGAAGCGGCTTCTACTGGGCGACTGTTCCGGTCACGATGCAGGTCGCCGACTTATTGTCGGGTAGATCGGTGACGACACGAATCTCTTGTCCTACTTTGTCGGTCGTCGTATCGCCAGTGAACTTCATTTTGACAAAGTGAAGCTTCTTTTTTCCAGACGGCATCTCGAAGGCAAAACGTTTGTCACCGCAAACGATTTCCTTCACTGAAAACGGCTCTTCGCCGCGAATCAATAACCGCTTCTGAACCGGTTGACCGGGCCGCGCCGTTCCGATGCTGACGGTGGCTGGCGAAATGGCTAGGGTCGGACGGATGCGTCCACTGATTGACATCTCGGTCGTTGGAAAATCACGATCGTTACTAATGATCGTGATGCGTTCGCGGATGTCACCTTCGGGCATCGATTCCTGCAACTTGACCGTCATGCGATACCGCACAGTGCCCGGGCTTCGTTCTGGTGGGTTCAAGCGAACTTGAAGATGATTGCAGAAACTCCGGACGTCGGTGATCTCCCAATTGGCATTTCCATTGTGAGTGATGACCACTTCTTTTTCGGAGGTCGATCCGGGCGGCAGTTCACCGTAAGCCACTTCGGGCGGGTTAAACGAAATGTCGGTGCGAATAAAGCCTTTCACGCTCAATTGCACTTCGGTGTAATAGGGACGATCAAAGACAACCGTCACCGTCGCTGCCTTCTGGCCAATGAAAGTGTCCGTATTGAACTTGGCGATGATCGCACCTTCTTCATGCGACTTCAGCGTGTTTTTGGAAACGGTCGGCGTGGTACACCCGCAGCTAGTTCGCACCGCAGCGATATGAACGTCTTCCTGAAACTTGTTCTTCAAAACGAAGTGAAATTCTGACTTCGTTCCTCGTCCGACCGTGCGGAAATCGTGGCTTAGCGTCTCGAACATGTCGGCTGCCCAATTCTGTTTTTGGGCGTGCACAGTCACTGGCAAATTGGCAAGGACGCCACCGGTCAACAAAGTGCTGGCAGACAATCGAAGCAAATCTCGGCGTGACTGAAAAAGCATGGCGACGGAGCGGTGTGAGAACGGAAACAAGGCATCTGTACACTAGCAAAACCATGTTCGATTCAGAAGAGGGATCGAAGCGGGCAGCTAGGTTACGAAAAGGTACGCTAAGAGAACGTCTAATTTAGAGGATCGGCGATCGAGTCGAAGTTTTCCAATATTTCCGCCAATCGCTCCATCGGAAGTCCAACAACGTTGGATCCGCTGCCGTTGCCGACGATCTTGAGCCAGTCATTTCCATCCTGAAAACCAAACGCTCCCGCTTTGCCTTCCCAGCGCATTGACTCCAAATGCTGTGATAGCATTTCTTCTGAGATCGGCTCCATCTGTAAACGAGTTCGCACCGACTGAACCACGCATTTGCTTTGACTAACCGACCAAACGCAAATACCTGTGTAAACGTCGTGTTCTCGCCCGCTGAGCATTCTGAGGATTGCCTCAGCGTGTTCAATGTCGCGCGGCTTTCCGAGAATTTGGCCATTGCACCAAGCGACGGTGTCTGCCCCAAGGACGAGGGCGTTTTGATAGCGGGACGCTACGTTTTCCGCTTTGCGAAAGGCGTTTCGCGCCGAGAACTCCGGCGCTGCATCCCCACTGCAAATACCGCATTCCGCCGAATCGTCCGCCGGGTCAATCCGAAAGTCATATCCCGCCGCCCGCAGCAGTTGTGCTCGCCGTGGCGAGCCGCTTGCTAACACGAGCGGCTCTGCGGTCGGCAGCGGTGATCGAGGCAATGCGTCCATCAGCGGCAAGTCTTGATCATCAGACATTTCAATCGTTCCTTCACAGACGACCGCTCAGCGAGTGGGGTCAACATCGGGGTTGCCATCTTCAGCGTCTCCATCTCCCAGGTTTCCGGGCGGAAGTTCTCCCGAAGGCGAATCGTCTTGGGCCGTGTCCGGCGCCGGCGAACTCAGATTGGTCCCTTCGACTCCGTCGATAGCACTTTGATCTGGATTCTGACCTGCACGACGTTGCTCCAATTGCTTTACCGCCCCCCGCAGCGAATCCAGCAGCCTGGGAATCTGCCCCGCCGAGACGAACACACGGGCGCTCACTGCAGATTGGGGAAAGAAGCTTGTTAGAAAGTCCAATCCGAACTCGGTCGCACCGTGGCCGATCATGACACCGTTGGCATAAACACCACTGAGGACTTCATCGGGCATCTTCAGGTCATCGTAGATTTCCTGAGGTGATGGGCGTCTGGCATCGGGCTTGGGGGTCTGGGGTGGAACATGTGGGTCACCGAAGCGATCACGATAAAGGTTAAGGTTCGTGTTGAGCGCATCGATGAACTGCGGCATGACCGGATGCGGAATTACAACCCGCGCCGCAATGCGATGTGGCCGCCCGATCGTCTGCAAAAAGTCCACGATGAACTCGCTTGGTCCCGTCATCACAATCGCGCCGGTACTGAAACAGCCTTCGGCAACGTTGTCTGGAACCCGAGCACGCAAGGCAGGGTTCTGATCGTTCGGTCCTGGTGAAGGGTTTTCCGGAGGCGTGGCGTCAGATGACATATTTTTTTTGCGGAGCAATTTTTAGAGACAAGCGGAAACGGGCCAACTCATCATAGCGAATCAAACGTCTTTTGCGATGCGGACCAAAAACCTGAGAAAGCCAGCAAGCGAGCATCATTACTCGAGGCTGATCGGCTGGAAGGTTGCAGCGATCTTCGCAAACCGTGGCAGGTACTTATCCCAAACGTGAAGTTCACTCATCGCAGTAATCACGACGATATCGGTTCCGCGTGTCGTGATGAAATCAATCTTCACCAACTTGTCGTCTTCATCGCGCGGAACTTTTGGCGTCAGTGCCATCCAAACCATGGGGACTTTTGCGTCGGAGACTTTCCCTTCACCGATCAGTTTGAATCGTTCGGTGTCACTCTTTTGACGTCGAAGCACATCGGTGACACTAAATACTTTGCCGACCACAAATTTGACGATACGTATGTTCTCTCCAAACGTATCAGTGTCGTTCTGCATGGGTTCACGAATGGTCAGCATGGACGACTTTTCTTCCAGCACCTCCCAATCCGGGGGCGCCTGGATGGTGTAGTTGCCAGCCTTAAGAGTTTTTTCCTTGGCATCGCAATGAACACCGAAAAGCGACGACGCTGACGCCAGCGCGACCAGAAGCGTCAGCGATCGATGGAAGTGTCTTGTCATGCTAGCTAGTCTTAGCCGATTCGTTCAGTGATCACCCTGCGATGCCCAGTAATAACCCTTCGCTTTGGCGTCAGCAAGTACCGCATCGACCCAAGTTTTTTGAATCTCTTCGGGCGAATGTGTCTTCCAGTGAAACCAGCTAATCCCCAATCGCTCCATCGATTGCGTACCAAATTTGTCGCCATCAAATCCGCTGCCATCTCCATCGTTGTGCGTTGGGTTCATTTCTTTGGGAAGATTCGCTTCGGTATTGATCACGGGAAAGTCTCTCATCGTCTCCAGCAGCGGTGCGGCTTCATTCGCCCGTGGATAGCGTGTGTTGTACGCGTGAACCCCTACTGAAGCGTTGGCAAAATCAACGCCACGTTGTTTCAGCCGTCGAGCAACTGTTAACAGCGTACCTGCCGAAGGATTCAAGCTAATGTGGTTCGCACTGGAGATAAGAACTAAGTGAGTCTGTGGTGCCACCGCACGCACTTGGTCGTAGAGTTTCTTAATGTCGTCGAGCACTTGATCGTCGTAGTTTTCAGGCCACCACTGCACCGGTTCGTTCATCAATTCGTAAAAGACGTGCGTACGATCCTTATATCGCGGCGCAATGATCTGCCATAAACGCGACAGGTACTTCGTGGTATCCAAATAC
>CAYUGI010000294.1:6429-7341 GCA_964444105.1 uncultured Pirellulaceae bacterium
CGAGAAACATAGTCTGGATCGCGATAACCACCGGTATCGTGGTAGTTGACCATCACATAAAGCCCATGGCGACCGGCAGCATCCACGACCTGATCGTAGTCCTTTAGGATCGCGTTTCGCTGACTTGCTTCGCGAAAATCGGTGTAGGGATACGGCTTCGATGTGCCCGGCGCACCGTGGGAGTGTTGCCACGGATCGAAGCAAGCTAACCGAACCGCGTTGACGCCGTTGTCAACAAGCGATTGCCAAAATGCGTCATCGTAAATGTGGTCACTTTTGCCAATGGACGTACCGTAGGAAAAGATCATCAGCGCTGTTCCACGAAACAATTCTCCTTCCGCGGTTACCACAGTCTTGCCGTGAGGCCCGGTCCTAATCTTCGCTCGCCCTAACTGCGAACCGCTCAACTGCGTTCCCTGTTTCGACTCTTGTCCCATAACGTTTGAAAAAGACAGCCCACACGTCAACGCCACGCCCAACCAGCAAATACAATTTTTTAGAGCCATCCAAAGTTCCTTTCGTAAATGATTTCGATCCTAAGCCCAGTTGCGTCTGTCGCCCCTTCCATCTTTTCGCCTGCGCATCCTCGTGCACAAGCAACATCGATTCCAAAATGCAAAATCCGGATAGCCAATCTGAAAGCGAACCCTCGTTGCCTCCGTCCGTCGCCAAAGCTGCTTCTAACGCACAAATGGATGGTAAGTCCGAATCAGCGATGAAGGAAAAAACCGGTGCCTGTACGTCCTTGGCAACGGCATCAGCCCCTCATCGCCTGGGTGTTGTTGCTGGGCCTTATGTTGGCTGTGAACTTACCGTATCAGTTCAAGGTAATCGTTTCTAGCAACGTGGGTGTTGAAGCCAGGGCAACTCAGAGTTTGAATTTGGGAGAGCTACTGCGTAGTATCGAGTCAG
>CAYUGI010000295.1:0-7255 GCA_964444105.1 uncultured Pirellulaceae bacterium
GTTTCCATGCGGCTACCATCGACAATCAGGAACACTGGAGGCGTGCAAAGGTTTGTTCTCCCGCCTTCCGCAGGATTCGTTCAGGCGACTGGCATAAGTGTCCTGCTCGGGCTGGCCACGACCCAGGAAATAACGCCGCGGTGCGAAGGAAAAAGAAAAGCGTGGCAACCAAACCAAAACGCGTTGCTGAACGTACAACGCACACGCGTCGAGGCTTTCATCGCCGAAATCACACTCGCTCTACCCGAGAGATTAACGCGATTTGTTGGAACTGTTTGTGAAGCAGCGAATCTGTGTTAAGTGTCGAGAACACCACCCAGACTCCCGAAAATGTCCCAATCACCATTTGTGCAAATCTGCTAGCGAATCGCAATGTTTCCCTTGACTCACTGATAGGCTTCGCACATCGTGTTGTCGTCAGCAGATCCAATTCAACACCATCTGAGTTGATGAACTCCTCCATCCGAACCATTATCGCAAGTTTGCTCTGCGGGGTAGCCGTTCTCGGCCACGCTCCTGCATGGGTGCACTTGGCTGATTGTGATCATGGAGCACACGAGGCGTCATTACACGAGGCATCAGCACCGGTCGAGGAAACCTGCCCGTTTGGCTGTCAGCATCATGCTGACGACGATGCGGCCGAATCTCCCCAAGGTGATTCGGATGGACATCACCACGACTCTGATTCGTGCGTGATTTGCCAATCTCTGGCTGCCCCAACAGGGGTTACCTGGCAGATTGAATCCAATTTAAGTTCGGAAGCCTGCTGCGAGTTTGTGCAGGTTTTGAGCATTCTTGAAACTCGGTCGAATTTTCAATCGATTCCACAGCCACGCGGACCACCGGTTTCCGCGTAGAGCCCTTCTGATCGACTGACGAGTGGCTTCATCGCCACGAGTCTTGATAGCTGTTTCATGCACCAACACGTCCCGCCGTGCGCGGTTCTGTTGGTCATCGGTCCGACCAACCTGATTGGCTGTTCCCGCGCGGTGGGGCTCCTTTTGGACTTGTGCACGCAGCAGTCTCGATCAAACCCATACAACCTCGGATTCACTTCAGTCCGGCAACTTCAAGCTTGGTCACCTTGGTATTGCTCTGAGTGTTTTCGACATCACGCGGTTTCAAGTCGCCGCCGCGCGATGCATTGGTCAGGCGACCACTCCAGTTTTTTACTTTCATTTTCCACTTTGGAGAAACAAGATGTCGAAGAAATTTGCTCCCCGTAAGAATCGTCGCGGCCAAGGTTTGGTCGAGTACATCATCATCGTTGCTGCCGTCGCCATGATTGCACTCGTTGCGGTTTCCGTGTTTGGCCACAAGGTTGCTGATCAATACGCAATCGCAGCTGGAATGCTGCCAGGCGCTCACAGCGAAGACAACGCTCCGGTCGCAACGGGTGGATTTGCTTCCACTGTTGTCAATGCAGACGGCGCTATCGCTGGCAACGGCCAAGTTAGCTGGGCTAACGTAACAGGCAACGCAGATGGAGACGGCGAGTTGGAGAACAATGTTGTTGTGTTCGGTGCAGCCGATGGCGAAGCTTTTGTTGCTGACTGATTTGTAAATCGAAACGACGTTTTCGATTCAGGAAACGTCTAGCAGACGGCGACGAGGGGAGGAGTCTTCCTCCCCTCGCGTTCGCTTTTTTGCAAGTGAACGCTCATTAATATGAGGATTGCGCGGAGGGAGCCGATCCACAAAAGTACAAAGAAACATGGCCACTCGAAGAAGGCAAACCCGCGGCTCGCTGCCGCGTTATCTGATCGTCCTGGGCGTTCTCGTCGCAGGTGGCCTCCTTACGTACGGGGTTGTTCGTGCGGCGGGCTGGCTCATTAGCGACGCACCGCGCGCCGGGAAACCATCACGCGAGGGTATGGTGCGGGTTCCTAAGTCGTTGGTCAATCTAAGTGCTTACGACGTAGTCCGACGTGAAGACATCTACAATCGGTCTCTTGGTGACGACAGCTATTTTTGGTTGCCCAAACAGCAGGTTGAAAACAACCCTGATTGGATCACGCGGGTGGACGATATCGTCGGGCGTGTGATGGCACGGGATAAGCGAGCGGAGTTTCTATTCCGAACCAAAGACTTCTTGCCCGAAGGCAGTCGCAGCGGAATCGCTGGCGGAATCCCGGCGGGCAAGCAGGGGTTCTTTTTGGACGCGGAAAAGGTTCCGGGACTTCGGTTCTTGAAATCAGGCGATCGTTTTGACTTGCTCGCTAGCCAACCGGAAGACAGCGAAGCCGCCAAATCCGAATACGGATTGTTGATGGGAGGCATCAAAGCTCGAGGCGGCAAACCGATTCCGCTAAATGGCGTGCGAATCTTGGTTCAAGACGCCGAAATGATCGCGCTAACCACAACGGGACGAATGACAACCCAGGGCGGTTTGCAACTGGCCGAAACCGATTCTCGCGGGCGCAGTCGAACCAATGAAAAGGACGAGCGGGTTGCCATCGCGATCGATCCCGCTGAAGCTGTTCCGCTGACGCAAGTGCTGGGTGACAAAGTCGATGTCTACATGGTGACTCGCAGCGGACAGGAAACAACGGATTCGCCGGAGGCAGATGTTTTGGTGGGCCGTATTGGGATGCCAGCGACCGCAATCGCCGTGTCAGCTTATTCGCCGATCAAAGCGAGCGACTTGGCCGAACCTGCGAGCGGCGAGTTGAGGCAGTACTTTTTTCAGCCAGGCGATGTGCGTGCTGATTGGATCGCACGCCCCGAAGAGCTAATTGGTCGTGTCGTGGGACGTGATGTTGAACCAGGTTACATCTTCACGAACGATGACTTTTTATCGCCAGGAAGTTTGATCCGGGATGTCGCGGCATTCCAGCCCATCTCTTCCCAAGACATTGTCGGGGGAGCAACACCCTCGATGGTCGGTCGGTTTGCGGCAGGCGATTTGGCTGCGGGCCAACGCATCACTGAGTCCGACTTATTGTCCGATAACGGTTTGACCAAAGACATTGAAGCTTACCAATCGCTGAGCCGTGATTTTCTGGCTGGCGGAAATGCATCGCCCCTACAGGGTCGAGTCGTATCGCGTGACCTAAGAGCGGGAACCGAGATTGACGAGACCGTCCTGTTTCCTCTTGGCGTGAGGCCCGGAATCGCAGCAGCGATTCCGTCGGACCGGATGGCGCTGACGGTCGATCAAGAAACCGTTCGTGGCATTAGCGAACTGGAACTTGGCCATCGTTGCGATCTTCTTTCGTCAACCACTTTTGACGCCGACGCGGCTCTGTCGGGAATCGAAATATCGGCCGCTTTGCAGAACGAACTTCAATCGCGTGCCGTCAATCGCGTTTTGGCGCAAGACGCCATCATCATTCAAAAACGCGACCAGCAATTTGTTTTGGCGGTTCGACCCCCAGAGGTTTCGGCGATCACCAAAGCGATTGCGACCAAAGCATCAGTCTTTTGTGTTGCCCGAGCTTCGCAGGACGTCGCAGTGCAGCGGCCGGGCCTGACAGCCCCAACCACTGCGACGGAACTGGTTTCGGATCCTAGCCCATTGGCGGACATTTCGATCACGGAATCGTTGATCGGAGGTCAGCGAACCGCAACTGCCTATCGGATCGCGCCATGAGCAGTCCACAAATTTTGATTCATCGGACCGACCCCAGCGTCGATGACGAATTGCGTCAAGCCATCGCATCACTGTCGCGTTTGCGTCCCGTTTTGCACTTCAGCAATGAACTGCGAAACACGATTGCTGCCGCAGAGGACTACCAGCCGGCGGTCGTCATGCTGGAGATCACCGAGGACTTCGAGACACTGCGTGCTTTGATCGAAGAATCGCTGGCGACAGTGCCTGAGGCATCCATCGTTGGCGTCTACAATTCTGATCGATTGCCCGGATCGATGAACGAAAGCACGACGATGATGCGTGCTTTGCGGTTGGGCGTGGAAGACTTCGTTCGCCGACCGATCGCCAACGTCGATTTGGCTCAAGTCTTAGAACAACGGCTAGCGCCCCGCCGAAAACAACGTTCTGAGACCGGGCAATTGGTCAGCTTCGTCAGCAACAAGGGCGGCGTGGGGAAAAGTACGTCGGCAGTGAACGTGGCGGTTGAGTTAGCGACACGTTATCCCGATCGAGTCGCTCTGATCGACGGATCACTGCAAATGGGCGTGTGTGCGACGCAACTGGATTTGCGGCCCGATGCGACACTCGTCGATGCTTGGGAACAGCGTGACCGCCTGGATCAGCAGCTATTAGCACAGTTGATGACGGTTCACGAATCGGGATTGCATTTGTTAGCTGCTCCACAGAACGCGATCGATGCTGCCGACATCGACGACGCGTTCTTGTCAAGGATTCTGCTGTTAGCCCGAAGAACTTACGACTACGTCATCGTGGACACGTTTCCGTTGTTCGACCGGACCATCATGGCGATCTTGGATTTGTGCGATCAAGCGGTCATCGTGGTCGAAAACGTCGTGCCGACTTTGCAAACCGTCCGCGGGTTCTTTGAATTGCTGGACGAAGTCGATTTTCCTGCCAGCCGGCAAAAGGTGCTTCTGAACCGCTACTCGACTCGCGCGGGTGGTCCATCGGCTCAGGAAGTCTCGCGGTACCTTGGTCGTGACGCCGACTATGTGATCCCGTTTGATCGCAAGGTCATCGCGGCTGCAAACACGGGCAAGCCGTTCATTACCAGTCCGATCCGTTGGAGCAAAGCGGCGAAATCGATTCGCGAAATTGCCGACGACATCGAAGGAAATCAGGCTCGCGTTTCCGTACCCAAGCATGATGCAGAGCCTGCCGCTTTAGAGGACACCGGACTGATTCAGCCGCCTCGATTGGCCGGTGATGGCGGAGGCGACTTGGGATGAGTGATCGAAGTTCATTGCATGATCGAGATTCGCTGCGCGATCGCTTGCAACGCAAATCCATCGAAGTCCCGCGTGATCGGATTCGGGCCAAGCAATCTGACACGCCTAAGGCGGAAACGGCAGCGGTCGTCAAATCAAAGCGTGTGAATCGCAAGGTTGAATACCAAGCGATCAAGGGCGAATTGCACGAACGGTTGATCGACGAGCTGAATCGTCAGGGCTTGCTAACGCAGGACGATAGCGGTTTAAAAGCGTTTACTGATGAATTCGTCGCGAACATTTTGGAGAACGAAGACTGGCCGCTGAATGATTCTGAACGCCTGCGGCTACCAGATGATCTGCTAGAGGAAACGCTCGGGACAGGGCCTCTTGCTCCGTTGATGGGTGATCCGGCAGTCACGGACATCTTGGTTAATCGATTCGATAGTGTGTTCGTGGAACGGTTTGGAGTCTTGGAGCCGACCGAGATACGGTTTCGCGATGAAGAACACTTGGTGCGCATCATTGGACGTATCGCCGCACGGGTTGGCCGACGAATTGATACTTCATCACCGATGGTGGACGCGCGATTGCCGGATGGAAGTCGTGTCAATGCAACCTTGCCGCCCGTCACGATCGATGGTCCTACGTTATCCATTCGTCGTTTTGGCCGTCGACGGTTGGAACGTGCCGATTTGGTGCGGTTGGGGATGTTCTCCGACGCGATGGACCAATTCATGGAAACACTGGTTCGACATCGCAAGAGCTTGATTGTCACCGGCGGTACCGGTAGCGGTAAGTCGACACTCTTGGGTGCGATCGCCGCGGCCATTCCCGATAGCGAACGAATCATCACAATCGAAGACGCAGCGGAATTGATGCTGGGTCAGGAACACGTCATCCGGATGGAGACGCGTGCGCCCAACACAGAGGGGAAAGGCGCGATCACGCAGCGTGACCTGGTCGTCAACGCGCTGCGGATGCGACCTGATCGAGTCGTGATGGGCGAAGTTCGCGCGGGCGAAGCGTTGGACATGTTGCAAGCGATGAACACTGGTCATGATGGTAGTTTGACGACGGTTCACGCCAACAGTCCTCGTGACGCATTCGCTCGCTTAGAAACGATGGTGATGATGGCGGGTATGGAATTGCCGTCGCAAGCAATCCGCGAGCAAGCGGTTTCCGCCATCAACTACATCGTTCACGTTCGTCGCTACGAAGATGGTGTGCGTCGTATCGAAAGGATCGCGGAAGTCGTCGGCATCGAAAGCAAGACGCCGCAGCTGCAAGATATTTTTGTCTTCAAGCCAACCGGACGTGCGGACGACCGGATCATCGGGACGTTTCAGTCCACCGGCGTTGTGCCACGCATCGTCAACGAACTTTCTGCACGAGGGATCGCGGACGTAAATCGTTCTTGGTTCGCGAGGCAGTCGACATGATCGGGATCCTGGTCCCCTTCGCCTTGCTGCTTGTAGCAATCATTGGCTTGATCGCTTTCTGGTATCAAGCGGCCCAGCGTGATTTGGTCGCGCGTCGCATGGAGGAATCCGATTCAGAGACTGACTACGATTCCGATCTTGAAAAGCCATTCGCGACTCGCTGGTCCTGGATCCCGTGGATGATCATTGTGCCGATCGGCGTCTTGGTCGCCTGGTATTGGCAGTGGCCTTGGAACATCGCGATTGGAGCGATTTTTGTTCTGTCATTGATCGGAATGGAAATCGACGCGTGGATCTACCAGTGGCGAGTCAGCCGCATCGAATCACAACTGGCGGACGCGATTGATGTTTTGGTCGCCAGCGTGGGCGCGGGTTCTTCGCTGCAAGCTTCGCTCAGTCAAGCTTCTGAAAACACTCCGATGCCGCTCCGTGGTGAGCTAACCGAGATGGTCGCGAGGTTGCGTTTGGGGGATTCGCCGCCGGATGTCTTCGACCTGCTGCGGCAACGCGTTCCGTCTGAAACGTTTCGTTTGTTTTCGACCACGCTGACAGTCAATTGGCAAGTCGGCGGTGCGTTGGCCGAGACACTGGCGGCGATCGGAAGCACAATTCGCGACCGATTGGCCATTGCCAGACAGTTGCGCACGCTTAGTACTCAGGGAGCCTTGACGACTGTTACAGTGCTGGCGGTGGTTTGGTTCATGGCAGCGATGATGTGGCAAGCCGATCCACCACGATTCACGTCATTCTTGTTCAGCGTGGTAGGGTCGTGGTTGACGGCGGCAAGCTTGGTTTTGCAAGGAGTCGGCGTCGCATTGGTTTCCAGAATTAGTAGGCCGAAGATATGAATCGATTGCCTTCGGAATTCGCCGCCTTCAGAGCACACGACCGTGGGTTGTTTCGCCTTGGATTTGGGTATCGTTGTCTACAGAAAGTCCTCTGGCTCCCTTCTCCCCCAACTTGTTGGGGGAGAAGGGCTGGGGATGAGGGGG
>CAYUGI010000296.1:0-7210 GCA_964444105.1 uncultured Pirellulaceae bacterium
AAATGGTGAAACACAACGGGGAGTCCAGCTGCGGAGCAGCGACGGAATGTAGCCTGGGGCGCGAGCCCCAGGAATTCGTTGATACACGAACTACTCACTTTTCTTTGGTCCGATCGCCGCCAAAGGCGGCGATTGGACCAAAGAAAAACGAAACGGTTTTGCGCGGCATTTACCTTGGGCTCGCGCCCAAGGCTACATTCTGTCGCCACTACGTGGCTGGCAGTCGCCTGCTGCAATATGAACTCTCACACAAGCGATATGGCTGCGTTGACGAACGATTTGCCGAATCGATTCCCAAAGCGAGCAGATTTAGCGTGACTTAAAAACTCGCGGTGCGGGCTGCCGGATTTCCCTACGCTTACAAAGTGATTTACCTTGGGGTGGTCAGATTGGTCGCCTACTTGCAGGTCGTTCGCCCTGCACGCCTGACGTCATTGATAGACGCCAGCTTGTTTTGTGACTTGCTTTAGCCAGAGACGCATCTTTGGGCGAAACTCCAAGTGATCTCTGCTTTCGGACTTGGGTGCTTGGTAATCGCCTTGACTTTCAGTCAGATTGCGTCGGGCCCGCGTGTCGCTTTGCCGATGTCGATGACATCTACCACGGGAATGACGAAGATTTTTCCATCACCAATCGCTCCTTCTGTGCCCGTTAGAGCCGTTGTGCGCAGGATCTCCAGCGTCTGTTCAACAAAATCCTCGTTGACCACAATTTCCAATGCGAGCTTGCGAAGCAAATCGATTCGATATTCGTTGCCGCGAAAACTGGCCATCCGTCCGTGCTGACGTCCATAGCCCATGGCGTCACAAACCGTGATTCGCGAAATCCCGTGGTCAGCCAATGCATCGCGAACGAGCGACAACTTGGTTGGTTGGATGATGGCGACGATCATTTTCACGATGCACCTGCCTTCAGCGTGACAACTTCACCGCTATGGATGGACTGGTCGATCGCCTGGATCATTCGCTGCGTGTCGATTGCCTGATGTTGGAATTTATCCAATGGCCCATCACCTGTTAAACACTCTATCATCAAACGCTCTTGATTGCCGTCGAACGCGAGTTGTTCGACGCTACCGGAGGCACTGTGGATCCAGCAACGTGCCGGTTTGTCAGGCCCGTCATTATTTTGCCAAGGTCGGGTGAAGTCATCGCACACGACCGATGCATCGCTGCCTGCAATTTCAAACCATTTTCTCGTGGCGGTATCAAATCCGCAAGACAGGCTGGCTGTCACCGAATCGTCGAACCAAAGCATCGCGTTGACACGGATCGGCACGCCGCTTTCCGTGATGGCAGATGCAAAGACTTTGCGGGGGAGTTCGCCCGCCGCGAAGCGAATCAAGCCACCGGCGTACCAGCCCAAGTCCAGCAGGCATCCGCCACCCAGGTTGGCACTGAGCCGATGGTCGTCCGACTGAAACGGGCGATAAAACGAAACCGCTGCGCTAATGTGTCCAAGCTTGCCAATCCGCCCAGCTGCGATCTGGTCCGCGATCGCAGTTGTACGCGGATGGTGAAGCCAGGCGGTTGCGTCAATCCAGCGTACGCGATGCTTGGAAGCCGCGGCCGCGATTTCGCTCGCCTGTGCCGAATTGATTGCGAGAGGCTTTTCACACAGAACGTGTTTGCCTGCTGATGCAGCTGCGATCGCCCACTGGTGATGCAATGATGGGGGCAGTGCGATGTAGACAGCATCCACGTCATCGCGTTGTAGTAACGCCTGATAGCCGGTGACGGGCGCCGGGATCCCATATTGATCGGCAAACCACTTGGCACGATCTTCGGTGCGACTGGCGATGGCGTTGACCGTGACTCCATCGGTTGACTGCAAGTCGGCGACCAACCGACGTGTAATGCGGCCCGTTCCTATGATTCCAAATCGTGTCGGCATAAACAAATGTCGTTTCAGGTTTACTACGTGGGTTGAATCAGGCGAACCGCAATACTTTGACGGATCAAACTGGCACGGCGATGTCGACTAGCAACGCTTCGACCTGTCGCTGCACTTCGTCACGGTTGCTGGCTGGCAAGACGCCGGAGGCCAGAATCCGGTGCGACAGGACTGGCACTGCAAGTTGCTTGATGTCATCTGGAATCACGTAATCTCGCTGCGCCGTGATCGCGCGTGCTTGGCAGCCCCGATAGTAGCTCAATGCCGCGCGAGTACTCACCCCGACACGAAACCCCGAATGATTGCGGGTCGCTTCGACGATGTCCAAAAGGTAATTCACTAGCTTGTCATCAAACGTGACATTGCGGACGCATTGTTGAGCGTGCTGAATTTGGGCCGAATCGACGCAGTTAAGAAGTTTGTCGACCGGTTCACCACTGCGATGCGTTTCCATGACGCGTCGTTCGTTCTCGCGATCCGGATAGCCGATCGACGTGCGCAACAAAAAGCGATCCATTTGACTTTCGGGAAGCGCGTAGGTGCCCTCGAACTCAAATGGGTTCTGTGTCGCAACGACGAAGAAGGGTTTTGGCAACGGATGCGTCTTGCCATCGATGGACACTTGCCCTTCGCTCATTGCCTCCAGTAGTGCCGACTGAGTTCGCGGCGGCGCTCGGTTGATCTCGTCCGCTAAAACGACATTGGAAAAAATCGGACCAGGAACAAAATCAAACTCGCCGTTTTCACCTCGATAGATCATGCTTCCCATGATGTCGCTGGGAAGCAGGTCGGGCGTGAATTGAAGTCGGGTAAACTCCCCGTCGATGCTATTGGCAAGTGCCTTGGCGGCGAGTGTTTTGCCGACACCGGGCACATCCTCCAGCAACACGTGTTCGCCAGCGAGTAAAGCGATGACGATCAACTGAACGACATCAGGTTTTCCCAGCACGACACGTTCCATGTTGTCACGCAGCATTTGAGCGGTCGCGTAGGCCTGCTGCGTCATGAAACAAAAAAACCAAACTAAGAAGACAACGTTGTGAAGATCGTGACGCCGTTAGCGAATACCAGATCTTTAGGGCAGATCACTTTTTCAAATACGGATATTTCGTGTTCCGCCGCTCGCCTGTTTTGACGTTGCGTTAATCACTTCACCCGCCCGCTTGCGGGAGGGTCGGACGCAGTAGCGGCCGGGGAGGGAACCCTCTCCTCGCTAAGGCTCGACTCTCCCAGAGGGAGAGTGAAGATGCGAAACCTAAAAACGAGTAAAACTCATGACGAAACGTAAAGTACAAAAAGCGTAACTTCAAAACTTACCTGTGGGGCTAACAAGGCTACTTGATCTCAAAGTGATTGGCCTTGACCAACTCCTCCGGTCCTGATGACGCCTCGCGTCTCCGCGTTATGCTAACGGTTGCTGCGCAGTGCTTCCATCCCTGGCTTCCATCTCCGCTCATTCCCCTTTGAAAAACAGAACAGTGTCCGATCTTCCATCGAGCGATAGTGAACCTACCCCGGATATCGACGCTGAATCGGTAAATGATGCGGCGGTTGGCAGTGCAGCAGCCGATACACAAGCAAGTAACGTCGGCACACAAGCCAGCAACGTCGGCAGTTCGTTTCCCTTTCGACGTCTTTTCATTGCAGTCGCGATCGTCGCAGTTGCGATCCTGGTGGTTCAGTGGTTCGCGCCGCAATTCGACTATCAGAATGCGAACCTGATGACGATGGTGCTTTCGCTGGTTTTGGCTTTGTATGGGTTACTGCTGTCGCAACGGTTCGCGGCATCTCGCGGCAAAAAATTGCTTGTGCCAAGTGTTGTGATTGCTGCGATTGGGGCGGCGGCCTTGTTGTTTCGATTCGATGGGTTCAACGGCGAAATGCTGCCTCAGATTGACTTGCGTTTTTCGTCGCAGGAGAACGGTCGATTGCAAGAGAGTCCGCTGGCGATCAATTCATCTGAATCGGACAGCTTGCCGGCCAATACGCCCGAGTCGATTGCACTGCAAAACTCGCATCAGTTTTTGGGGCCAAACCGAAATAGCGTTATCGACGAGCGGCAGTTTCAAGTGCCGTCTTCTGCAGCGGACGCAAAGGTTCTTTGGGATCAGCCGATCGGTGAAAGCTGGGCGTCGTTCGCTGTTTGGCATGACCGTGTTGTTACTTTGGAACAACGAGAAGAGTCGGAGTGTGTGACGTGCTACCGACTCTCCGACGGAAAGTTGCTTTGGATCGATCAGCACGAATCACGTCACGAAAATCCGCTCGGTGGAATCGGACCACGCACAACGCCGGCGATAGTTGATGGTCACGTCTACGCGATGGGGGCGATGGGATTTCTGCGTGTTTTGGACGTGAAGACTGGAAAGCGGATTTGGACCAAGGACATGCTGGCAGAAGCTGGATGGACACCGATCCAATTCAGCGCTGCTGCACCTTGGGGAAACGCTCAATCACCCTTGGTAATCGAATCCCTTGGCTTGGTCGTCGCCGGATTTGGTGGGCCCGTGGATACAAATTCGATTGATGCCAACGGAATGACCGATACGCCCAAAAGTCTGATTGCGTTGGATTGGGAATCGGGCCAGGTCAAATGGAAGGCCGGCCACGACCAATTATCTTACGCATCGCCCATGTGGTTCGCCTTGGACGGCCAGCAGCAAATTGTTTCCGTCAACGAAAAGACGGTCACCGGGCATATTGCGAAGACCGGCGAACAGCTTTGGTCGTTTTCGTGGCCAGGTTCAACGAACGCGGGTGCTAACTGCGCGTCTGCGATCAACAGTTCGCCTAATCGCTTGGTCGTCGGCAAAGGATATGGAGGCGGCAGCGCGTTGGTCGAAATAGCCAAGGATGAGTTGGGTGATTGGAATACCGAAGTGGTGTGGAGTTCCAATCGTGTCTTAAAAACCAAGTTCAATCACACCTGTGTGCGTGGCAAGACCGGCTTTGCGATCAGCAATGGGACGCTGCAAGCGGCCAACCTTGACGACGGTACGCCGCTTTGGAGCCAATCGCGACGGGATCGTTTTGGGCAGGGGCAAGTTGTCTTGGTGGAAGACACGCTGGTGTGCCAAAGTGAATCCGGCGAAGTCGTTTTTGTGGCTGCTGAGCCAGATCGGTACAAAGTACTCGGTCGTCTGGAAGCACTCGGTTCAAAGACGTGGAACATTCCGACCGTGGCTGGACGGCATCTCATCGTTCGCAACGATCGTCGGGCAATTTGCTTTCTGCTGAAAAAACGACAGTGACGGACGACTGATCCGTCATTCAGCGCGAATTATCGCCTTGTTATCGCCGGCTCGAGCCTATGCGTTCGTTGGCGAGCGACATATTCTATGGAGGCAGCGGGTTTCCTCAGGGATGGCCATGGTCTGCCGTCACAGTTCTACGCACTTATCTTTCGGAATGATCTCGCCATGCCCCAGTTCTATCGCATTGTGATCGCCCTTGTTGTTGCATCGATAGCCTTCGGGACGTCGTCGCATGCCGTCGCACAGAATGGTCGTCTGATCGAAGGGCTCTTTCGCACGCTCGCCGAGCAGCAACTAGAGAAAGAAGTGAAAAAGCGGGCCGCGTCGCAGAAACGTCCACCAGCACTGAGGCCACCCGGGCAAAGCACGTTCAAACCGTCCAAGGACCCGTACCAAGTCCAGCTTCCATCTGGATTTGGAGGCAGACCGCCCGCACGACCAACGCAGCCGAGGTTGCAACCGTCTTCGGGGCAACCCGCTGGTGGCGCCAGTTCGATTAGCGTCCATAGCCGTGAAGCGTCCGAGTACGCGCAACGTTTGGTGGCGTTCAATCGCAATATCGATCCACTGATCGGTCAACTCCGTCGTGCAGCGAACAAGCATCCCGAAGTCCGAACGTTGCTGCCGCAGGTCTACCAAATTGGTGCCGACGGACGGGCTTTGTTGCAGCGATGCAATGGGCTGTCGTCTTTGACACCGATTGTTGACCCGTATGCAGAGCTTGATGCTCGATGGCGGCAAGTTTCCTTTGCCCTGCGATCCGTCAATGGCCTGGACGCAGGTGTGCTTAACGCGATTCAACAATGCGACCAAACTTGCGCGACGATGTGCGAGCAATTGCAGATTCAACCGCAGTTCAATCGGCACGCCCTACATGACGAAATGGTGATCGCGTCCACTTACATGCAGTCGATTATCGATGACTTGGAGATCTCGGGAATCGAAGCCAGGGCTGCAAGAAAGCTTGCGCACGATTGTCGATTGCTTCGCCAACGTGTTCTTAGCGCCGCCGATCATGTCGAGGAAGCTTCCTACGAAGAAATGGCGGGATCCTTCAGCGACTTTGCTCAGCGATGGGGGGCGTTTAGCCAACAAGTCTACAGCCTTCGAAATCCGCATTTGGATCGTCGTTTGGCGCGGGTAAGCGAGTGCGGTGATCACGTTTATGCAATTCTTTGGATGTCACCGCCAGCCGCGTTCCACGACATAGCGGAAATCGCACACCGGATTGATGGTTCGATTGAAAGGCTTAGCGAACAGATCACACTTCGATCGATTGCATCCTTACCCAGTGGCGATCAAGCCCGCGTGTTGAATGCGACGCGAGAGCTTTACCGTCAAGCGATCGAGTTAGAAAAGGCGGCTAACGCCAAAGCAGACGCTGGTCAATTGCAAAGCATGTTTGCGGCCCTGGACAATAACTGGATTTCGGTTCAATCCGATTTTGCAAGGATTCCAACGGTTAATCGCGGACTGCTATCGGAGATCGAACGCTCTTGCGGTGAACTTCGCCAGGCTCTGGGTGTGGCTGGTGGTGGAGCCTCACCGATCAGTGCTTCCCAATTGATTCAAGCGGCGGCCGCACTGGAAGGTACAGCGGAATATATCAACGACGAGATTCGCCGTAATTCGCGTGATCTAACCCCCAGCAGTTTCCGCAGTTCGATTTCGTCGGGGGCTCGAGAGTTCTACAGCCACGCCAAAGAGCTACACGAAGAAATGAGCAAGCCGGGACGACTGACTGACCCGAAGTATCTTGGACGCCTGCAACGCGAAACGCAGCATATGCTGGAGGGGTGGGATGAGCTGTCCCGAAATCTGGATCATATCGAAGACCATGGACTTAGTCGTTCAAAAGCGTCACAGCTCCGGCGTGCTCAACGCGACATTACCCCGTTCGTCGCGCAGGTCGCTGCCGCATTGCTGTCAGAGTAATTAGGGTTTTTACTATCGCTGCAGGCAATGCCGTAGAGCACCCGAGTCGGCCGAATCACCTGCATATTATTACTTTACTCTCCCTCCGGGCAACGCCGTAGCGGATTTTGGTGCGGCAAATGACGGTC
>CAYUGI010000297.1:0-1581 GCA_964444105.1 uncultured Pirellulaceae bacterium
CCGGCCCCGGGGCCCACATGCCAAACAAAGCGCCCACCAAAACCCCGATCGGGGTGGGCCCTCCGGGAGAGTCGAGCCTCAGCGAGGAGAGGGCCAATCCGGATCGCCGACGACAATCATTTTCAACAAGAATGCCCCCCGCCGGCCGCTACTGCGCCCGACTCTCCCCGCGAAGAGAGTGAATTCTAAAAGTCCGCCACGGCGTTACCGCTAGGGCTCGCGCGTTAGCTGGGCAGGCTGCGTCATCGTCTTACTCAGCGATGCAGAATAGATGGCGCTCGCCTCGGATGAATAACTCGCTGTCCACTGGCGCTGGCGTTGCATCGACGGTTTCGCCAACGCTGTTGGTTGCCAGCACTTTCAGAGTGTCGCTGTCTTCGATCACAGTGGTTGTTCCGCTGCGCCCCGTCACAAAAATCTTGCCACCGGCTGCGATCGGTGATGCATAGGTGCTCTTGATACCGGGAATCCGTTCAGCCACGTAGTGGGGCCTTCCTGTTTTGGCATCAACACAAGTTAGCTGACCGCTTTTGCCTTTGTGGAAGTAGAGCCGGCCGTCTGAGAGCAACGGCGAAGCAATGTCCGGACAGTCGCGGCCAATCGTCCAAGCGACCTTGTCGGAATTTTCAATGTCGCCGCTGCCACCAAGCTGAAATGCGCCCATGAAGTTGCCACGAAAACCGCTGCCAACAAAAACCATGTCGCCGCTGGAAACTGCCGAAGCGACCGGTCGCTGTGTTTGGCCTCCGCATCGCCAAAGTTCCTTGCCGGATTCGAGGTCGTAGCAGCGTGCGCTGGTCTGTCCGTTCATGACGACCTGTTTCTGACCGTTGTGCTCGACTACCAATGGCGTTGCCCAGCAAGTCGGCTCATCGCGCGCTGTCTTCCAGATATCTTTTCCGGTGGATTTGTTCAATGCGTAAAGGAACGACTGTCCTTCGTGGTCCCAAGGCACCAAGATTTTGTCGTCCACGATTGTCGGCGATGCGCCTTCGCCAAAGCTATTGCGTGTTTCCATTTTGCCGAAGTCATTTCGCTGCCAAACCAGCTGTCCATCCAAGCTGTAGCAGTGCAATCCACGAGAGCCAAAGAACGCATAAACATGCTGACCGTCCGCGCAGGGTGACCCCGATGCGAAGCCGTTGGTGGAGTGGGTCGCTTGGTGCGGCGTCGCGACGATGGCGGTTTGTTCCCAGAGCTTTTCACCATTGTCTCGATTGAACGAAAGCAACTTGAAGTTCAGCTGTGGTAGCCGTCCGCTAGTGTCACCATCCGGTACCGCGGTCACGACGAATACCTGATTCTCCCAGATCACGGGTGAGCCGGAGCCTTTACCTGGGATCGCGACCTTCCACTTGACGTTTTCAGTGTCGCTCCAAGTTGTCGGCGGGCTAGCGTTGGCTGCGACGCTGTTGCCCGTGGGCCCTCGCCAGTGCGCCCAATTGTCAGCGGAAACGGACGCGTGACACGCGATCGATAAAACAACGGCGAAAAGGAATGTGTTTTTCATGAGTGTGCTTCGGGTTCTTGGCAGAGGTTCTTTGGTAGAAAGATGGGGGTAGGAAAATAAGAGGACAGGAA
>CAYUGI010000297.1:1681-7198 GCA_964444105.1 uncultured Pirellulaceae bacterium
AGGAAAATAAGAGGACAGGAAGATAGGAGGGTAGAAAGATGGGGGCAGGAAGATGGGAGGGTCGGAAAATTGCTCCGGTCGGTTCATTCGACTCGCTGGCGCTACTGGGCTGATTCCAGCCATGACAATGGGAATGTCTTCAGCGTGATCGTTTTGTAGCCGCCTTTTTCGTAGAGCAGGCCGATGCGGTTCTTGGGTAATGCGATCAAGTTACTGTACGCGGCATCATCGGCGTCGATCTGCTTGGTGATCGGCCATGTTGCTCCGTCGTCGTAACTAAGCCAGACATGCAAATTTCGTCGCTTCGTTCCTTTCGGACTAGCGAACAAGACTCGGCTTTTTCCGCCTTTCGCTACTTCGTCTGCGAACGAATAGCGGATCATACTGGCTTGGCAGACGGGGGTGTCGAGTGTTTTATCCAGGTGCAATTCACTCCAGTTCTTGCCGCCATCGTTGCTAATCGCCATCGCGCGTTGGTTGGTCTCGTGGTAGGAACGCATCGCCTGGAGAACCGAACCGTCACTGCGCTCGATCACCGCAGATTCGTTTGTTTTCTCCGCATGAACTCCACCAAGCTGCCAGGTCTTCCCGTGATCGTCTGACCAAAACACATGGCTGCGATACGGATGCACTTCTGGATCGGAATGATCCGAGTGGTTTGCCGGGATAAGTAAACGTCCCTTGTGTTCTCCACGCGTTAATTGGATCGCGTTCCCTGGCCCCGTCGCATACCAACGCCAATGATCCTTCCTGACGGCACTTGTGATTTCGGCCGGCTCAGACCACGTCAGCCCATCGTCGTTGGAATGAGTCAGAAAGACGCGGCGCGGATGCTTGCTTGTCCCGGCTTTGATTTCGCCTTCGTGATCGCTGCCAAGATTCCATGTCATCGGTAACCAAATCGTTCCCGTTGACTGATCAACGACGGGAGTCGCATTTCCGCAGGTGTTCTTGTCATCGTCCCAAATCACGATTGATTCGGACCACGTTTTCCCATCGTCGGTCGACCGTTTCAAAAGTAAGTCGATGTTACCCGTGTCGCTTTTGCTTTCCTTTCTTGCTTCGCAGAAAGCCAGCAGAGCCCCCGATTTCGTGGCAACGATCGCCGGGATGCGGTACGTGTGGTAGCCACCTGATCCACTGGCGAAGACATCAACCGATTCCATTGAGGATTCAGACGCGTGTTCTTCAGCAAAGACAATCTGCAGTGGTGCAACAAACGCCAGCAGCGTGAAGAACAAAGCGGTGTGTATGCTGAATTTCATTCGATCAAGCCAGATTGATGCTCGTGAATTTGAAACGTCTTTTCCGCCACTCTTTTTCCGGCTAATTCCAACCATAAATGCCAGGGCCCAATCTTGTCAGCGATTGGCTCCCAAACGGTATCGCCTAGAAAAAAATTCCATTCGTTACTTTTGATGAAAACGCTACCGTCGAAAGGCGCACGTTTCTTTCCGTCAGCATCCCGAATTCCAGGATGGTCGATGCAGAAATTCAGCTCGCAATTCTTGCCACCCTTGATATTGACGATAAAACCGAACTCGATGTCGACCTGAGCTGGAATATCCGTTGTGACTTCGACCAGGTCTGGAAGTTCCTTCGACCCAGAATCCCACTTGGAATAGATTCCGTACGAACGCATGCGAATCTCGGGTTTGCGTTTTGCCATCGTGTTCTCTACTGACCCACATCCACAAAACGCAACTGTTGTGTCGCAACATCACCAAGTTCATCATCCTGGCTAGCCAATTCTCTCAGCAGTCCAATCGAATCCTCGCTGCCAATATGCGATAGCACCGACACCAATCGCCGGGCGGCACCGGACCGGAAGGTTTCCTTGTTGCTAGCCGCCATTTTCATCAGCAAATTGCGTCGCCGCTGTCGGTGGCCCGCGTCATTCCCGCTTGCCATCTGACCAATGTTCGTCAGTTTGCGAGACTTCGGCAAACGATCTCGAAGCGACTTAACGGCAGCATCTCCAGCGTCTACCAACGCCCACCAAGCCTGATACGAGTCCGAGCCGTTTGCGTACAGCAGAGCATTTGCTTGCTCGTTGATTGGGCGCTGGGTGAATTCCGGTCGCAAATCCCACAACAGGGAAGTGCTGGCAGCACCCGAAACGAGCGAGCGGTTATCGCCAGCAAATTCGATGTCGTAAACGTATTTCTCATGACCTTTGAATTCGAACAAGAGAGCTTCTTTGGCGTCATCCCCAACTGACCAAGGATCCCAAATTTGAATTTTGCCGCTTCCACCCGTCGCAAACCATAGCCCATCGGGCGAAAAGCAGGACGAGCCGAATGAAAACGAACCATCGATTCGTATGTTCCCACGTTCTTTCAAATCATCCGAATTCCAAAAAAGAACACGGCGATCCAATTGAGTGGTGGCAAACATCTCACCTGTCGGATCCACATGAACTGTATACATCCGCTCGTCGCCGTTGTCGGGTGTCTCAGGAATTTTCAGAGCGTTGACTTGCTGAGCATCATTCATGTTCCAAAATCGCACCTGATTGTCCCAGCCCGCAGTCAGCAGTGTCTGGCAGTCTGGCATGAATGAGAGCCCGTAAACCGACTTGTGTTTCAGCTTGCCAATCTGTTCTCCGGTCAACAAATCCCAAACATGGGCAGTGTCTTGTCGAAAAGAAGCTGCGGCAACCAATCTGCCATCACGTGTGAATGCGATTTCATTGACACTCGAGTACGAGTCTTTTCCTTTTGGCCAGAGCCAGTGGCGAACACACTCGCCGGTTTTTACACGCCAAAGACTCAGGTGCAAGTTCTTGCCTGCACCACCTGCGCCGGCCAAATGCACGTTGTCGTGTGAAAAAGCCAGCGAACCACAGCCACCGTGGATCGACTTCCACTGCCGAACTTTTTTCCCAGTGGCCTTGTCGATCAGATGGACCACATCCTGTTGATCCATGTGAGCGATCCATCTTCCATCGTGTGATGCCGCGACGACGCTGGTGCCAAGAACAGCGTCCGGAACAGGGATTTGCTTGATCGTGTCCACATCCCAGCGATGCACAACTCCGCCCCAGCCCGAAGAGAACAGTGTCTTACTGTCGGACGAAAACGCGACGGCCCAAGGATTTGACGAATGTCCGTCGAACGAACCCATCAACTCTCCGCTTCGAGCATCCAACAACACCAGTCGCTGTTGGCGTTCGGCGACGGCCAGCAGGTTCCCATCGGGACTGAACTTGATCGCAGAAGTATAAGTTTCCGTCGAACGATCCACATCGATCTTTGTCTCCCAGACAAGTTCGCCATCGGAAGTGTCGTAAAGTCGAACAGCTGAGTCACGTTCGGTGATGGCGACTCTCGTGGAGTCGGGTGAAAAGTCCATTCGCACAGCGTTGGCTTTGCAATCGATTGCGTGCTGAACTTTGCCGGTCTTCGAATCCAGAAGAAATACCTTGGCCGGGTCACTACACGCATGCTTCGCGAGGATCTTTCCGTTGGGCGAAAAAACGCCGTAATGAAAAGTGCCGCCAAAAAACAACCGATCCCTTCGCCCCATTGCATCTTTCGCGTTCAAGTCCAAGTCGCCGAAGTCCTCGTTGATTTCATAGAGCGTCTCTCCGTCAGCCGTTTGAACACGGAGCCCCTTCCCGTTTCCCACCGCGAAGCGTTTGCCATCGGAAGACACATCGATCGACACAACGCCACCCGTCATGCCGCGTCCTGTGACCGCTGCGTTTACATCGGTCGTTTCGGATTCCCCCGTACGGACATCCCAACGCAACAATTTGCCGTTTCTTCCGTTCGTAATCACGTGCCTCTCATCAGGCGTTCCATCGAGGCAACGGACACCGTACGACGTCGTCAGCCGATCTCCCATTACCCTGCTCGATTGCCGCCAAAGTTGCTTCCCGGTCTCTGCATCCCAGGCCGTCAAATAGTCACCAGCGGTCACAAGGATTTTGCCGTTGTCCACCAGCACCATGTCACGGATGGTTCCTGGAGAACGAAAACGCTCAGTTCCCATCCGCAGCAAAGCTCGCGGCGGAAGCGGATCGCCAAGATTGTCGGTTCGCACTTGAGGCTGACTTGGCTCTTCTCCCAGCGACACGATGAACGAAAAACCGGCACACGCTACCCAGCAGCAAAAGAATGCTGATAGCAACCGACAGCGAAAACGAACCATGGCTAAACTCGCTCGAGAAGTTTCATTCGTCATTAACGTCAAGATAGCGAATTGCGAACATGGGCGTGCCAAGACACGCCGCGTCGAATGAATAAACGTCGGGCGATCAACTCTTAAACCACCCGGCAAACTTCTTTGGGCGATCAAAGCCCCAGCTTGATGCCAGTGCATCGGCGGCGTCTTCGCGGTCGGTGATCTCGTTCCAGCCGCCATTGCGAAGGTAGGCGTGTGCGAATTCATGGGCAATCACGTACCACGCAAATGTTTCTTCGCAGTCCGCCAACTTGGGTTTCAACACCACACAGCGACTGCCGCTTCCGTCCGGGCCGGGCAAGTCCATGACAAGCGACCAGCCCTTGCCTTTTTGGTAGTTGTCGACCGTGATCTGAAAACGCGTGTCGGAGACAAAGTCTTCTTGCACTTCGCTTGGCAACGCACGAAGCACATGCAGCATGCGATCTCCCAGCGACGGATAGTCCGCAAATGCTGCGAGGTATTGAGTGAAGGGCATTGGCTTTGTCACCGTCCAAATTCAAAAGGGTTTCTCACCGCTTCGCATCAAAGATCGATCGCGGAAGCGATTCATCAGTTCGGCCAAGTCGTCGGCCTTCAGCCCAAACGAATCGGATAAAAAACCAGACGCCCCCGCCAAGCCACGATTCATTTCGCCCAGAACACTTTCGTCTTCTACCACATCGAAACACACGACTGAATGATGCTGATGCTGCCAGACATGAAACGCTGACACTTGATTCCACCGGTAATTTAGCCTGCGTCCTAGCATCGATTGTTCAAACCGATCTGCGTACAAAGTTAGGTAGGCCTTTCTGCTGACCAACAGGGTGAGGCCAGCGGCGGCACCGAACGCGAGAAAAAGGACCATTGCCCAGGCCTTCACACCCGGTTGCTGCCAGATCAGGCAAACGCCGCAGGAACACAGCAGTGCGCAAATCGTGAAAATGAAGCCCCACTTTTTGCGTGACGGATGCAACGTGATTTCTTCGGGGAGCTGCACCATCGATTCCGCCTAAACTTCGGCCACGTTCACAAAGACCTTCAAGGCATCTTTGTCTTCGACCAGCAAACGCATCATCTCCGCATAGTTGTCCAATCCATCGACGCCATGCGTCAAGATTTTCTCCAGCACGCCGGGGTACATCACGTCGCCGAGCGCTAGGTCGCGAATGCCCATCTCGAAGTGTCCGCGATTCGCGTTAACGCTACCCAAGAGCAACTTGTTGCCGAGCACCCAATTCAAATTGATGTTGTCCGATGGCACTTCCGTTTTATTGTCGCCACCGGTGATGCCGGTCCAAACAACGACTCCGTTGTGACCAATGTGCTCCATCGCTTCAAATGCCA
>CAYUGI010000298.1:0-7152 GCA_964444105.1 uncultured Pirellulaceae bacterium
CTTGTACTTGTGCGTTGTTCAAATCGATCGTTTCGCCACCGAATCGGACCCGCTGTGACAAGGTATCGGCGTCACCGGAGTCCACGTCGGTGACTTGTTTGACGACGTAGCTTTCACCCGAAACCAATCCATGGGCGGTCGGACCGGTGTATTCGATTCGATCACCTGTTCGCAAAGCGGGCGTGTTGATCGGGCGACTAAGCACCACTTCATTGGTTGCCGCATCGATATCAGCGGCAGCAAAATCCCACTGCGCGACTTCGTCTTGTTCACGACTGATGATCGTTCCACGAACATCCGCCTTCACATCGGCGTTGTCGATTCCAACGGCGACTGAGATACCTCCGGTGCCATCCTCAAATACTGATGTCGCAGCGCGAGCTTCGTTGACCGTCGTGCCTCGCGCATCGACGTTGACCGTGCCGCCGGCGTCGATCATCGTTGATCCGCCTAGAACGATCGTCGAATCAAGATCGTTCCACGCCAAAGCAATGTTGAACGCGGCGGTAATATTCTTGCCCGAAAGCCGCGAATTGGCCTCGGCACGTGAAAACAGCGTCGAATCGGCTTCCACATCCGTCGAGATATCGACGCGTCCCCCCGCGACGATTTCCGTGTCACCTAGCATCGATATGTTCGCTGATGCTACGGAACGACTAAACCCAATCGCTGTCAGTGTTGACGCCGAATTCGTCCCGATGGACAGCGTATTGGTTGTCGCATCTGCAACGGAGTTGGCCGACAAAGTAACCGATGCATCACTCGCAATGTTCGTATCGGTCAAACTCAATGACGAAAACGCTGCACGACTTTTGACCTGTCCCGACAAAGGCAACACCGTGCTGATACCAAGCTGATCAATATCGTCTAACTGATTAGCCAGATCCGTTGCGATTGTCTCGCCGATGCCGCCCAGATCGTCCCACCGCGTTGATGATTGACCTTCCGATGTAATCGTGGTCTCACCGCCGATGATGTTCGCGCCGGTGATCCGAATCTCGCTCGAACGAAGCTCGAATGACAAAGGGTTAACCGAATCGCTCAGTAGCGATCCGGCCAGCGGCGGTGCGTCGACCGCCTCCAACGTGATCGTTCCAGCCCGAAACGCGTCACCAGAATCGGGGCGTGTCCGTAAGAACGAATTTGCGCCGACCACAATCGAGGTCGCGCTAAAGTCCAAATTCCCCGAGTCGCCTTCCCAAACGTTGTTTGCATCCAGGTCGGTTGTCGAGATCCCACCGCCATTTTCAAGCACAATCGAATCAGCTTGGACTTGCAGCGAGTTGCCATCCAGATCGACCGCCGAATCGACTCTCAGGGAGCCGGCGACAATCTCGATTCGAGACTCATCGATTGACTGTACATTTGCCGCCCAAATGGGCGGGTCAACGTTGTTGCCAACCTCAACGATTTGGATCAGCTCACCGCTGCGTTGAAGTTCCACGTCTTGGCCGGCTGCATCGATCGATGCGGCAAGCAGTTGCCGTTTTTCCAGTGTTTCAATCGACATTCGTCGGCGTCTTGCCGAAAGACTATTTGTCTTACGCTTTGAGGATGCGCGACGTGTACTGGCGAACATGTTGGTCTTCACTCGGGAGATAGAGGGGTTTGATCTGCTTGAGGCAAAATCGGAGGAGCGGTTACACTCGGTCGGTACAATTACCTGCGAACAAACCGCCGACTTCGTGTCACCCGATTTGACAAAATGATCTATTCGGGCGTTATAGATGTACACCTGCTTCCCGACCCAGATGCAGATCACTTTTCTGCCGAGAGCTTCATCACGTGGAATCCGAAGACCTGACCGTCATCTTGCAACGCGCTAAGACGGGCGACGAAATGGCTCAGGCCGAGCTTTTCGCTGTGGCGTTCGAGGAACTACATAGTGCCGCTTCAGCGCTGATGCACCAGGAAAGGTCCACGCATACGCTCCAGCCAAGCGCTCTGATTAATGAAGCAGCGATACGACTGTTGCGCGCCAACGCATTGGAATCGATGCCTGATCGTGCCTATTTTTTCGGCTCGATGGTCAGAGCCATGCGTCATGTCTTAATCGATCATGCCAGATCGCGAATGGCTCAACGACGGGGTGCTAACCAGGCATCTGTATCGCTCGACTACGCCATCGATGTGATGGAAAAGCAAGCCGGTGTGGATCTGATTGCGCTAGATGAAGCGTTGCAGGAACTGTCGGACCAACGAGAGCGGACCAGCCAAATCGTCGAGCTCCGCTTTTTCGGTGGCATGTCGCAGCAAGAAATCGCGGAACACTTGGATCTATCCTTGGCAACCGTCAATCGCGAGTGGAGATACGCTCGCGCTTGGCTGCGTGATCGGTTAGACCATACGCACCAGGAGTGATCTTGTTACGATCATTGAACTCTCCCGCCGGGAGAGTCGAGCCTTAGCGAGGAGAGGGCCCCTCCCCGGCCGCTACTGCGTCCAACCCTCCCGCAAACGGGAGGGTGAAGGACTAGGTTTGCCTGCTTCAATGATGACGAGCAGGAATCCCCCCAACCCCTTGGAGAGTTTCCTCGATGAAAGCTGGCGAGTCGCGAGGCCCTGTTGATCCCAACAATGAAATGGAGATTTTCTCCGTTGCGATCGAACTTGATTCAGAAAAACGCGCAGACTATCTAGCGGAAGCTTGCGCCGAGGATCCTCAGCTTTTGGCTCGCGTTGAATCTTTACTGGGTCGAGATGCCGAGTCGGAGCAAAGCGATTTTTTGTCGCCGCCTGCGATTGATCTTCACGCACGATTGACGGCACCGCTATCACAGCGCGGGTCGAGTTCTTTGATCGGCCGATGCATTGGGCCGTTCACCATTCTTCGTGAAATCGGTCGCGGTGGGATGGGGGCCGTTTACTTGGCCGAGCGTACCGAAGGGCCGACCCAAAAAGTTGCGATCAAAGTCTTGCGATTGGGGTTCGACCACGACGAAACGATGCGCCGTTTCAAAGACGAAGCGCAGTTCGCCGCCGAACTTGGCAAGCACCCGAGTATCGCAAGCCTCATCGATGCGGGAATGACCGACGACGACATTGCCTACTTGGTGATGGACTACGTCGATGGCATACGCATCGACCAATACTGCGATGAAAAAGAACTGAGTGTAGCGCAGCGACTGGAATTGTTTTTGAAAGTCTGCGACGCGGTCCAGTTTGCGCACCGCAGTGCGATTATCCACCGTGACATCAAACCCAGCAACATTTTGGTGACCCAAGATGGCCAAGTGAAGCTAATCGATTTTGGCATCGCAAAATTGACGCAACCGAAACCCGGATTCAAGAGCGAAGAGACCCAGACTGCCTTTCGCGTATTGACTCCTGCTTACGCCAGTCCCGAACAGGCTCGCGGCGACGCTCCTACGACATCGACCGATGTGTATTCGCTAGGCGTCGTGTTGTATGGACTTTTGACAGGACGAACTCCCTATGACATTGAAACGGGCGACCCGCAGCAGTTGGTCCGGATGATTCAACAAGTTCAACCGCTGCACCCTCATCTGGCACTTCATAAGCCTGTCGCTGGAACGGATCCGAAAACGGGCGAGGAAATCGCTCGATCCCGGAAATCAACTCTCACACGACTCAGGCGAGACCTGTCGGGCGATCTTGGAACAATCGTGTTGATGGCACTGCGAAAGGAAACATCACGGCGTTACGCGACCGTCGATCAGTTTTCAGAAGATATCCGGCGATTCCTCTCGGGACACACTGTTCGCGCCTGTAAAGACACACTTGGCTATCGCGCACGAAAATTTGTTAGGCGCAATCTCGCAAGCGTTGCTATGGGCGCGGTCTTCCTGCTCAGCCTGATTGCTGGGGTGGTCGGAACCAGCACGCAGTGGATTCGTGCGAACAAAGAGAAAGTGCGCGCAGAACTGAAAGCGAATGAGGCTGTCGCTGAGGCCAACCGAGCAAATCGATTCGCCAAAGCTGAGTTGGAAGCTCGCGTTAAAGCTCAGGATGCAGAGAAACGCTCGGTGATCGCAGCGGCTGAATCAAAGCGACAAGCCGAGACGGCCAAAGAAGTTTCCGACTTTATGGTCGGACTGTTTCAACAAACTGATCGACTTGGGCTACTGGGGTATCAGTTTGGTGCCCGGCCCGATCAACCAGATGATCCCACCGTTCGCGATCTGCTTTCCCGCGGAACTGAATTGATCAAAGTCAAATTGAGGGACAAACCAGCGGTACGCGCATCGTTGCTGAACGAAATTGCGCGAGTCTATTTGGGGCTCGGTTCGTTGGACCAGAGCATTCCACTTTTGGAAGCATCGCTGAAGACTCAGCGCGAACACGAATTGCCGTTGGGAAAGGAGCGTGCAGACACTCTCTCGTCTTTGGGGATGGCGCGATACATCCAAGGGCGATACGATGAGTCCAAGGCTCTGATGAAAGAATCAGTTGAGATTCAGGACGAACTTTATGGACCAACAAATCCGGACGGTGCCAACACAAAACTGATGTATGGGCTGATCGCGATGGAGAGTTGTCGCGGTGATGCGAAAAGCTGGAAAGACTCAAGGAAGATGATTCGCGAAGCACTGAAAATTCAATCCGAACAACCGAATATAAATCCGTACGAAATGGCAATCGCGTTAACGGGTGACGCCATGGCTAGCCGAGCGGAAGGCAACATCGCTCGAGCGTTCGCGTCCCTTGCTAAAGCGGGTAGTTATCTGTCGGCCGCTCCTGACGGCACTTTGTACGCCAAGGCGTCGATGCTGGCGATCAACGCCTCCATCAATTGGCAGACCCGTAACAATGAACTTGCCTACGAGCAAACGAAAGAGGTCCTGGAACTGACCAAGAATATGCTGGGAGAATCGCACCCGATCGTCAACTTCATCCAAGTCGACCAAGCCGGACGGATGTTCAAGGCAGGTGAGCGTGAAAAGGCGGAATCGTTCCTGCGCGAAGGTATCGCGTCTGCCCGAAAAGCTTACGGTCGAGAGCCAAGGACCGCCAATGCACTTCGAGTTCTCGGCGAACAACTGCTAAGCCGGAAAACAAAGGTAGCCGAAGCGAAGGCGTTGTTGGCCGAGTCGCTGGAAATCATGACGGAAACCGTTGGTCCCAATCACAAGCGAACCAAGGAAGTCGCTGCGATCTACGAGAAGACCAAGAAAGTTAAGCAGAAGTCGCCTGTGAATGCGAACGATTGACCATCTTCGATCTTTGCACGATTTCTGACTTGATGTCAGTATTTTTCAGCCGTTGTCAAACAGGATGGAGATATTCAGCGCCGCTGATGATAGGCAGAGCGGTGAGATCGTTTCTTGGACTAGATGAGTAGTGATAGTGCGGAAGGAACTAGCTTCGATGTCAGGATTTCGGTGTACGCGAATTTCTTGTCGGGGTACGTTGACCTGCCAATACTCTGGAATCCCAGAACGCGCGTACATCTCACACTTCTCGCCGGTGTCGTATGCACCGCTGCTAACGCTTGCCTCGATTAAGAGCGAAACGTCATCTCCACTGGGGTGATGACGAGCATACGACTTACGCTCGACCCAAGCGATGTCCGGTTCAGGGACGCTTCCTACGCCTCGCAATACAATCGGTTTCTCAAATCGAAGTCGGAAAAGATCGTTTGCACTTTGAAAACTCCATTCAGCCAAAATGTCTAATGGATTGGAGTGCTGCGGCCCCTGCGGATTCATGCGAACGATCCTTCCGCCAATGAGTTCAACTTGCCCATCGATTTCCTCGAAATGTCCGCGCTGGACCAAATCAAAATACTGATCGATCGTGACCGGCAGTGTGACTGGGTACTCGACCGCTGGATTGGGCGGGCTATCGTTCGTTGTATCGAAGTGGGTCATGGAGGTTTTATAATTGACAGTGCTTCAACTAATCCTTCAGGTCGGCACTATTATTGTAGCCAAAAGCTCAAGCTAGCGAAAACTCCCGCAGAATCGCAGAAAGTATCTCCTAAGAGCCTGGCAAAACCACAAAAAAACGCCGCCCGGAAAATTCCCGGACGGCGTTCTGTCTTCTAGTTCGACTGCGAGGTTTACTCGTCGCTGCCGGCCGAGAACAACGGGCCTTCGCCGCTGCCCAGACCACCTTTCAGGTCGCCTTCTTGAGCAGGAACACCACTCTCGGCTGCTTCCGCTGCCGCTGCGGCCTTCTCTTGCTCTTCGCCCCATTCGACGCGTTTGAGCGAAAGACCGATCTTGCGTTCGTCGGTATCGACTCGCAGAACCTTGACTTCGATCTCGTCGCCAACTTTGACGACCGATTCGGGATCTTCGATCTTGTCGTCGGACAGCTCGCTAATGTGCAGCAAGCCTTCCAAGCCGTCTTCCAGGCCGATGAAGACACCGAAGTTGGTGATCTTCGTGACAGCACCTTTGACCAATTGGCCGGGCTGGTACTTGTCTGGAATGTCGCCATCCCATGGGTCGTTATCAAGCTGCTTCAGACCCAACGCGATACGACGACGCTCTTCGTCGACGCTCAACACGCGGCAGTCCAACTCTTGGCCCTTCTCCAGCAATTCGCTGGGGTGACCAATCTTGCGAGTCCATGACATGTCGCTGACGTGCAGCAAGCCATCGATGCCTTCTTCCAACTCGATGAACGCACCGTAGTTGGTAAGGTTTCGCACCTTGCCTTTGACATCGCTGCCTTCGGGGTAGCGGTTGATGACTTCGTCCCAAGGATTCTTTTGGGTCTGCTTCATACCCAGCGAAAGCTGTTGGCCTTCGGGGTCGACACCCAAAATCTTGACGTCGATCTCGGCACCGATTTCGACCAATTCGCTGGGGTGATTCACCCGCTTGGTCCAACTCATTTCCGATATGTGAACTAGACCTTCGATGCCTGGTTCGAGTTTGACGAACGCACCGTAGCTCATCACGTTGACGACTTCGCCTTTGTGGGTTGTGTCCACCGGGTACTTCGTCTCGATGTTTTCCCACGGGTTGCGATCTTTCTGCTTCATGCCCAAAGCAATTTTTTGCTTTTCGCGGTCGATGTGCAGAACTTTGACTTCGATCTCTTGGTCGATCGAAACCATCTCGGTTGGATGGCCGATTCGCTCCCAAGCCATGTCGGTGATGTGAAGCAAACCGTCGATGCCGCCAAGGTCGACGAACGCACCGAAGTCGGCGATGTTCTTGACGATACCTTTGCGGACTT
>CAYUGI010000299.1:0-7116 GCA_964444105.1 uncultured Pirellulaceae bacterium
CGTCTTGAACGGAATCAGCCGCAGCATCCAAAACATCACCAGTCTTTTCCTGATGCAACTCTTGGAACAAGCTGAGATCACCCTTCAGAGCGCGACGAATCGCATCACGACGACGAACCAGCGTCTCATGCAGTTTCTTGATTGCGTCTTTGCGGGACATTTCTACACCTCGAAATTTGAAAAGGAAGCACAGTTGCAACGCTGCCTCGTTCAAGAGACCGCACTTTCACTGGCAACGTAGTAGGTAGGAAAGTTCGGGACGAAGCTCGCAACACCATCAGATAGTACGGTTCCCGGCAAATACTGGTTTTCACCAAGCCCCAGAAATCACACACCCAACGGCGGGAGCCGAATCCGTCGCAATGATAGGAAGGCAACGGTAGATCGAGCCCCTTCATTGCTCGATTTGGACGACTTATCTTCCTCAAGGTTCCAGAACTATCGGTAAGAACGCCTTTCTGGGGTCGTGTCCGCCAAAGTGGCAGGTATTGGCGACTAGGACAGTTACGGATTTGGATCCACTAATCGCCTGCTATCCACCCAAAGGAGTGGTTTTCTGAGAAAGGCGGTCAAAAGCGTCACAGTCGTTTCAGATTCTCTAACCGGATCGAAGACCGGAACCGAAGAAGACTGAATAGGTGTGCTAGCGCGCACCTAAAGCGACAAGAGGACCATTTTGATTGCATTCAGATTCGTGCCGACGCAGCCATGGAAGTGCTGTTGATTTCGATACGAATAGGCCCTGTTCCCTGTGTGGACAGTTTGCCTTGATGGCTCGTCTTGTGTCAGTGTTTGTTTGCCACGGAAGGAATTCGACGGTGAGTACCGATCACAGCAGCTCAGTGCCCCCATTCGATATGGGAAGCAACTCCATCGACATCAACACCCCGCCCGTTTCCGTATCGGATGGGATTCCACCTGGACAGACAATTGATGTTTCGCCAAACGGCCTTGGCCAGACGCAATCGAACGACACGACATCGATCCCTGGCCCCAAAGTCGACGCGATCGAATTCCGCGTGATTCGTCCGGGTGTTCCGGTGCGACGACTGCGATTGACCGGTAACCGCTACACGTTCGGCAGTGCGGAAGGTTGTTCCATTCGACTGAACGACGCGACATTGCGTCCGATGCACGCGGTTCTGATTCGAGACGCGAACCGCGTTTTAGTAAGAGCCTACAGCGTGCCGTTGGAAATCAATGGCAATCGTATGACGGAAACTTCGCTGCAAATCGGCGACGTTCTGCGCATGGGGGCCTACCGATTTGAACTTCTGTCCGGCATCGACCCGTCAGCCAAGTTGGCTTCGGCCATCGATCCGATGACTTCGGCAGTCGATTCTGCTGAGCCGATGGATCAGCAAAAATGGCATTCACGGTTGCAACGCGAAGCTGCCCAGTGGCGTTTGCGTCAAAGCGAAGTCGATCTTCGCGAGAACCGTTGCATCGAACGGGAGACCGAACTGCGAGTTCGCGAATCCGAGATGTGGTCGCGTGCAGATCAGTTGCATCGACGTGAAACGCAGTTGATGTCGCAAGAAACAGCGGCTCTTCAAATCCAAGAAGAGTATCTCGCAAGAAAAGAAGAGCTCGCCAAGCTGCGTGATGAAAGCAGCTCGCAGCGCCGCTTACTGGATGATCGGCAAGATCAGATCCGGAGCATGGAGTCGGAGTATCAGCAACAAGTTGACAATGCGACTCGCCAACTGGAGCTTTCGCAGCAGCAAGCTGAAAGCGCCACCGAAGCTGTCCAGAGAATGCGAGATCAGTTTGCGTCGCTCAACGAACAGCTTGAGCGTCTGACCCAACAGCAAGATGCTCTGGAGAGCAACGACCAGTCGCATGTCGAGCAGCATCGCCAGCTGCAGCAGGAGTTGGAGAGTGCTCGGGATGAGGCAATCGACGCACGTGCTCAAAGCGAAGCACGACGTCAGGACGCTGAAAATCGTGTCGAAGAGTTGAACGCCGAGATTGAATCGATGCGTTCAGCCGATTCCGAGCAATCCGAGTTGGCCGACCAGCTGACGGCGAAATTGACGTCCGATCATGACTCGATGGTCGATGAACTTCGCGGGCAGATTGACGAATTGGAAGACCGCGTTCGCCAAGCTACCGAGGAAGCCTCGTCACTTCGTGAAGACTACGAAGGCGCTTGCGCATCGATTCGCCAGCTGGAATTGCTGGTCGATCAGACTTCAGCAGAACGCGACGAAGCTCGATCCGGTTTGGAAATCGAATCCGATGCACTTCGTCAAAGTGTCGAGCAACTGACGCACGACTTGGGGTGTGCCAACGTGGAGCTTGGCGAACTGCGCGCCGCAAATGAAAGTCTCGGCGGTGAACTTACCGAGGTCAAGCAAGAACGTGATCAAGCACTCGAAGAAGCCGAAGCACGACCAACCAGTGAAGCATTCGAAGCCTTGAGCTCCGAGCTGGACACTGTGAAAACTCGCTTGGAACAAATGCAGCGAGACTACGATGAGACCATCGCTCGCGTCGATTCGTACAACCAGGACTCTTCGGCATCACCGCTTGTTGATGACGTGGAACCTGAATCGTACGATGATTCAGCGACCTCTCAAAAGCTTGGCCTGCTGGGTGAAGTTGACGAGGATGCGTCGGTGATTGAGGCAACCGATTCGTCGGAATCGATCGCCGATATGCAGGCGGATTGCCACGATGAACAGGGGGCGATTAGTACACAGGACGTGAGTGCTGGCGACGAAGTCGAAGAGTCAGCCGAAGAGGACGACGATGAAGCATGGCCTACGTACCAGACGCCCAGCGATACGCAAGAGTTTGACGCGGCACCTGAGCCCGTGAATGAAGTGGTCACTGCCACTAATCCATGGGAGACGTCTGATGAACCCGCCGAGGTGGATCCAGATTCTGTCGATCCGAGTTCATCGGATAATGCAGAAGCTTCCGCAGAAGCCGGGGCAGAAGACAGCTTTGTTGAATCTCAGCATGGCTTGGAAACACAAGCAGTCGAGAACCAGTGGCGTCCCGATGCGGAGGAGTCACCCGAGGCCGCGGGCCATTTGAACGCGTGGGATGAACCTGCATCGGAAACGGAATCCGAGTTTACGCAGCAGGGTATGGAAGAAACACCCGTCGAAGCGATGGGCGAATCGTCCGATGAGGCGGATCAACCGCTCTGGCAAACTGAGTCGCCGGAAGTTGCGGTCGATGAGGCAATCGCTGACATCGAGCACAGCGTCGATCAGGCCATTGCCGACATCGAGCGATCAGCTGACTCAACACTGGCTGAAGCTGAGATCGCCAGCGATTCGGAAGCGGTCGTTGACGAGACTACGGCGGACGACAGCGCAAACGGATTGATGGCAGCTGGCTTGGCTGGAATCGGTTTGAATGGCGATGCGTCCAACCAAGAGGAAGAGGATCACACCGCGTTCAATCCATGGGCGGAAACACCCGCTGAAGAGGAAGCCGTTGCCGAATCCGAAACGACGGATGACGCAGCCATTTCCTCTCCCTACCAGAACATGTGGCAGAGCGAGGATGAGTCAACAGAGCATCCCGTCGACGAGTCGCTGTCGCAGGAATCGATCGATCCGGCCGAAGATGAGGCGGGAGGATACCAGCCGATCGATCCTTGGTCGCAACTCACTCCTCAGGCCGATAGCGATGCCGATGCGTCAGAATCGTACTCTCAGCCGATGGACGAAGAGTATTCCTCCGACAGCGATCTGCACTCTCGTGAATCTGAGGATGAAGAAACTTCCGAAGGTTCGCTGGCCGACATGTTGATTCGCGACATGGACGAGGAACGAGCCGAAGAGCAGGCTGATCTCTCCATCGAATCCGCCGATTTTTCCAACCAATACGCTGAGTCGTCCCTCCCAGATGAGGGTTCAGTCCAGGACTCAGTCGAGGACTCAGGCGAGGACTCAGTTGAGTCGACTTTTGTAATGGATTCGGCTTCTCCCAATGTTGAAGACTACGAAGCGGAGCAGTCAGCTTGGGATTTGCAAAGACCAGATCAGGATCAGGGCACAGGCGAAACCGCTGCTGATGGTCAAGCCGAGGTCGGGTATGAATCGAGCGAAGCCATCACCGGTGATGACGTCGCGTCTGACCCTGAATCAGCTACCGAGTCGGGAGTTGATGAAGACGATGACTCAATCGAAGCCTACATGAATCGTCTGCTTAAGCGAGTGCAGACCGGCCCCGAAGAAGACGGCGAGTTGGAGAACGAAACTCAGTCGATCACGATGTCTGGCAACACGGTCGATATGAAATCGACCGATGCGGACCCGACAACGAATGTCGAAGTCGAGCCGGTCGACAACGACGCACCTTTGGTGCCACGCTCTCAGGCACCCGAGCGAAGCCGCAACATGTCGGCAATGCGTGACCTGGCAAACCAGTCCGCTCGCAGTGCCGTCGCCCGTAGTGTCCGAGTACAAGCTCGTGATACGCAAGTTAAAGCTTTCTACCAATTCTTGGGAGCGTTGGTTGGGATTTGCTGTGGCCTAATGTGCCTCTATTTCCGCGATGCACTGGGCACGACCATCAGTCTGTTCTTCTGTGGTTTCGGAGTGGTCGTTGCGGCTGTTTACGCCCACGCAGGCATGGGCCTGATGAATGAAGCCAATGCTAGAATCAAAGCTGCTGAAGCAGGCGAAGACCCAGACGCGGAGGACGCGACCGATTCTTCTGATGCGGCCGCCAATGCCGACACGATGGCAACAGAAATCGACGAATCGATTTCGATGGATGCCACTGACGGCGAACGAGGCGGCGAAGAAGTCTTGGGCGAAACCAGCGGTGATGAAGCGAAGCGATAGCCGTCAACTTGGCAAACACGCTTTCGGCGATTTGCTCTTCGCGAATCGGTATTCTCTCAAAACACTTCATGCCACCTGTACATTGCACCCTGCGGCACAGTCACATTTTGACTGTGCTGGCAGGGTGTTTTTTTGTGCATTGAACGCTTTGCCCGCGTAAAATGAAGGCTTGAGAAACGAATGCATCGATTTTCCGCCCAGCGTGTTCGCTAACTCGTTTGTTTGACGCCTCTCTCAAGGCAAGTCCACTTCGCCGAAGTGTTGTTCCTCTTGCAGACCGCTTTTGCCTCATCGCGTCTCGAGTTTTCCATGTCTTCCTCGTCTCGTTCATCCGCTCCGGCGAAACACAAGCATGTCTCATCAACGGGGAGCGATGACGAGCGATCCGGTGCGACGTTGGACACGCTCTGGCGGGACTTTGGTGAACAGCTTCGGCGTCGCGCTCGCACACGTCTGCGGCAATATGGACTCACCGGGCAAGCCGAGTCGATGGACATCTGCAACGATGTGATGGTCGACCTGGCGAAAAAGCAGAATGGCGATTGCACCAATGAAGCCGTTTTGAACGCAACCGAAGTACTAGGCTACGTCATGCGTGCGATCGATAACCAAGTCACCGATACCTTCCGCACGCTAGCGCGTCAGTGTCGTGACTTTCGTCGAAATGAATCAGCGCCTGTGGATGAGTTTCCTCTGGCAGCCCAGGCGACTACTCCCAGCCAAGTCGCTTTGCGTAAAGAAGTGCTCGCACGAATACGCGCCCTCCTGGGCCCTGCCGACACCCGCATTGTTGACCTGATGCTGGAAAATCGTGATTGGAAGGAGATCGGCGATGCGTTGGGCATTCGCCCCGACACTGCCAGAATGCGACTAAGACGCGCTCTTGACCGGGTGCGGGACGAAATTGGCTTGAGCGAAGAGTCTAGCTCAGCCGATTCAGCCAGCATTCCAAAGAGTGGCTCATGAGAAGCGGGCAAGAAGCAAAATCCGAAACGGCGCCAGGTGACAGTCCGGCGCAAGGCTTCGATTGGGACGCTGATCAGTGGATCCAGTGGGTCGCTGGGAATCGTCGATCGAATCCTGCGATGAAGCTCAGTGATTTGCTTCCGGTGGATGCTTCATCACGTGCAAAAATCTCGCCAGAGTTACTTCTGGACTTGGTCTGCATTGATCTGATCGAGCAGATTCGCATGTCGAATCAAGTCAGCGTCGAATCTTATCTGGACCAGTTCAAGGAACTACGCCAACGGCAGACATCACTGGATTTGATAGATGCAGAAATCTGTGCTCGACGCGAAGTCGGCCAACTGGGCGATCGCAAGAGTGAACTTGCAAGCTACTGCCAGCGTTTCCCGACATTGGCAGACGAAATCGAATCGTTGCTCGATTTAAAAAGCGAATCGCCAATTCCTGGATCTCCCGCGGGCCCCTCACCCCAGGTTTTGGCGTCGTCATCGCACCTCCCCGAAGAAGCACTGAAAACCTGCGACACACCACAGGCGGACGACTTTTCTTTCGATTTGTTTCCAGCAGCCAATTCTGCCGCCCCCGCGACGGGAGCTGCCGTTCCGCTGAACTCCGCGCTGAGTTCGCCGCCGATCGATGCGCCCGAGTGGTTCTTGGGAGAGCAGTGCATCAGCAGCGGTGACGGCCACTGGCTATTGCGTGGTCGTGATTCCAATACGGGTGAAACAATGGCGATGAAGGTCATTCGCCTTCCCTCGCAAACTTTACCCGCGGACATTGAGCAACTTTTGCAATCCTGCGAAAGTGCGTCGCGCGTTCGTAGTCCTGCTTGGACAGCACCTGTTGTTGCAGCTGCTCAAAACAACTACTTGGCATTGATACGGCCATGGATATTCGGGACACATTGGCAGGTGGCTTCCCAAAATGCCGAGGTTCCCGGTCGATTGCGACTCTTATCGCAAGTCGCTTACGCGTTACAGTCGGCACACAATAGCCAAGCTTGGCATGGAGGTCTGCACGAAAAAAACGTCATCATCGATCATCAAGGCAGTGTCCATCTAGTAGACGCGGTGGGGGCGTCGTCCGGTTTGCGTCGCTGGCTCGGCGTGATTGGCAATTCTAAATCTACCACCCGCGCACCAAATTGGTCCGTCGATGCTCACTCGCTTGTCAAGTTGATTCTGCAAGACGATATCGACGTCCCGGGGCGTTGGAGCACTGGACTGCGTGATGTTTTGGATCGGTTGGTGGCGAACCAACAAAACGAGTGTTTCGCGCAAATCGGAGATGAATTGATGAGCCGCGCGGATTCGTTTCTACTCGACGAACAACATTCTGA
>CAYUGI010000300.1:0-2274 GCA_964444105.1 uncultured Pirellulaceae bacterium
GGGCGATGCGTTTTCGGCCGGTTCGCGGTTGCCTTCATGGTTACGTTCATGCTTGGACCAAAGGTTGCTCGGAGGTGATCGGTATTAAAGGTGGCTCGCGCCGCAGCGCGGTGATTGTTTTTCTAAATCCCGTCAGGGCCTGACGAGACTACTGTTTTTCTTTCTCCCGCGAGGGAGCTCGCGGGAGTGCTTGGTTTGTAGTTATGGGTGTGCAAGGCCCGTGGCTAGCGCCAACGGCTCACGTGTTGGTTGTAGGTTGTGTTTACTCTTCCACTTTTACTTCACCCTCAACTTCAACTTTCACTCTTTCTTCAAGACGGTCTAAGTTGAAGTTGAGGGTGAAGGTTTCTGTTAGGACAGTCCACTAATCAGGGAGACCAACGGCATGAACAAACTGACCACGATGAATCCGACCGCCAGCCCCAGGAACACAATCATCAACGGTTCCATCAAGGCCGTCAGGGCATCGGTCAACACGCGGACTTCTTCGTCGTAGGTGTCGGCGACCTTGTACAACATCGTGTCCAATTCACCGGTCTCTTCACCGACGTCGACCATGTTGACGACCAAGTCATCGACAATGCGGGATTTCACTTTCATCCCGTACCAGACCAACGCGAAGAAAATCCCCAGCACGATCGCGTACAACGCGACAAACTGCAGCGTCTGCACCATGCCGTCTTTATCTAATTTCGTTCCCGTCGCGGTTAGCGCGACCGACATCAGCATCAACCCGGGGAACGAACCGAAGAGCGCGAAGATCGCAGCTGTCATCGGATGAAAACCCAACGTGCTGCCTTCACGCAGCGGCTTGCTGATCACTTCACCTTCGCGAATCGATTCGTTGACCTGAGTGAATAGCCGTTCAAACTTTCCGTTGCCCGCGGTCTCGCGAGTAATGTTGACGGCTTCCAAAATCGGTACACCACTGGAAATCAATGTTCCCAAGGTTCGTGTCGTTCGTGCCAGAATGTTCTTTTCGATCAAACTGCCAAAGATCGGCACCCGAATGATGAACATGTCAAAGCCCATTCGCCCGTGTTTGAATTTGCGAATCAGCTTGACCACCAACAGCAAACAGATCGGCATCACAATCAGCAGGAACCAGTAGTCGGCGATGTAGTTACTCATCGCAATCAACAACTGCGTCGGCACCGGCAAACTGAGGCCGAATTCATCGAACATCTTTTCAAACGTTGGCACGATGAAAATCATGATGAACGCCAGAATCGCACACGCCACCATCACGACGATGACCGGGTAGATCAACGCACCTTTGACTTTTCGTTTGAGCGACTCGGCACTCTCCAGGAACTCGGCCAGTCGCTGCAGAATCGTCTCCAACGCACCACCGGCCTCGCCCGCCTTGATCATGTTGACGTACAGGCGACTGAACACTTTCGGGCATTTACTCATCGCTTCACTGAGCGTTGATCCGCCTTCGATTTCGTCGCAGACATCCATCAACGCGTTTTTCAGTTTGCCTGGTTTTTCGTTTTGCTCCAGGATTTTCAAGCTGCGCAAGATCGGCAGACCGGCATCTTGCAGAATCGACAATTGGCGTGTGAAGGCGCAGATGTGTTTGGTCTTGGCACCGCCCATCGCGAAGGGACGTTTTCGCTTGCCCGACTTGTCGACCGTCGTGGCCTGCTTTTTGACGGAGATCTTCGTGACGAAGTACCCCATCTGCCGAATGGTTGTTTGCGCTTCCTCTTCGTTCGCAGCGTCGATCTCGTCCCGGATTTCCTGTCCGGTCGCGTCCATCGCTTCAAATTGATAAACGGGCATGGTGGAAGTTTGAAGTTAGTAGGTTGTGGTTGGGAAACGGTGCGATCGTTCGCGCTGTCTGTGAAATGGTGTGTCGTGTGTTTCGGTTCTGCGTGAGCCGTGACGCGTCAGCGGCCGGGCCTCGTCGTCTTGCTTGCTTTTACTTCGCCGTTAACTTCTCCGGCAACTTCGCCTTTCACTGGTTTCTTCGAGGCGTGTTGAGTTGAAGGTTGAGGTTAAGTTGAAGGTTGTTCGTCGTTGGTTGGGCGTGGTTGCCCTCTCCTCGCTAAAGCTCGACTCTCCCAGGGGGAGAGTGAATCAGTTTGTTGGGTTGCCCGGTGCCTTACGGCCCACGGCTCATAAATGGATGTTGTGTTTAGTCTTGGACGGTTTCTCGGATGACTTCGTCTAGGGTGGTGGCTCCATCGGCTGACGACTGGATGTCTTGCTTACTTTTACTTCGCCGTTAACTTCTCCGGCAACTTCGCCTTTCACTGGTTTCTTCGA
>CAYUGI010000300.1:2374-7007 GCA_964444105.1 uncultured Pirellulaceae bacterium
TGGATGTTGTGTTTAGTCTTGGACGGTTTCTCGGATGACTTCGTCTAGGGTGGTGACTCCATCGGCGGCTAGGTTCATGCCGAACTCACGTAGCGTGACCATCCCGTCGCTTTCGGCTTCGTTGCGCAAATCGTCGGTCGATGCATTACCCATGACCATCTCGCGGATTTTGTCATTCAGAACCATCAACTCGAACATCGCGATTCGGCCCTTGTAGCCTGTGTTGTTGCATTGATCGCAACCGGATCCTTTAAAGAACTTCTTGTCCTCCAGTTCTTCGCGTTCCATATTCAGCTCGAACAACATCTCCGCGGTAATACGTGTTTCTTCGCGGCACTTTGTGCAAATGCGGCGGACCAAACGTTGCGCCAAAATCGCTTCGACGGTCGCACAGATCATGAACGTCGGGATGCCCATGTCGGTTAGTCGCGTGACCGTGGCCGGAGCGCTGTTGGTGTGCAGGGTGCTGAATACCAAGTGCCCCGTCAGGGCAGCTTGAATCGCGATCTCGGCGGTCTCCAAGTCACGAATCTCGCCGACCAGAATCGTGTCGGGGTCTTGGCGAAGGATGGCTCGCAAGCAACTGGCAAACGTCACTCCCGCGTCGTGATCGATGGGGATCTGAATGATGCCGTCGATGTCGTATTCAACAGGGTCTTCGGTGGTGATCAATTTGTCTTCGGGTTTGTTCATCTCCGACAGGGACGAATACAACGTCGTCGTCTTTCCGGATCCCGTTGGCCCGGTGACCAGGATGATTCCGTTGGGGCGGTCGATGACTTTGCGAAACAGCGACATGGTCTTTTCGTCCATGCCGACGTTTTCCAGCGACAAGTTCACGACCGATCGGTCCAAGACTCGCATGACGACGCTCTCGCCAAAGATTGTCGGCAAGACGCTGACGCGAAGGTCAACCGGGTGACCACCGACCATCAATTCGATTCGGCCGTCCTGCGGCATGCGTCGTTCGGCGATGTCCAAATCCGCCATGACCTTGATACGTGTCGTGATCGCGAACGCCAAGTGACGTGGTGGCGGCACCATTTCGTACAAGACGCCTTCCGCTTTGATCCGAATCCGGAACTCATCCTCGAACGGTTCAAAGTGAATGTCACTGGCGTGGTCTTTAATGGCCAGCAGCAACACCATGTTCAGCAGTTTGCGAACCGGCGCGGAATCCGACAATGCTTCGGCGTCGGCGATGTTGAATTTCTCGTTGTCCAGCGCCGAAACGGCTGCCTTGAGCTCTTCATCGTTTTCCAGTTCGGCAACCAGCTTTTCAACACTTTCCGAGTCGCTGTCGTAGTGCCGCGTCAGTGTTTGCAGGATGTCACGTTCGGTCGCGATGACCATGGAAACCTCGGTTCCCAGGAACGTTCGCAGCTCGTCTTGAATCGTTAAGTTTTGCGGGTCGCAGGTTGCGACCGTCAGCGTGCTACTGTCTTCGTCGAACCGAATCGGCACGATCCGGTACAGCTGTGCCATCGTCTCGGTGACTCTTTCCAGCAGCTCTTCCGACAAATCGGCATCTTCCAGAGACACTGTCTGCATCGACATCTGCTCGGCGAGTCCCTGGATCAGTTGCTCGTCGGTGATCAGCTGCATGTCTTCGGCAATCTTGCCCAGCAGCGCACCGGGTTGCTGCTCCTGTTCTTCCAGAATGATCTCCAGCTGGTCATCGGTTAGAAAACCAAGGTCGACAAGAATCTGTCCGATGCGACGAGGTGCCATAAGGAATGCTTTGAACTAAAAGTGGGGTCGTGGTGTTGGTTGGTGTTTCTCTGACAAACTTCAACTTCAACTTCAATAAATTACGAAACGCGTTTCGCGAACTCGTTTAAAGGTCAATGCCGCCAAGTGAAGCCGGTTTTGGACTAAGCCGTTGGCGCTAGCCACGGGCCTTTCTCACGTAATTCGCTGGGTAGACGGGACCAGTTGAAGGGGCCCGTGGCTAGCGCCAACGGCTGACTAACTTAGCGGTGTTGGGTTGGAGGTGATGTTGAAGGTGAAGGAAAAGTGAAAAACTACTGCTACTGCTCTTCTGGGATAGGGATGGCATCGTCGCCTTCGCCACGGCGGGCTTGGACAATGCGTTTGGCTAAATCGTCTGGGCGATGTGCTTTGCTCAGCGCGTCTTCGACCGTGATGCGTTCGGCTTTCCAGTGTTGGAACAGTGCGTCGTCCATCAACTGCATGCCGAACTTGGCACCGGTCTGCATCGAACTGTTGATTCGGAACGTCTTGTTTTCGCGAATCAGGTTGGCGATGCCTGGCGTGACATTCAAAACTTCGTATGCCGCACAGCGACCGCCACCGACTTTGGGCAGCAGGGTCTGCGCGACCACGCCAATCAGCGTGCTGGCCAGCTGTGTTCGGATTTGATCCTGCAAGTTACCGGGGAACGCGTCAATGATTCGGTTGACAGTACCTTGGGCACTGTTGGTGTGAAGTGTGCCGAACACGACGTGACCGGTTTCCGCCGCACTGATCGCGGCTTCGATCGTTTCCAGGTCACGAAGTTCGCCCACCAGAATCACGTCGGGGTCCTGACGCAGGGCACGACGAATCGCTTCAGAAAAACTTGGCACATCAACGCCGACTTCGCGCTGATTGATCGTGCTTTCGATGTGGTCGTGATAAAACTCGATCGGGTCTTCGATCGTGATGATGTGGTGGTCAATGGTTTCGTTTAGCAAGTTGATCAAACTGGCCAGCGTCGTACTTTTTCCCGAACCGGTTGGCCCGGTCACTAAGAACAGACCACGCGGGCGGTGAACCATTTTCACCACCGCTTCGGGCAACCCCAATTGCTCGGGCGTTAACTTGTCGTTGGGGATTTGACGCAGCACCATCGAGATGAAACCACGCTGCTTGAATACCGACACACGAAATCGAGCGGCGTCGCCAAAGGCAAAGCCGAAGTCACAGGAGCCCGATTCTTGCAGTTCACGCTGGCAGCGTTCCGGCGTGATGCTCTTCATCAGGCCGACAGAATCTTCGGCTTCCAGCGTCTTTGTTTCCAGCTTCCGCATCCGGCCGTGCAATCGAAAGACCGGTGGCTGTCCGACAACGATGTGAATATCGCTGACGCCCTGCTTCACGGCTGCTTGCAGCAGTTTGTCGATCAGTACCGTTGCCAAGAGATCATCTCCGAATGCGGCGGTGGAAATTTCTGTTCGTTAGCCCAGATGTTCGCTAGCCCAAATTCACGAGCCCCAATCTTGATGGGGCCGATTCATGAGCATCAGTCAGTTCGAGCCCACTTAGTTCACCGGATCAGCCAAGTTGATTTGGCCTTTGGTCATGCCAATCCGTCACGAGCTTGCCCGATTGGATCAAGGCCGATGGCATGGGTATTGGTGAAGCGAAGCGTGCTTTGAAAGCGAATTGATGAGGGAGCGAAAGAAAAGGGTGGATAAGTATATTTTGATCAGCCAAAAATCCGCGGACGACAAACAGTGTTGAAGACAAGTTCCGCATTGAGCCGGTAAGCTCGTGAGCCGATAAATTCATGAGCCGGTAAATTCGCGAATCGGTAAATTCGTGGCTTGATAATTTCATGCATGACGGCCGCGATCGAGATCCATCAGATGACCGCGGCACAGCAGCATTATCACCAATGTTTGCCAAAAGACCAAAAAATAGACCCTCCATCCAACGTCAGCGGACCGAGCGGCTCCCTTGCGCCATCTGGCTTCTGGTGGGCAGGAGGCTTGCTCCGATGCAATCCGGTTGCTTGCAGGAAGGTGGTTCGGGCCTGACCACGAGAGGGGTTTTTGTGTGGTCTCAAGGGCTGCCTTTTCTGTTTGCCGTGCCTGTTTCTGCGTTGGTTTGCAGGCTGTGGGCGAGTGTTGGCAGTCCCGTTTCTGGCCTGTATGCGAGGCCTACAGTGAGTCCAGGTCGTCGACGATGTGCTGCATGGCCAGGCCTTCTTGTTCCGTCTTCTTGGCCACTCGGTAGACCTCCTCAAAGGTCGTGATTCCGCGGATCACTTTCAACATGCCATCGGCGTAAAGTGTTGACATGCCGTTCTTTATGGCCTCTTCGCGGATTTCTTTGGTCGGTGCCGCCTTGAACATGAACTCACGCAACTTGGTGTTGATCAGCATCAGCTCGTAAATACCGATTCGGCCTCGGTATCCACTGCGGGCACAGTAGGGGCAGCCCTTGCCGCGACAGAACTCAGCTTGCTTGACCATCTCGGGCGGCAGGCCCGAATCGGCGATGACGCTTTCGGACGGTTTGTACTTAACCTTGCAGCGGGGGCAGATCGTGCGAACGAGCCGCTGGGCCAGGACCGCGATCACGCTGCTCGCCACCATGTAGGAGGGTACTCCGATGTCCACCATTCGTGATATGGCACTGGGCGCATCGTTCGTGTGTAGCGTACTGAATACCAGGTGTCCAGTTAGTGAGGCCTGGATTCCCATCGAAGCCGTCTCGTGGTCGCGCATTTCTCCGACCAGGATGATATTGGGTGCCTGACGCAGCATCGCGCGAATAATCAGTCCGAAGTCCAGTCCGATGTTGTGTTTCACTTCGACCTGATTGATCCCTGGCAGGTAGTATTCGACCGGGTCTTCGGCGGTGATGACCTTACGGTCTGGCCGGTTCAGCGCGTTCAGGGAAGCGT
>CAYUGI010000301.1:0-5288 GCA_964444105.1 uncultured Pirellulaceae bacterium
CAATGGGAAACCACTATGAACCGGGCATTCAAATTCCGTTCATCGTCCGCGCGCCCAATGAGAAAGGCCAGTTCGTCGCTCCGGGCACAACCAGCAAGGCGCTTGTCACGTTGGCCGATATCACACCGACGATTTTGGATTGGGCCGGTGCAAAGGGGCCAAAGTACCCGCTCCACGGCCGTTCGTTTCTGAGCGTGCTAGATGATAAAGAACCCATAGGTTGGGACGAAGTGATGCTGACGCATGTCGCGCACGAGGTCACGATGTATTACCCGATGCGAACGATCCGCGATCGAAGATACAAACTGATTTGGAACACCAATTGGCAAAGCGAATATCCACTGCCAATCGATACTCTGACGCGAGCAACTTGGGTCGAAGCCATTCGCCGCGGGGAATCGAAGATCGGACCGCGGGAGATCGACAAATTCTTGCACCGTGACCAAGTAGAGCTTTATGACTTGGAAAATGATCCCGACGAATTAGTGAACTTGGCCTATGTTCCTGGTCATGCTGATACCCGCAGGCAACTCTCCGGCAAGCTTGTCGCTTGGCTGACCGAGACCAAAGACCCTTGGCTCGTTCGTCATCGCTTGACGATGCCAGGTGAAGACGTCGCACGGTCCAGTCGCCAGCGTTTCCTGGACGAATAGAGAGGTTTCGCACGGTATGCGTGATCCGATCCTGAACAAATATTCTCACCAGCTTTGTTCAGTGTCGCACGGCTTGCCCGGGCTAGTCATCGGAGCACGCTGGTGTACCGCCTTTAGAGAGCGTCCAGCTTAGATCGGCTCGGAATTCTAGCCACGGAGTGGCGGCGGAATGTAGCCTGGGGTGACGAAGGAGAGCGACAGCGAACCTGAAGGAACCCCAGGTGGCAATGCGCGAAAAGAACGCGGCTCCCTCGGCGATCGGCGGCTTTGCCGCCGAGGGGTGTTTCCGGTTCGCTTGGGTCAACCTGGGGCTGCACCTTGCTTGCTGAGACAAGCAAGGATTGCCCCAGGCTACATTCCGCCATTGCTCCGCAATTGATCTTGGGTGAGCACAATCGATACGTGGGTTCACACCAAACGAGATGGCGACGCTCAAATTGCAGACGAATACCAACCACTTAAGCTGGACGCTCTCTTTAGGCGGCCTTTACGTGATCGAGGCCGGCTGAAGCCGGTCACCAACGTACTCGGTCTATGTCATGCGATTTCCCTCGGTTGAACAACAGCGTGGCTTGCGGCGCGACTGTGAATAACTCGTTTAGGGCCAGGACATTCCAGCAACACGAGCCGATTGCGATCCCGTTACACTATGATCCCCCCCATACAGCCAAACTCTCTCGCCAGGCTAGCCATGAAAATGCTCCCGCTTCGTGCATTCGTTCCTATTGCCACACTCTTGCTGGGCGCCTCGGTTGCATCTGCTGATTGGCCCACCTACCTGAGCGGCAACGACCGTGATGGTTTTTCAAGTGTTGCCATCGATTCACAGTTGAAGCTAGCGTGGTCCTATACCGCCCAGGCCAAACCGATCAAAGCGTGGGCAGGACCACGTGACGCTCCGATCGAGGGTCACGAAATGAAGCATCGCGTCGATTTCGACGACTGCTTTCAAGTCGTGATGACAGACGGACGCGTTTTCTTTGGCAACTCGGTGGATCACCAGCTGCACTGCGTGGATGCAAGAACGGGAAAGCCGATCTGGGAGTTTTACACCGATGGCCCCATTCGTCTTGCGCCGACGCTGGCGTTCGGCAACGTGTACTTCGGCAGCGACGATGGTCAGGTCTATTGCTTGCGTCAGGTGGATGGCAGCGTTGTTTGGAAAATGCGCGTGTCAGGGAAAGATGAGCGTTTGATTTCCCGCGGCGAGATGATTTCTCGGTGGCCTGTTCGTACGGGTGTTTTGATTGACGATGAAATCGCTTATTTCGGAGCCGGCGTCTTTCCGCACGAAACCATTTACCTTTGCGCGGTCAATGCTCGTGACGGATCTGTGATTTGGAAGAATGACACCATTAGCCAACAAGACGCGGGACGCAATGATCTTTCACCGCAGGGATATCTGCTCTGCAATGACAAAAACTTGTATGTCCCATCCGGCCGTTCTCTGCCGGTGGCTGTGTCGAAGAAGACTGGCGAAATCGTGTTTCAACGCACGCACTCGTGGCGTACTTCTGCTGGCGGAGTGGTCGGTGGCACGAAGGCGTTGCTCGGCGATGGACAAGTCTATGCGGGCGGTCCCCATCACTTTTTGGCAATGAGCCAAGACAAAGGTGACGTAGGTGAGTCGTGGATTAACGGTCGGCAAATGGTCTTGGACGATGAGTTTGCCTATTTGATGGACGGAGAGAAGATCTTTTGTGTTGATCGCGATGTTCACGCGAAAGCGAGCCAAGAAAAACAGAAGTGGTTTTTGAAAGCACGCGAGTTTCGCAAAGAACCGAAGAAGGCTGCCGAGGCGAAAAGCAAGATGAAGGAATTCATGGGCGTGGGCATTCTTTGGCAATACGAAAGTGAGTTTGATGACGTCTTGATCGCAACGGAAAACGCGGTCGTCGCAGGCGGACCCGACAAAGTTGTCCTGCTGGATCGAGAGAACGGCAAACTGCTGTGGCAATACGCAGTGGATGGTGCCGTTAGCGGTTTGGCCGTTGATGATGGCGTCCTAGTGGTAAGCACCAACACGGGGCGTGTTTACGGTTTTCACACCGAGGCAGCCGAGCCGAGTGAGTGGCCAGCAGCGACGCAGAACCTTTATTCCGTCAGCGAATCGCGAGAGTTCTACGAAGAAACCGCGAAGGAGATCGTTTCCAGAAGCGGTCAGTCCAAAGGCTACGCGATGGTCGTTGGATGCGATGAGGGGGAACTTGCCTATCAATTGGCTCAGCAAAGTGATTTGAACGTGTTCTTGGTGGAGCCGGACGGCGCGAAAGCGAACGCAGCACGCGAGCGACTGCAATCGACCGGGCTGCATGCAACGCGGGTCACCGTTGTCAAAACACCGTTGGATAAGATTCCATTCTCAAACTATTTTGCCAACCTGATCGTCTCCGAAACGATGCTGACCACTGGCGAGTTGCCCTGCGAGGCCGACTTGCTTTCGCACTTTTTGAAGCCGTGCGGAGGGGTTGCTCTGGTTGGGCAACCGACCGGATCACCGCGGAGTTCAAATCCGGCGACCGAGCAGGAGACTCTGGCTTGGTTGACGGAGTTCTATCAAACCGACGAGGGTGACGTCGTAGCAGACGCGCCTTGGTATTTACTGCGACGTGGCAAATTGGCCGGCGCCGGTGATTGGTCTCACCAGTACGGCAATGCAGCCAACACATCATTCGCCAATGATCATCGGATACGTGATGGTTTGGGTGTGTTGTGGTACGGCGATCCGGGGCCAAGTGCGATGATCAATCGGCACGAAGCAGCAGGCGCACCGCTTTCGACTAACGGCCGCATGTTCATTCAGGGGACGGACCGTTTGATGGCTTACGACGCGTATAACGGCACGTTCTTGTGGGACTATGAAAACCCGGGGGCAATCCGAACGGGTGTTTTCAACAATCGCGAAACGCACAACTTGGCTGCCAGCGATGATGCCTTGTATGTCGCGGTCGACAATACGTGTACCGCGCTGGATGCCGAAACAGGCAAAGCGGTCGCTAAGTATGAAACACCCAAATCGCCCGATGGTTTGCAGCGAGCTTGGGCCTATTTGGCGTATGACAACGGTCAGCTTTTTGGGACCAGCACGATTCGCGAGGATCTAGAGCGTAGATTGCGAAGGAGAGGATTGACCGTCAAGAGTCAGACAGATGCCGTCTTCGCGGTTGATACGGAATCCGGCGAACGAATTTGGACCTATCGTGGCGAGAATATTCTGCACACTACGATCGCAATCGGTCCAAAGCACGTCTATTTCATCGACAGCTCACTGACTCCCGAAGAACGCCAGCAACTGTATTTGAAAGACAAAGGCGAGTTGAAAAAGTTGACGGGTGACGCCGCGAAAAAGGCCGAAGCCGAAATGAAGGCGTACGATGTTCGACTGGCCGTGGCGTTGGATCGACGTACCGGGGCGAAGGTATGGGAGCAGGCGGTTGATGTGACCGATACCACCAACGTGAGTGCTGGCGGCGGCTCGCTAACACTGATGTACGCGGATGAGCACGTTGTCTTATGCGGTGCCAACGCAAACGGTCATTACTGGAAACAGTTCCTGTCGGGTCAATTTGAAAAACGCAAGATCGTGGTACTTGGCGCAGATGATGGCCAGGAACGGTGGGCCAAAAACGCCAATTACATGAACCGCCCCGCTGTGGTGGGAAACGACATCTACGCCGAACCCTGGGCATTCAATCTGCAAACCGGCGAGACGAAGAAACGTCCGCATCCGCTGACGGGAGCTCAGAGCGACTGGCGATTCAGTCGTCCGGGACACCACTGCGGCGTCATCACTGCGACGCCGAACATGATGTTCTTCCGATCCGGCTTTATTGGCTACTACGATCTTTACCAGGACAGTGGGACGCGACATTTTGCCGGGCAGCGTCTGGGATGTTGGGTCAATGCGATTCCCGCCAACGGGCTGGTGATGATTCCCGAAGCAAGTGCCGGTTGTGTTTGTCAGTTTTCGATCGCTTCGACGGTGGTAATGGAGCCGAAGTCCAAGAACAGTTCTTGGGGGATTTTCAGCGCTGTTGGACCGACGACACCTGTCAAGCGAATCGGGATCAATCTGGGCGCACCGGGAGATCGAAAGGACAGTTTCGGCCAGGAATGGTTCGGCTATCCGCGACCCAATAGCCGTGATCGATTGGAATTCGTATTCGACCTCAAACCGAAACTGCTCAGCGGGGGTGGTTGGTACAGCCGCAACCCCGATTCGGTCGCATTTACCGGCACGGACAAACCGTGGGTCTACGCTTCAGGAGCCCGTGGTCTTTCTTCCCTGGAGATTCCACTGCTTGGCAAAGGTGATCCGAAGTCCAACTACACTGTAAAGCTCCATTTTGCGAACCTGGAAGGCAAAGACGCCAGTTCGTTCGACATTGAGATACAAGGCGGCGCCGTAAGAAAGGGTGTCACGCTGACGAGTGAATCGGCGAATGAAACGGAGCCAATGATTGTTCGGATTGACGATGTTGCCGTAGTTGATAATTTGTCGATTCGATTGATCCCCGACGACACCGACCGGATGCCAACGATTTCGGCGATTGAAGTTGTCCGACAGCATTAGGCAACCAATGTCGTGAGAATCGCCCGCGCACGTTGGTGTCCCGGCTTCAGCCGGCCCAGACC
>CAYUGI010000301.1:5298-6988 GCA_964444105.1 uncultured Pirellulaceae bacterium
CCCCCCCCCCGGGGGGGCCCCGGCCTCCCCCCGCCCCCCCCCCTCCCCCCCCCCAAACCCCCGGGACACCAACGCACTCTCAAAAACCTACACTCAGCATCAATCTCCGGCTTTCAGTATATGAATCCGCGTTACCTACTCTTCGCATTTCTTGCTTCCTCGCTGCTCTCCATTCCGACTCTGCTTTCTGCGGCGGATTGGCCGATGTGGCGCTACGATGCGACGCGAAGTGCGGCATCTCCTGGCACGCTGCCAGATGATTTGCAGATGATTTGGGATCGCGAGTATTCCCCCCGCAAGCAGGCTTGGGACGACCCACTCAACCTGGATTTAATGACTTACGATCGTGTCTTCGAGCCGGTCGTGATGGGCAAGCGGTTGTTCATGGGATTCAATGATCGCGATAAGCTGGTGGCGATCGACACGGACAGCGGAGAAGAACTCTGGAGTTTTTACGCGGAAGGACCAGTTCGTTTGCCGCCGGTGGGTTGGCGTGATCGAGTCTTCTTTTGCAGCGACGATGGTTTCTTGTACTGCGTTGCAGCGGAAACCGGCAAATTGATTTGGAAATTCAGCGGTGCCCCGCATGCGCAACATGCACTTGGTAATTCGCGATTGATCTCCGCGTGGCCCGCTCGCGGCGGGCCGGTGGTTCGGGACGACAAAGTGTATTTTGCCGCTAGCATCTGGCCCTTCATGGGGACGTTTATCTATGCGTTGGATGCTTCGACCGGGGAAGTCGTTTGGGTCAATGACCGCACGGGATCGGAGTACATCAAACAGCCACACAGCGCGCCAGCTTTCGCAGGTGTCGCTCCCCAAGGCGCATTCGTTGCGACGGAGAAGGACTTGATTGTTCCCGGTGGTCGGTCCGTTCCCGCGGTTTTGGATCGTCAGAGCGGCGAAGTTCGCTACTTTGAACTAAGCGCCGGTGGGAAAGGCACGGGAGGATCGTTTGTGTGCGCCGATGAAGGGCATTTTTACGTTCATACCAGAGTCAAAGGCACCAGGGCGTTCGAGATTGCCAAAGGAGTTAAGACCGCTTTTCTAGTCAACGAACCCGTGCTGCATGATGGGATGGTTTTTTCAGCTCAAATCGAAGGCAGTGAAACAACCGTGCGCGGCTATCGAAATGAAAAGGAAATCTGGCGTGTGGCAGCGAATGGCTTGGGCGATCTGATTCGCGTTGGTAACAAGCTATACGCTGCCGGGGCGGAGTCGATCACGGTCATTGAAATTGCAAACGACGAGCAATCCGCAAAAATAGTTTCATCGATTTCGCTCGAAGGAATGGCTGCCAGCGATTCTGTCCAGCGATTGATCGCAGCGGACAAAAAACTGTTCGCTGTCACGCTAAGCGGCAAGCTACTAGCTTTTGGCAGCAGTCTGTCCTCGAAGGCAATCGAGCAGTCGCATGCCGCAGACATCATTGTGGTCCCGGAAGGAGTCGAGACGCGAGCAGCGGACTTGCTCAAGCAGATCGATCACACCGGGTACGGGCTCTGGTATGGAGACGCCGGCAACCCGCTGGTGAGTAGCGTTGCCGATCAGTCTCAGTTCGTGCAGCTAGCCATCGTGGATTCTAATGACGACTCATTTTCTAGCTTGCGCGAATTACTTGATGGGCAGGATCTCTCGGGCCGAGTGACGTTGCATCACAGTGAAGCAAGAGATTTTCACGCCCCTCAGT
>CAYUGI010000302.1:0-1929 GCA_964444105.1 uncultured Pirellulaceae bacterium
TCGGTTTCGCTAACGGTTTCGGTAGCAGTTTCGCTGGCTGACATCTGAATATCGTGTTGAAAAAGTAAGTCGAATATCGGCTTTTGGAATCAATCTGAAGCTGCTCTGGCGTACTTCACTGTTCCCCTGGGAGAGTCGAGCCTTAGCGAGGAGAGGGGCAATATTGATCTCAAATTTGAGGTTTTTGATTTGAAATAATAAAACCCTCCCCGGCCGCTACTGCGTCCGACCCTCCCGCAAGCGGGAGGGTAAAGCTGCACGAGTTTTGCTTTGGATTGTTTCCCTTCGTTTCTACTTATTGTGCGGTTAACTAGTGCTCGGCAGCAGCACTGTGGTCATCGTCTAGATGAGCCATGTGGTACTGTTTGGCAAGTGTTGATTTGGTTTCGGACATGTTGATCACCGGCATCAGTCGGCAGAACAACAGGAACAGCGTGAAGAACAATCCGAACGAACCGATCAACATGGCCCAGTCCACCCAAGTTGGCGAGAAATACGCCCACGCACTTGGGAGATAGTCACGCGAAAGGCTGGTGCAAACGATGACGAACCGTTCAAACCACATCCCGATGTTCACAAAGATCGTGATCAAGACAATGATCCATGGCGTCGTGCGGAATTTCTTGAACCAGAACAATTGTGGGCTGATCACGTTGCAGGTGACCATCGTCCAGTAGGCCCACCAGTACGGCCCGAAGGCACGGTTGGTGAATGCGAATTGTTCGGCAGGAACTTGTCCGTACCAAGCGATGAAGAATTCTGTTCCGTACGCGAGTCCGACGATCGAGCCGGTCGCGAGGATGATTTTGCACATGTTGTCCAAGTGCCGAATCGTGATCAGTTTTTCGAGCCCCAGCATGCTGCGAGCAGGAACCATCAGGGTTAGCACCATTGCGAAACCGCTGAAGATCGCCCCGGCAACAAAGTACGGCGGGAAGATCGTTGTGTGCCAACCTGGGACTTGCGAAACAGCGAAGTCAAACGAAACGATTGTGTGAACGCTGAGCACAAGCGGCGCGGCGAAGGCGGCCAGCAGTGCATACGCTTTTTCGTAACGCATCCAGTGACGTGATGAGCCGGACCAGCCAAGCGAAAGTAGGCCGTATGCCATGCGTCGCCATTTGTTGGTCGATCGGTCACGGAACGTCGCCAAGTCGGGAACCATGCCCATGTACCAGAACAGTAGCGAAACCGTTCCATAAGTGCTGACCGCGAAAACGTCCCATAGAAGTGGGCTGCGGAACTGAGGCCACATCCAAAGGTTCAAGCTTGGGTACGGAGCCAGCCAGAATGCCAGCCATGCGCGACCGACGTGGATGCCTGGGAATGTACCCGCACAGGCGACCGCGAAGATCGTCATCGCTTCGGCTGCACGGTTGATACTCGTTCGCCATTCTTGTCGGAAAAGAAATAGAATTGCACTAATCAGTGTTCCCGCGTGGCCGATACCGACCCAGAAAACGAAGTTGACGATTGGCCAACCCCAGAAAATCGGCGAACGGTTTCCCCAGACGCCGACACCGGTGTACAGCAAGTATGCGATCGTTAGACCCAGCATTTGCAGCAGCGCGAACGCGACTAGAAAGCCCGCGACCCAGCTTTTGCTTGGCGGGCGTTCGGCAACCTGACAAACCGTTTCGGTAATGTCGTGGTACGTCGTATCGCCAAGCACCAACGGCGCGCGCTGGCCAGGCTTTTCGACGGTGTTATCCAATCCGTTGGGAATGGCTAATGACATGTGTCAAATCTACTGAAAGGAAGTTTCTGTTGTTCGTTTGGCATCAATGGCCGGTTGATGATTAGGCCCGAAGGGCCGTCAGCTTTTTGCCGGGCGTGTTAACGCCCGGTATCCGGTTTGTCTTGTTGTTTTTCTGTCGGGCAGATCGGGGGCAGTGGATTTCATGCCACTGCGTTGCAGGCTGGCGCGCA
>CAYUGI010000302.1:1939-6867 GCA_964444105.1 uncultured Pirellulaceae bacterium
CGGCCGGGCCCCGACAGAATGTGTTTTTTTGTTTGTGGGGGTTCATTTGCCGGTGGCCCCCGCCCCCGGCAGGGTGCTTGCGGCCCTTCGGGCCTAACCGTGCTTCTCTTCTGCGTCGTGGCCGTCACCTTCATGGTGCTCGTCATCGTGATGCTCGTCGCCGTGATCATCGTGGGAATCGTGATCTCCGTGGCCGCCGTGATGCGGTGCGGTGATCGTCTCTAGGTCTTTGATCTGTGCGGTCGTCATCAGTGGCTTGGGTGTGTTGCGAACCTTGGCCAAGTACTCGGTGCGAGGCTTGACGTTCAGTTGGCTCAACATCCCGTAGCTGCGTGGATCGGCGTGTTGCTTCGATACGGCGGATTCGGGATTGGTCAAGTTACCGAATTCGATGGCGTTGGACGGGCAAGCCGCTTGGCAAGCTGTCACGACATCACCGTCTTCGATCTGACGTCCACCATCTTTGCGAGTTTCGATCTTCGCCTTTTCGATTCGCTGAACGCAGTAGGTGCATTTTTCCATCACACCACGCCCACGCACGGTGACTTCGGGGTTCATCACCAACGCTTGCAACTTGCGGTTGGCTGATTCGATGTTTCCGGGGAACGAATCGATGCCGTAGCCGACGCCGACGTCCGCGTTGTAGTTGAAGTAATTGAATCGGCGAACTTTGAACGGGCAGTTGTTGGCACAATAACGCGTGCCGATGCAGCGGTTGTAGGCCATCGCGTTGAGGCCTTCCTGCGTGTGAACGGTCGCCGCAACCGGACAAACTTGCTCGCAAGGAGCCGTTTCGCAGTGCATGCAAGCGACCGGCTGCTGAACGATGTCAGCGTTCTCGGCGTCACCTTGGAAGTAACGGTCGACACGAAGCCAGTGCATTTCGCGACTGTTGAGAACTTGCTCTCGACCGACGATCGGCACGTTGTTTTCGCTCTGGCAGGCAATCACGCAGGCGTTGCAGCCGACACACTTGCTCAGGTCGATGGCCATTCCCCACTGAGGCAAACGTTCCTCGAATTGATTCTCGGGCGTCTCTTCGATGTCATGAATCGGCTCGGTAAATGGCGACTGGTGATCGCCAACCAATGGCACGTGCGGCTCTTTGGGAGGAGCTTCGGCGAATCCGGGAACCTTGTCGAACAAGGCCAGTGTGCCTTCGCGAACCAAGTTGAAACTTCGATCTTCCGTTTCTTGCTTACCGCCTTCGTCGATGGCCCAGTGGTCCTGAGTCGTCGCCACTTCGTACTCGGTGTAATCCGGTCGTGCCTCCACTCCGTAAGCCACCAGCATCGACTCGCTGCTGCGGATGGGCGAAACATCGACGCCCACGACAGGCACATCTTTGTCAGGGTTGCCGCCGACGTTTCCGACGACCGTTCGTCCGTAGCCAAGCTGCACGGAGATAACGCCGGGAGCGAAGCCAGGCATTTCGTAGACGGGCAGTTTTACTTTCGCATCGCCAACACGAATCGCGACGGTCAAACCATGTTCGATACCTAGCGTTTTGGCCGACGCGGGACTCATGATCGCCGCATTGTCCCAGCACATCTTTGTCAGCGACTGGGGCATTTCTTGCAGCCAGCCGTTATTGGCAAAGCGGCCGTCATACAGTCCGTCTGCCGGGGTGAAGATGATGTCGAAATCGTTTTGATCGATGTCGTCGCTGGAGATCGCAACAGGAGCTTCGCTGGAGAGTTCTTTTGCGTCGCCGCCGACCGAAAGGTCTGCCGCTTCGTCTTTGACATCGTCAGAGAACCCGTCGTGAAGCAGGCCACGCCATTGGCGATCACTTAGCGAGCTTCCGGCGACTTCATCAGCCGTGGCACGAGTGATATCCAGACCAGTCGTTTTGTCTTCGCCCAACATGACCGCCAAGACTTCGCCGACGCTGCGTCCGCCCAGTAGCGGGAGGATTTGTGGTTGACCAACGCCGTAATTACCTTGGCTGTCGATCACATCGCCCCAGGACTCCAGCGGATGTGCAAGCGGAATCGACCATTTGCACGCCACACCTGTCTCGTCATCGTACTCGGCCAAGTAGATTGTTTCATTGACATTGGCGAGTGCAGCCGCGAAGTCCACTTCGCCTGGCGCCGTCGCAACAGGGTTCACACCGATGACCAAAACGCCATCGAGTTCATTGGCCATCATCTTTGCGGCCAAGTCGCCAATCGAAACCGTGTCGCCCAAGACACCATCGACCTGTGGGCGGAACGACTGGATCGTGCCGAAAGAGCCAAGTGCCTTGTTCATTTGAATGCCCGCGGAAATCGCTTCGGCACCAAGGTGATCACCGACAACGACAACTGCTTCGGCGCCAGCTTCAGCCACATCGTGGGCGAGCGTATCGAGGAACCGTTCCATGCGTGCGGCAGCCGAAAGTTCCGGATGGTCGAATGCCTTGTCGCTCTTGGGATGGCTATGTGTTTCTCCGCCGCTGAGGGCTTTGACGCGGCGTCCCAGTTCGGCGACGAACGCTTTCATCTGACTCGGTCGAATCGCCAATCGCGCGTCCGCGGTGGCACCGGTTTGTGAATAGCCGCCTTCGACGACGTACAAACGGTTCATGTCACCGCCAACGGGATCGCGTCGTTTCGCGAACGAGCCGGCGTTTTGCACCATTCCAAGGTCGGTGCCCAGGATGTCGGCTTGAATCGCGACAATGACCTTGGCTTTGCTCAGGTCAAGGACCTGCTGAGCAGGTTTGCCGAGCGTTTGTGTGGTGGCGTCGCGCATCGCGTCGCCCCATACACCGTCGTAGCGAGCTACCGTCGTTTCAGGCAGCTTTTTTGTCAGTGCCTTGATCATTCGCACGGTCGAAGGCGACGAGGTGGGGCCCATCAGGATCCCGAATCGGCTACCGTTCCCAAGCGATTTGACCAGGTTCGTGCCGTACGTGTCGAACTCGTCCCAGTTGACTTCATAACGACGCTTGCCGCCGTCCTTCTTGTGCCGCAAAAATCCTTCGTCACCGCGTGAGCGATCTGGGTCGTAAAGGCTAAGGATTGACGCCTGGGCGTACGCATCGGTTCCGCCGCCTGACGGGTGTTCGTTGTTGGGTTCGATTTTGAGCGGACGACCATCAACGTTGCTGATTAGCAAGTTGTAAACGCGGTCCGCGATCTCAATGTTGGTTGCCCGCGAGTAAGATTCGCCGGGGATACGGCCTTCGGGACGAACGACAAACGGAGCAATCGACTCTTCCGGGTAACGGCAACCGGCAACACCTGCCATCGCCATCGAAGCCCCCATCAATTTCATCCAACGCCGCCGCGAAACGCCTTCGGGAAATTCCGAAGCAGCAACGGGGAACTCGCGGTGCAAGAAATCGCTGACGAATTGTTCGTCGCCTTTGAACTGCGACAGGCTGCGCCAGTACCGCGGCTTTTCGCTAGAGCCGTTGCTGTCCGGCGCATCAGACTGCAAGACATCTGACTGAGACGCATCTTTTCGTGGCGCACCTTTTCGCGGCGCTGCGTTTGCTTCGGAAAATTGAGGCAGATCGAAAGAGGTCATAACGAGTGGTGACTTCGGTGGAAGTAAAAAGTGTTTTGGTGTCAAAGCGAACGTGTGATCGACGGTCGCTTTCGGAATAATGCCGCGGTGACTTGGCGGTGAGATCTAGCGGTGGCAGATCGCACAGCTCACTTGCGGGTGAATGTTCTGTTCTTTTCGAACTTTCTCGGCGAAAGCTTCCTGGGTGCCATCTTCGGCCCAGTCGTGGTCTTCGGGTTTCCAATCCAGTTTCGTGACGAACTCTTGAGGACGAAGATGCGGGTTAGGGTTTCGGTGACAAGTGATGCACCAGGCCATCGAAAGTTGCTCGTGCTGATGGACGACTTCCATCTGGTCGATTCGGCCGTGACAAGTTTTGCAACTGACGCCAGAGTTCACGTGGGCAGCGTGATTGAAGTAAACGTACTCGGGCAAGTTGTGCACGCGTTTCCACGCCATGCTCTTACCGGTTTTCCAGCTTTCGTGAATCGGAGCCAGTTTATCGCTGGCGGCATGAACCGCAGCGAGTGCCGTTTGACCTTGGTCAGAAGCCGGGCTGTGGCAATTGATACAAGTCGCCGTTGGCGGAATCGCTGCATGTGCCGCGTCGAATACGGTGTTGTGGCAGTAGCGACAATCCATTTTCAGTTGGCCAGCGTGAATCGCATGACTGAACGGAACGGGCTGCTCGGGCTGGTAGCCGATATTCAGCGTGTCAGGGTCGGTGACCAAACCGCCCATTGCGGCTGCAAAAAGGCCGCCGCCAGCGGCTGCAGCACCCAACAAAAGCAGGAGTGGATTGGTCCAACGAGGAAACAGAAACCGTTGCATGATGGCTTAGAAACCGCGGCCGGCGCGGCCCGAAAATTCACGAAAAGGGCGATCAGAAATGGCAACCTTGCCAGTTACCGCACAGTATCGTGCGGGGAGTACAACAATGACAAGGGCAGCACGCATTCAAGCGACATTGTGACGCAGATTATTTCGTCTTACTCGCTCTTCAGTCGCGACAACTCGCCGCAGCCTGCGCAATCGTGCGGTGGAGAAAGGCCTGTAGGTCGCCTAAGGCTCACATCTTGTAGGGACTGAGCGCGGGTCGTTTCAAAGATCACCCCGCGAAAGGAAGCCAGCGAGAAAGACTGTCTGTACTGTTCGCTATCCAGATCCTATCGCCACCAATTGCCGTCTTCGGTCACCGGCACTACTTCACATCGCATCGAATCAAGTGCGGATGCTAGCTCGCTCACTGCCCAGGACAAATCGTCTACTTCCAAACGATATTCAGGCCACTCCCATCCCGCAGGCCAGATCTGATGCGGGGCTGGCCACCTGGTTTCTTCGGTTGTGCGTTGAAGGCGAGCGACGAGCCGTGGAACCGTGGGCGAAGTCATCGTTTCGCTAGTTGGATCCGTTTCGCTAGCTGGATCCGT
>CAYUGI010000303.1:0-2320 GCA_964444105.1 uncultured Pirellulaceae bacterium
GACAATAAGGTTCGCATCTGCAAACGGGCCTATGATTTGCTAGTGAAGCCAGTTGCCGATGGAGGAGCGGGTTTTCCGGCAGAGGATATTATCTTTGACCCCAACATTCTGACGGTCGCAACGGGAATCGAAGAACACAACAACTACGCCGTCGATTTTATCAACGCGGTTCGCCGCATCAAAGAAGAATGCCCCGGTGCGAAGACCAGCGGCGGTGTCAGCAATATCAGTTTCAGTTTCCGTGGTAACGATCGTGTTCGCGAAGCAATGCACAGCGCGTTTCTGTACCACGCCGTCAAAGCTGGCCTGGACATGGGCATCGTCAATGCCGGGCAACTGGAAATCTACGAACAGATCCCCAAAGACTTGCTGGAGCACGTCGAAGACGTGTTGCTAAATCGACGTGACGACGCCACCGACCGCATGTTGGACTTCGCCGAAAGCGTCAAAGGCAGCGGCATGAAGAAGGCCGGTGAAGACCTCACTTGGCGAGAGGCACCCGTCGCCGAGCGGATGAAGCATGCGTTGATCAAAGGGATCGACAAGTTCATTGTCGAGGACGCCGAGGAAGCACGGCAAGGTTTTGATCGCTGCCTGCAAGTAATCGAAGGCCCGCTGATGGACGGTATGTCCGTTGTCGGCGACCTGTTTGGCGAAGGCAAAATGTTCTTACCCCAAGTCGTGAAATCCGCGCGGGTCATGAAGAAGGCAGTTGCGTACCTTGAGCCGTTCATGGAAGAGGAAAAGAAAGCCCTGGGACAAGAAGGCGCCTCGGAGCGCGGCGTATTCTTGATCGCGACCGTCAAAGGTGATGTCCACGACATCGGCAAAAACATCGTTGGCGTGGTTTTGCAGTGCAACAACTACAAAGTCATCGACCTGGGCGTGATGGTTGCTACCGATACGATTATCGATGAAGCCGTCAAACACAACGCGGACATGATTGGTCTGAGTGGATTGATCACACCTAGCTTGGACGAGATGGTCACCGTCGCCCGCGAGATGAAACGCCGCGACTTGAATATTCCCTTGCTCGTAGGTGGGGCCACCACCAGCGCCAAACACACTGCTGTGCGAATCGCACCTGCCTACGAAAACCCAGTCATCCACGTCCTGGATGCCAGTCGCAGCGTCGGTGTGGTCGAAAAGCTGATCAGCAAAGACATGCGAGATGGCTACGTCAAAGAGAACGTCGAACTGCAAAAGCAGCTCGTCGCCAGCTACAAAGATCGACAGCAAAAGTTGGTTCCGTACACGACCGCGCTCGAGAAACGTTTCACAACAGATTGGGCCAACGTTCGCATCGACAAACCTTCCTTCACCGGCATCAAAGTACTTCAAGATTTCCCCTTGGAAGAAATTCGCGAGTACATCGACTGGTCGCCTTACTTCATGACCTGGGAGCTGAAGGGCAAGTATCCCAAAATCTTCGAGGACAAGGTTGTCGGCAAAGTTGCTCGAGAAGTCTACGACAACGCAAACAAGATGCTGGACAAAATCATCGCCGACGGCTCACTCAAGGCCAGTGCCGCCTACGCATTCTGGCCAGCGGCAAGCGACAACGATGACATTATTGTGTACAAGGACGAGTCCCGAAACGAAGAACTTTCCAGGTTTCATTGCCTGCGGCAGCAGTGGGAACGCAAAGGTCAAAAGGACTTCCGTTCACTGGCCGATTACATCGCGCCGCACGATAGCGGCCGCGAAGACTACGTCGGTGGCTTTGTCGTCACCGCCGGCATCGGTGCGGAAGAGTTAGCGAACAAATACAAAGCTGACTTGGACGACGAACAAGCCATTACCGTTCAAGCGGTCGCCGACCGACTCGCCGAAGCGTTTGCGGAATTGCTTCACGAAAAGGCTCGCCAGGACTGGGGCTTCGGAACCGACGAATCGCTTAGCAAGGAAGAGATGATCGCGGAGAAGTACCGTGGCATTCGCCCAGCGGCTGGCTACCCCGCCTGCCCAGATCACACGGAGAAACGCACCCTGTTCGACTTGCTTGATGCCGAAAAGAACACTGGCGTTGAATTAACCAGCAGCTACGCCATGACGCCTGGTGCAGCAGTCAGTGGCTTGTACTTTGGTCATCCCGAATCCAGGTACTTCGCCGTGGATCGCATGACCAAGGATCAGGTCGAAGACTACGCAAAACGCAAAGGACTCTCGCTACGAGACGCCGAACGTTGGTTAGGCCCTAACCTTGCCTACGACCCCGCGTAAGAAATCTTGGTAGAAAAATGGAGGTAGAAAGATTGACAGGCCAAAAGACTAACTGACTGACCTAGACACGAAGACATCTTCCTACCCTCATAATTTT
>CAYUGI010000303.1:2420-6827 GCA_964444105.1 uncultured Pirellulaceae bacterium
ATTTTTCTACCAAATCTTCTATCTACATCACGCGGATTGGCAGAGGCGTCTAACACTCACGCGCCGTATTGATCCAAATACGCCTGCATCCGCGCATCATCTTCGGCAGCCAAATCGACGTGCTCACGAATCTCGTGAACATTGACGATTGAAAACGTTGGCATCTCAAACTCTTCGCCGACTTCCGCCAGTGCTGATTTTGTGCCCGTGCCTCTTTCACCACGATCAACCGAGACGACCAGCCCAGCGAGTTGAACTTCCGCAGCAGCCCTCAACACCGGGACCGTCTCACGAATCGATGTTCCCGCTGTCGTCACGTCCTCAATAATCAGCACGCGGTCGCCAGCAGTGACCTTATGGCCAACCAGTACGCCACCTTCCCCGTGATCCTTGGCTTCCTTGCGATTAAAGCAAAACGCTGCATCGTGTCCACGTCGGCTTAGCGCCATCGCGGTGGTCACCACAAGCGGAATGCCCTTGTAGGCAGGTCCAAACAGCACGTCGAACTCTTTCCCCACACTCGCCTGGATCGCGTTGGCGTAGAACTCGCCCAATCGCTCAAGCTGACTACCACTACGGTACAGACCTGTGTTGACGAAGTAGGGAGTCTTACGACCACTCTTGGTCGTGAAGTCACCAAAGGTCAAAACCCCAACTTCCATCATGAAATCGATAAATTCGCGTTTGTAGTCTTCCATTGGACGCCTAGTTGATGCTGTAGGATTGGACGGCGAGTCTGTTTAGCAGCGAATCGTAACGGAATCCCTTTCTGCCGAACACGGGTTCCAACCAACTCTAAAAACTCGGCGAGAGGATCAATCAACAAGCGTGATTGGCGAGCTGCTTTTCATCGTAAACAGCTGACAACGAAGCAATTCCTTCGATCGGCATTTCGTTACAATGCTCGCCGATCGTCACGTCTTCTTCCACGATTTCATTCAGCCACTCGCGAACAGTAAACACGTCTTCTCATGTCCATTCAGAAATCAAATTACCCGTTGGACAGGCGTACTCGGACCGTGGTCGCGCTAATCTGCATCATTGCTGCGACCGCAGGCGGAGCCATCTACCTTCGTACGGAACCGCAGTCCAATCTTAAAAAGCAGCAAGAACGCCAGCCTTCAGCTCCCCCAAAGACTCCGGCATACCAATTTACGCTTGCCGACAATCGTTCAATTGACGCTAGCGACGAAGTCACAAGCACGTCGCTGAAACGGTACCGGAGGCGATTCGTTCAACCATCGATCGGAAACGAGAATATCGAAAAAGAGTTTAGGCATCTCAGACGCTACGAGTCTTTGGTGATGGTGTCTCCAACGCAGCTTGTTTCCGCGGACGCCAACGCCTTCGCATGGTTGAATTTGGAGACGGGGAAAACCCAGCGACGTGATGTCGTCCCAAGACGAAATTACATTCGCAGAATCATCGCCTCACGCGACCGTAAACTGATCATTGGCGGCCAATCTGGTGCTCCGATTGTGCAGTTGGATGTCGCATCTAATGAGGTCACGACCGTTCCAGTAGACACGGCGTCGGCCGAAGCCCAAGGCATGCTGCCGACCGGTACTCCGCAAGCGATCTCCGCGGATTCAAAACGACTGCTTTTTCTCAACGATAACCAACCTGATCGCAAGCGTGCCTACCCGCGACTGGTGATCGGTGATCTCGAAACCGGCGCCGTTCGCAAACTAGAGATCGACATCGAACCCTCGGAAATCAAAAAGCCCCGATTATCAAGACTGCCGCTGGCAGTCGATGTCACCCATGCGAGCTTTCTACCCGGTGACGATCTGGTAACTGCGACCGGTTGGTGGCAAGGTCTAGCAGATCACTCTTTTATCGTTTGCCTAAAGGCTGATTCAGGCGAAATCGTTGACCGACGCGAGGTACCCCGTGCGTTTGACAAGCCTTTTTCTGCCGCCAAAGATGTCCCTGTGTTCGCGACATCGGACAACCAAGGGATCAGCGTTTGGACGTGGAACGGTTCGGAGATTCAGTCGACGCTGGAACTCCATGCCCCAGGACTTCTTAACTGCTCAATCGCCTTATCCAATGACGCGACACAATTGGCTGCGATTGACAGCACTGGGCTTGTTTCCTTGTGGGACCTTCAAACCGAGCGACGCCTAATCCTGGGGACTCACGGCGCTCAAGGATTGCAAGCGATATTCTCGTCAGACCAGTCTCAGATCATTTCATCCGCGCTGGATGGTCGCATCCGTGTTTGGCGAACAAAGAACATAGTCGAGGCCCAGCTGGATGGTCGCTCTCCAGCACAAAAAATCGCGTCGCAGAATCTCGCTCCATCAGCTCAACACGTAGCGATATCACCCGACGGACGGCACTTTGCTATTACCGATGGAAGCGACCGAGTTCAGATCTGGAACGCCAAGTCCGGCAAAGGCTTCTTGGACCAAAGCATTGCGGGAGCAGGCGCGATGGATTTCTCGTCATCGAAATCTCATTTGGTTGTGTCCGGTAAAGATCGCATGCTGACGCTTATCGATCTTCAAACGCCCGGTTCCGTCAAGCGTGTTTCGATAGCCGCTCCCGACCCGGCAAGAATATCAAAGCGATTTCAACAGTACCTGCCAGAAAATAATGTCTCGACCCGCAAGAATCGCCTGCAGCTTAGTCGCGACGGGAACGTCGCGGGCTATGTCGGGACTGGCTATTTGCAGCTTTTCAATTTGGAAAAACCCGACCAAGCCTACACTTACTCGAATATCAGCTGGAATGGAAACCGTTCACTTCTTCGCTCGCAATCGTTCACTGCGATCGCGGTGAACGGTGACGGTGCCTTGGTAGCTGGTGCAGCACTTGACCGCTTGAAAATCTGGCGAGCTCGAACTGGTGAGCTAATACAGAACATCAAAATCCGCAACGGAATGGGAAAGCCGTCATCTCTCTGCTTTGCCGCCGACGGATCGCAACTCGCATGCCTAGCCGATGGCAAAGTGACCGTTTACGACGTAAGGAATGGTGAAGCTGTCCGTGTGATAGAGAAAGCAACTGCGGCGACGCTGTTCGACAATGCAGAAGGAAAATTGCTTCATGGCAATTTGCTGGGTGAAGTGATTTTGACTGACCTAACCAGCGAAGACGCCGAAGTGCTATTCGCGATCGATGAGCCTGTCGAATCGATCGAAGTAGACAGAAACGGCTGCATCGTTGTGAAAGGCGGCTCCGCGACGACCCATCTTTTTGAACCGCTGCCCGACGAAATCAAGCGTCAATCACAGTGGCCTCGATTGTCAAACATAGAATTCGCCCCGGTCAGCCCAGGGAAAATCGTTCCCAATAACCAAACATTCACTCAATGGCGAGAGCGTTTTCAGACAAACATTATCGGCTTCGAAGTCAATCCAGAGACTCGGCAAAGAACTTCCCTGCCGCCCAACATCCAGCAAGTGAGATACTCGTCGAACGGCCGACGATTGAAAGCGTTCCTGCACCAACCCAAAGGTCCAGACAAGCCTCTGCCGGGACTCGTTTTCTTACATGGCGGCTTTACACTCAGCGCTGATGACATGAAAAGCGTTCTCGCAATCACAAAAGATCGTTTTGTTGTCATGGCCCCTGCAATGCGTGGCGAGAACGGCAACCCTGGCACTCTCGAATTGATGTGTGGCGAAGTGGACGATGCGCGAGCTGCAATCCAATGGCTGGCGACTCAAAGCTTTGTCGATTCAAAACACATCTACGCATTTGGCCACAGCGTTGGCGGCGCGACTTCTGCTCTGCTATCACTTCGCAGCAACGTACCGATTGTGCATTCCGGCAGTTGCGGTGGAATCTACACGGAGAGAATATTCGATGAGTGGGCCGACATGGTGCCGTTTGACAACACAGCAGCGGAGCGTAAAGCAAGATTGCTGGTGGGAAACCTTCCGCACATGCAGCGGCATCACTTCGCGTTTCTTGGCAAATCGGATCCACTTCGACAGGAACTTAAGTTGCCAGCTTCAGATTCGAAGCTCTCAGTCGAAATTGTCCCAGGAGATCACTTCACCAGTTTCGAGGAATCACTCCAAGGTTATCTGAAAGTCATCGATAAGCCCATCCAACATCGTTAGCTGACTCTGGCGAATCACGAGCGTCGGATCGTGCATTGCCGGATCGATTTCGCGGGCCACTCGCTTGCATTCGCCGACTGGAAGCACTTCACTGAATATCGCGTAGCCATATCGTTCCAATCACTCCTTCGTTTCATTCGTTGACTGCAATTCCTACATCCCCAAAGTTTACTAGTGGCCCTACGACGGCGCGCGAATGGGCTAAACTGATGCCAAGATACCAATTGCATCACGCGAACGGTACGTTCCAAGTCCTTTTACGATCCCGCGAGACATCCGATGCGATCTGTCATTTGCGTACTTTTCTTTGCTCTCTCATCAACGACCCTCT
>CAYUGI010000304.1:0-2133 GCA_964444105.1 uncultured Pirellulaceae bacterium
CCAAGTCAATGAACGTCTGTGCTTTCTCCAGCGGGATGGCTTTGACAAACTCAGGGTCGATGCCTGGATATTTCTCAACGCGTTCCAGGTAAGCAATTGCGCTGTCAAAGTAGTTGGCAGCTCGCAGACGCTTCAGGAAATTTTCGGCCGGTTCGCCTTCAGCAAACGCCGCGCCTTGATGGATGCATAATGACGCAGCGAAGACGCACAGGGAAACGATCGACCACGGACGTTTTCGAAGCAGAGGCATGGAACGTTTTCGTTCTTGGTGGTCCAAATTGGGTGGTCCCGTTCGTGGTACCAGAGGAGATGAAAAATGGGGCACTTGCGAGTCACCACGATTCATTGCAACAAATCACATCCTGACATTTGCCGCTCTGGTCGATTGAAACAAATCTTCTACGAATAAAAGCTCTGTTACGGCGTTTTCGGGCACGATCGACCGTCATGACTAGGGTAAAGTGATCTTTACTGTCCTTCAAGCGCCACCGCGAGTTCTTGCTGCATTTCTTATGCGAATTCCGTCTCAGTTTAACGATCAAACGCTCTACGGCCGCCGTGGCAGACAACCAAAGTCGTCACAATCTTATCGTCGCTTGATTCGCCTCGGTGTTGCGCTCGCTCTGGTGGTCGTTGTGATGCAACAAGCCGGGGACGTCGCCCTCTACGAGACTTTTTTTGGCGATCGCGCCGGCAATAGTCCGGGGGGGGGTAACACCACGGCGACTGCACTAGCGAGCAGGCACAATGAGGGTGGCCAGCCAAACGCTGCCACGGAAGATTCGGGAGTTGCCAACTCGATAGGCAATGCATCGATTGACACCAATCCCGTCTTCACGGCCGAAGCTCGGGCAACGGCCACGGAGATTGCTGGAGCCTTGGACATCAATTCGCAGCGGCAATGGACCGTCGTTCTGGATCAGTGGCAGGCTGGAGACGAAGTGAATGTCATTGAATCGATGGTTCAGTCTTTGATTGATGTGGTCAAGCAATTCGATGGCATCGATGATGAACAACGTTTCGCTTGGGCAGAAACGATAGACCGATTTGGAAAGCAACACGCATCGGCGGATGAAATCTTCCAGGCGATTTTGACAAAGCCGAAAGATCATTCCGAGGTCTCGGATTCAGCCAGCGGCCAAACTTCTGATTTGGCCTCGCTTACTCCCGCCGACAAGGCTCGGTTGACGGCATTGCTCTGGTCCTTGGATCAGGCAGCAGTGGATCGCGTGGTCGATGGAACGATTTGGCGATCAGCGGATTTTGATGCCTTCTACCGACAACTGGATCAGGCTCCTGAACTCAGCCAGAGCGGTGCGATAAAGGTTTCTGTCGTACCGCTGATGCAGCAACCCAAGACCTACCTTGGGCAACGTGTGCTGGTGGATGGAAAAGTCGCCCGCGCGACGAAAAAAGAGGCAGCAGCCAATCCGTTTGGCGTGGACGAGTATTGGGAGATTTGGCTGCGACCTAGCACGGGCGGCGATCGTCCATTTGTCGTGATCGCGCCCGCCGTTCCGGACAGCGTTGGGAAACTTGATGGTCAAGCAAATGTGTATCGCGGTCCAGCAATCAAGATTATCGGCCGTTTTTTCAAACGCTTAGCTTACGGATCTCAGGTTGGCGCGGACGCCGCTCCGGTTGTGGTCGGTCGAATCCAAGGCCTTCAGTCTTCCGAAAACCCGACGCCCAACGTTACAGCGATCGCGTCGCCCGCTCGAACGTCTGACTTGCGGTGGGTCATCGCGCTGTCGATCTTAACCGGGATATCGATCGCAGTATTGGTCATGTGGCGCACGAAGGTTTTAGCTCAACGATCTCGCGAGTTGCGACAAGCGAGCCGACCTGCGACAGACCTTTCCTTTGTCGAAAGCGACGTGTCTACGCCATGACCTTTCTTTCGCGATTACGCCAAACCGTATTTTCGTTTGCTGCTTGCATCTGCTTAGTGACTGCCTTTGCAGACGCGTCTGCTCGCGGCGAAACAGCCGTTCAATTGTTGAGCGGCTTCGACGTCGATCGTATCGAAGCCGCTTACCCGCCAAGCGATTCGAAAACCTTCGGTGAGCTGGCCAAGATGGTGTATCGAATGAACACCATCAGCCGAAAGGCTGTGCTGGGAACTGTCAGCCG
>CAYUGI010000304.1:2233-6800 GCA_964444105.1 uncultured Pirellulaceae bacterium
TCAGCCGAAAGGCTGTGCTGGGAACTGTCAGCCGGAAGGCTGTGCTGGGAACTGTCACCGATGATGCGGAATCGCTACGCCTGGGCGATGGGATCTCGGTTCAAGGTACGATCGTCTCGTTAAGAACGCTGAAGGTGCCCGAGTCGCTGGTCGAGTTCTTGGAGATCGAGGTTTTTCAAGACATCGTTCTTAAGCTGGACCAAGTTCCCAAGCTGGACCAAGGCGCATCGGAGACGATCCATGTGATCGCCGGGCGACTGCCAAGAGAAGCTGGCGAAGGCGATCGTATCGAAGCGACCGGTATTTTGATCGAGGAAGATACCGACGAGCCAGCGATGGTATCGACGCCGCTTAAGTGGTATCCCAAAACACCAACGAGCCCGGGGTGGCGATTGCTATCGGGAGCCGGGGTCGATGTCAGCGAGCTTGCGCGTGTTGCGGACCGAAATAAGAAACCGCTCACGGCCGAAGACAACGATGCTTTCTATCAATTGCTGGCCGTCAGTAAGGATATCGGTCGTTCGCCAGCGGCAGCCCAGGCCGAACCAAACTGGATTGAGCCGATTGACCTGCTGACACAGCCGCAGGAGCACACGGGGGATTGGGTTCGCATGCGACTGAACATCGTTCGCGTCACTCAAGTTGCTGTGACAGATATTCAGCGGCAGAAAGAAATTGGTAGCGACCATTACTTTCAGATCGATGCTAATGGGGATTTAGGTGGAACCGTGATTCGCGTCCCTCGCCCCGAAGCGAGTGAGGGTGACGATGTCGGCGACCCCATCCTTTTCGACGGAACCTATCCGGTGTCACTTGCGATGACGGAGCTGCCGGGGTTTCTTCGCGACGCGATCCGGCAGCAGGAAGGGGCCGATGCGGTGACGGCAATGATTTCCCGTCCAGTTCAGATGGAAGGCTTCTTCTTTCGCTTGTGGAGTTATTCGTCGGACTTTATGCAGCGTCGCGGTGGGGGGGACCAAGTGGGACCTCTTTTGATCGTCGCAAAAATGACCGATCGGCGATCCGTAGGCCCCAGCGGCCTGGGTGCGGAGGTGTTTGGCTACATCGCAGCGATCGGTATCGTCGGCGGACTTTTGTTGGTGATGATTTGGTCGCGGTTCGTCAATCGCGAAGACAAGGAAGTGCGACAAATCCGCAAGGATCGCGAGTCGCAGCGAATTGAGTTGCCACGCGACACTCGTTGACGGCTTATTAAAGGCAACCGACGGTTTTTCGGGGCACTTCTTTTCTGGGTCCTTCTAATTCCGTTCTTCGCCCCCCTCTTGACCACGCAGGTCACTGCGAGACGATACACGAGGTGCAAAACGCAGTTGTTTTGCGGTCCGTCGTCCACCCACTCGTACTTGATCTCATGAAAGCTCCTATCCGCGTCGCTGTCACTGGTGCTGCAGGCCAAATCGGCTATGCCCTTGTTTTCCGAATCGCTTCGGGGCAAGTCTTCGGACCCGATCAGCCAGTCATTCTTCACTTCGTCGAAATCCCGCCCGCCCTGGGCGCGCTGGACGGAGTTCACATGGAACTGGATGACTGTGCTTTCCCAACACTCGCTGGTGTTGTCAAAGCGGACACGGATCACTTGAACGATGGGTTCCGCGATTGCAACTTTGTCCTCTGCGTCGGCAGCGTGCCGCGTGGCAAAGGCATGGAGCGTGGCGATTTGATCAAAATCAATGGCCCGATTTTCACTAACACCGGTCGTGCGATTCAAGAAGCCGCCGCGTCAGACGTTCGCGTCGTCGTGGTGGGCAACCCTTGCAATACAAATTGCTTGATCGCCATGAACAACGCCAAAGACGTACCCAAGGACCGTTGGTACGCGATGACGATGTTGGATCAAAATCGTGCGATGTCGCAGTTGGCCAACAAGGCTGGCGTGCCGGTCGCCGACGTCAAGAACATGACGATTTGGGGAAACCACTCGGCGACGCAGTATCCCGATTTCTACAACGCCAAAATTGGTGGCAAAGCCGCGACCGACGTCATTACCGACTCGGACTGGTTGCAGGGCGATTTTATCTCGACAGTCCAGAAACGTGGTGCAGCGATCATCGAAGCTCGCGGTGCATCCAGCGCTGCTTCGGCTGCCAATGCATTGATCGACAACGTCAAAGCCATCGTGACACCAACGCCCGCTGGTGAAACCTTCAGCGCGGCTGTTTGCAGTGACGGCAGCTACGGTGTCGATGAAGGGCTCATCAGTTCGTTCCCGCTAACCAGCGACGGCAAGACTTGGAAGATTGACCAGAGTTTCGATCACAACGATTTCGCCAAGGCCAAGCTGGACGCTACCGTCGGCGAACTGCGCGGCGAACGCGAAACAGTTGCCGATCTGCTTTAGTCGCGGCAGTTGGTCCGTCAGGCAGTTGCTCCGTCAGGCCCTGGCGGAGTCGGGCAAGATAATGCCGGCCCCACGAAGGGCCTCGCGGGACAACTGATAATTCGGGCCCGCGAAGGGCCTCGCGGGACAACTGATAATTCGGGCCCGCGAAGGGCCTCGCGGGACAACGGGCTACTTCTTCTTGGCAGCCAACTTTCCGGCTGCCCAGAGCGTTCCATTGGTGAGCGTGTCGAGAAACGTTTTGTTTTGAAACGTTTCGTTAGAGTGCCCGTACGTGGTGCCGAACACGCGGGCTTTGCCGTAGGTGTTGGTCCAAAACACGGGGTGCTCTTTCCCGTCTCGTTCGCTTTTGGAAGTGGCGAGCACCGTCGTGTTGGGCCATGTTTTCTCAATAATGTAGAGCTCATCCTTGGCGGATTTTTCGCCATCGGGGTAGCCCTTCATGATGGCGTGGTCCGCTGCTTTGACGTTGACCGCGTAGTGGCTCTGGTGGTCGTGCCGGCGACTGGTCACGCCTAAGAATTCTCGCCAGTCATCAATCGTTGCATCGCGATAAGTGTGCATTGCACAGTGGATGACGACCGCGTTGACACCGGTGTGGTGCTTGGCAGTAATGCTGCGGATGTAGTCGGCGTTGGTCGTCTTGGCGAAGCACTCGTTGTGAACTACGACGTCGAAACCTTTGGCCCAGTCTTCGTTCTTATAGAAATCGATTTCCGCTTCAGTGCCCGTACCGCCTTCGTTAACAACGGTCCAGTTTGCTTTGACGCCGCGCTGCTGAAATGCCAGTTGCATGGCTTTGGCTTGGAAGTCGTAGTCATGGCAACAACCGCTTGTAATTAGCAAGACGTTGATCGCCTGGGAGTCGTCTTGCTCAGTGGGTTTGTCGGCGTGAGCGAATCCGGGTAACAGGCAAACGGCTGCGGCAATCGCGAGCGTGAAAGTCTGAAGTGCGGTTGGCATGAGGTTGTCTTTCGCTGTGAACTAAAAAATTGGATTGGTAAACGTGTGTAACAGCGTCACGAAAAAGCCCAGCCGGTTTTCGACTGGGCTTTGCGTTTTTTTGAGTTTCTGCAGTCTGACTTACAGGCGATCGTCTAGTTCGACCGCTTCCATGACTTTTGTATTGCGTTCGACTGCGATGACGGTGGTTCGCTGACGTAGGCCATCGCGACTCTCGGCGGTGATGGGCAACACCTGTCGTTTGTCCGGCAATTGCATTCGCACGGTGAACGAGCCGTCCTGCTGAAGCTTGACGGGTTTTTGAGCGACGGTAACCGATGAGTTCGGCGCGGTTTTACCAAACACAATCAGCTCCGCATCAACACTGAATGGCAGCTTGGCCTGACGTAGCAGCGATGGCTCGGCGACGGTTTGGCCTTTGTCGCCGCGGCATGGCATCGGGCGACGAAGGCGTTCTTCGAAGACGTCGCGCAAATCGCCCGAGTCGCTGTCATATCCGCCACTTAGCGAGAAGACTCGCTCATAGTCTTCAGCGATGTCACGCCAGTGCTCGTCCAGCCGTTCACATTCGCCTGGTTGCGGAGTCTCAATCGTGTTGCTGCGACAGATTGTGTAAAACTCATCGTTGTCCGCCAGATAGCCGACCAAGACGCGGTAACGCGATGGTGGGTCTTGAACATCGATGTACCAGGTGTCAACGCCGCCATGGATCATGATGTCGCGTTCAACTGTCTCGGCACGATTTTCGGCAACACTGCCGACCGCCAGAACACGGAGGCAGGGTTTTGCAGTGTGCCACTTTTCGGACATCGATGCCTGAGCACGCTGGACGCTTGCTTGCGTGATTTCCCAGTTCGCCTGCAACCAAAACGAATCGCGTACCAGCAAGATGACGCGGTCTTTGTGCGGCTCATTGCCGCGTGAACGATCCGAACCGTTTTTGACTGCGGCACCGCCGACCAGCGTACCGGTCGAGATGTCTTTGTTCTTCTGAATCGCTTCGCGACGCTTTTTCATCTGAGCGCGAATGCGAGCCGTTTTAGGGGAGACGCGGGGCGGCTTGGGCTCGGGGATCGGCCGATCATTGAGCGAAGCGTTCTTGCGCTGAGCTGTTTTGCTTTTCGCCGAAGACGACTTGGAAGCCTGCAGAGATCGGCCTGATTTCGCTTTTGTGCCGGCGGACCGACTTGCCTTGGCTTGAGGAGCCTTGGGAGATGACTTCTTCGAGGAACTGGCCTTCGGGGA
>CAYUGI010000305.1:0-6796 GCA_964444105.1 uncultured Pirellulaceae bacterium
CCCCCCCCCCCCCATGGGGGGTGGGTTAACACGCCCCAAAAAAAAAAAACGGGCCGCGCGGGCCCCGCCCCCCCGCGCCGCCCGCTCGCGCTTCGCGTTGGGAGAAAGATCGATATGCGGTCACATTGAGCCAGGCGATGGGTACAAATCAGCATTGATTTCCAGGACAATGGATGCTGCTGTTTACTTGATCCTTCGCAGTCGATCGCGAGTGCCTGACCCTTGAATGCTCCTAACGCTGTCGCCACTCCTGAGCTGTTGCGTTTGGGTGATCGTATCTCAGTGCTACCGATCATCCATGGAAGTGGACAGTTCGCGCTGACGGTCCGACGTTGGATGCTGGAACAAGAATTTGACTGCGTGGCCGTACCGCTGCCCGAGTCTTTTCGCGAAGAAGTCGAAGCAGGCGTTGTGCAATTGCCGCGTCCTTCCATTGTGATTCAGCAACCCGCGCCAGACTTCCAAGCTCCGGATTGGCAGGCGAGCGAATGGACACCCGAAGACGATAATGAATCCGCCAGCGCGGACGATGATGAAGATGCCCTAATCCACAGCTATGTTCCAATCGATCCGTGCCAAGGCGTCATCATGGCGATCCGCGCAGCTATGGGGGAACACGTTTCACGAGCGTACGTTGATTTGGAAACGGACAAGTTCCTTCCGTTTTCGACTGTGATGCCGGATCCCTTCGCCGTTCGCCAAGTGACTCCCGATAAGTTTGCGGCAGCCGTTTTACCGAGCATTCCTCGCCCTCCGGACGACCAGACCCGCAGCCGCATGGTGCATATGGCATGGAGACTGTCGCAACTGGAGAAACAGCACAAACACGTTTTGTTTGTGTGCAGTGTGCTTCACTGGCCGTGGGTCCGCGAAGCGTACAGCGAGTTATTTCACGGCGACGCAAACGCGCGCAGCGAATCGGCAGCTGAAATCGATTTGCCGCTGCATGATGACACAAACTCGCCACAGCGATTCGCGATCGAAAATCGAACCGCGATGTTTCTATTTGGCGAGTTGCCTTTCATTACTGGCCTTTACGAGCGGGCGCGGAGCGAACTGGAGGAAGATGAAAACCTGCAGATCGATGGCGTCAAGGAACTGCTGATTGCGTCCCGTGAGTCTTACCGAAAAGAATTTCGCCGGCGCGCAAGACGGATCACACCGCTGCACTTGGCAAAGTGCTTGCAGTATGTTCGCAATCTGTCGCTGATCCATCGACGGATGACGCCGGACTTAATCACGATCGTTACCGCCGCAAAACAGATCCTTGGCGATCAGTTTGCTCTGCACGTGGCCGAACGCGCCAACGAGTACCCACATCGCAGCGGCGATGTCAAACAGGTCGACTTGGAAACCGTTTCTCTGGGAATCGATCAAGCGAAACTTCCTGATGGAGACATTGTGCCTTTGGTCAACCGACTTCCCGGCCCACCGATGTCGTGGAGCACGCTGAAGTTGCAGCGTCGACCCAGCGAAAGCGAAAAGACGCAGTGGGAGTATCGCTGGAATCCTTACACACAGTGCAGCTATCCGCCGGAAGACGATCGTATCGAGAACTTCCGAACGCGTGTTTTTGACCGTGCCAAAGCGATCATGGGCAATGATTTGGCTCGCACGGAAAAATTCACGACCAGTGTGAAAGACGGCATTGATATTCGCGATACGCTGCGTCATTGGTACGAAAAACAGATCTACGTGAAGGTCGTTCCGCCCAGTCGCGGAAAACTGGATGCGTGCGTGATGCTGTTTGATTCACCAGCGGACCCGCGCGAGTACCCCTGGCGAACGACTTGGTTTGCCGAACACAAAGAAGAATCAACGCTGGCTTTTTTCGCCACGAATTACGAGAAGGAAATGGTAGGACCTGGCATCGGCCTGGGTATTTACGGAGGCGCGATGTTCTTGTTTCCACCGGTGCCGATCCGTGATGTTTGGACGGACAAACGACTGGACTTCACCACGACATTGGAAGAGCGTCTTATTGCGGCGGCGTGCGTTCACTCGAAAGGACGTCAAATTGCGATCTTGTCAGTGCTACCACCTGGCGGCGGGCTGAAGCGACTGGCAAGTCGGCACAAGAAACAATTGGTCCACGTGCCGCTGGGGTCTTTCAGCGATGAGCAAGTTCAACAGCTAAGAATGGTGCATGTGCTGAACGGGCAAGAGGTACGTAGTTACGCGGAAGAGTTCATCCGGAAGGTGTAGTTGCTACGTCAGGCCCTGACGTAGTGCAATTCTGATAGCGATTGCAAAGCAATCACCTGACCCGCGAGGGCCTCGCGGGACAACGTTTACGACAGCTCTCGCAAGACTTCGGTCGTGTGTTCGATCGACTCGGGTGCGATCGTGTGGGGGCCGTGGAAGGAATGGAATGTTGCGTCGATTTCACCTTCTTCCAGCAGTGCGTGTAATCGCTGAGCACTGGTAAAAGGCAAAATTGGATCGACCGTTCCATGCGATTGATACACATGTGTGTTCTTCAAACGGTCCATCGCTGCTTGCCACTGTGGTTCGCAAACGACAGTCCCCGAAAACTGCATCAGAAATTTTGGTGGATCGATCGTGCCACGCAGTGCCGTATCCATTGTCAACATCGCTCCCTGCGAAAAGCCGCCCAGCGCGAGCGGCGTTGCTTCGCCACCGAGCTCCTTTTTGACCAGATCGATGGTCTCGCAAAGTTGATTGCGGGCTTCTTTGATCCCCGGCGGTTCGTGCGAATGCAATTCATCGAAGGCGTTGGCTTCGATGGCTTCCATTAGCCGAGCCATGTTCAATGGCCACCAAGCTCGACCATCAGGCATGCCCAATTCAGCGAGCGAATTTGGGGCGGCGGGAAAAACAAACCGAAAACGATCGGCGTCATCGCCAAGACCTTCGATCCAAGGTTGGCACAGCCCAGCCAAGTCGTGGCCTGGTGCACCGTAACCATGGCAGACGACCACAGCGACCGACGGACTTTGGCCGCCATCGACAACGATGCAGTCGAGCGAACCGTAGCGAGTTTGTTTGGGTTGGATCATTGGTTTTGTGACCAGTTGTTGTAGTCAGATTCCTTTGGCTGGGGATGAGGAGGCCAAAGTAAGAATAGAGAGCCGTTGGGAACCAGGTTTTCGTCAATCCTCATCGGCGGACATGTCCAGCTGACGCATTTTGCGGTAGAGGTTGGATCGATGTAAGCCCAAGCTAGCGGCAGCATCGGTCATGTTGCCGCCCGAACGGTCGATCGCTCGCTCGATGTGCGTGACTTGAAAAACCCGCGTCGCATCGGTGAGCTCGTCTGGAAACTGCGTCGAATCAACACCCGCCGATGCCGGGTTGATGCGACTGGCCGCGGATGTGTTCAGAGATAAATCGGCTGCGGTAATCACGTCTTCACTGGTGAGATAACAGAGTCGTTCCATGGTGTTGCGCAGTTCACGCACGTTACCCGGCCAAGGATGGGACAACATGGCTTTGCGAGCTGACGCGTCCAACGTCGGAATCTGCCGGCCAATGTGGTAGCAGAAATGCTGTATGAAATGCTCCGCCAACAGCAGAACGTCTTCACCACGTTCGTGGAGTGACGGTAGCGTCAGTGACACCACGTTGAGCCGAAAGAAAAGGTCTTCACGAAAACGACGTTCGACGATCAATTGCTCCAGCGGCTGATTGGTCGCCGCGATCACGCGGACATCGACGGGGATCGTTTGCGACCCGCCAACTCGGACGACGACTTTCTCTTCCAACACGCGAAGCAGCTTTGCTTGACCGCCGGGACTCATGTCGCCAACTTCGTCCAAGAACAACGTGCCGCCATTGGCCAATTCAAACTTACCAACTCGTGTTTGGTTGGCATCCGTGAAGGCGCCTTTTTCGTGGCCAAACAATTCGCTTTCCAGAAGCGATTCGACCAACGCGGCGCAGTTCACAGCAATGAAGGGGCCGCTGCGTCGATTGCTTTCGTAATGAACGTGCTGTGCCAAGACTTCTTTGCCCGTTCCATTCTTGCCAAGAATCAACACGGACAAATCTGTTTTCGCAACTTTTCCCGCACTGGTGCGAACCGACTGAATCGAAGGATGATCCCCAATCAACTTGGTTGCCGAGGCGGCGTCATCGACCAAGCGGTCACGGGATTTCGCGAGCGAGCGACGAGCACGGAGTCCTTCGATCGCGACGGATGCATGCGTTGCTAGGTCAGCCAACACAGCCGCGTCGAAGGCGCCGAAGGATCCATTGTTATGGTTGATCGCTTCGAACACGCCAATCACATCACCGCGATGCCCGCCTTGCATGGGCACTGCCAACAGCGAGTTGGTTTGGAATTCGGTTTTCTTGTCGACTTTTCGGTTGATACGCGCTTCATCATCTGCGCTCGCGCTCCAGAGTTTGGGTTCGCCCGTGCTGAGGACTTCGCCGACGATGCCAACACTGTCATCGACTTCCAGGACGCCACCTTCGATACCCAGTGCTGGACGACCGATGAGCTTCTTTCGTCGTTTGTCCCAAAGAAAAATGCTGGCGCGTTCGCAGTCGAGCAGTTCGGTCGCAGTGTCGGCAATGGCGTGGAGGAGCTTTTCGTCATCGTCCAGTCGTTGCCAGTCCGCGGCTGCATTCAATACAGCGCTCAGCTGTTCGATGCGACGCATGCGGCGGTCACGTTGATCGATTCGTGACAAGGCGTTGGCGGCTAGCTGCGCGGCCCACCGGATCGTTGACTCAGTTGGTGCTTTCGCGACGAGGCGAACAACCAATGCGGATGCCGTCGCCATTGACAGTGGAAGATCGTCGTCACTGTTATCAACTGTTAACGGTGCAACGCACCACTCTTTCGTCAGAATCACGTTGGAGCGATCAATCGCATCGCTGATTTGGTCTTCGGGCAGTGCCTGGGACTTGCCGACCCACAGATCGGTCTGCCACTGCGATTCAACTTGGCGGACAATGCCACCAACCGGGGCCGAACCGTCGCTGTCTTCGCCAGTGATCAGACGCAGCAAGAGGGGCAGGGCAGTGGTGCGAAACTGCTCACGCGAGAGCCCTTGCTGCAAAATCTGCAAGATCTCAGTGGCTACGGAAGGGTTCACGTCAGATGCTTCGGCCATCACTTCGTTGGTTCCACTTAGGCAAATAGACGCGGCAGGCTGTTTAGCGGTATGTTGTGCGACCGACAGTGTGACACGAATCTTGATGCCATGATCCCGCGAGGAATTAGTTCAGATGCAATTTGAAGGAAAAAAGGGGCTTATCCTAGGTGTAGCCAACGATCACTCAATCGCTTGGGCCATCGCCAAGCAGATCATGGATGCGGGTGGTGAGTGCGGATTTACCCATTTGCCCGATCGCCCCGACGACGAGCGGCAACGGAATCGTCGCCGCGTTTCGCAGCTGACGGATAAATACGAAAACGCCAAATTTTTGATCCCGATGGACGCTTCGAAGGACGAGGACATCAAGTCGGCGTTTGACCACACGGCCAAGGAATTCGGCAAAATCGATTTCATGCTGCACTCGATGGCATTTGCTGACCGCGAGGACTTGAAAGGCGACACGGTCGACACCAGCCGGGACGGTTTCAAGCTGGCCATGGACGTAAGCGTCTACACGCTGCTGGCATGCACCGCTGCGGCAAAACCATTGCTGAATCCCGGCGCAGCCATCGCGACAATGACATATTTCGGCGGCGAAAAATGTGTGCCGGGCTATAACGTGATGGGTATTTGCAAAGCTGCCCTGGACGCGACGGTTCGCTACTTGGCCTATGACATGGGACCGCAGGGCGTTCGCGTGAATGCTCTGTCGGCTGGTCCGATTCGTACCCTTGCTGGGCGAGCGGCAGGTGTTGAAGAAATGCTGTCGATGTACGAGCACATGGCCCCGATGGGCCGCAACGTGACTCACGATGAAGTGGGTCGCACTGGCGCGTTCTTGCTCAGTTCGATGAGTGATGGAATCAGCGGCGAAATCCTGCACGTCGATGGTGGCTACCACGCGATGGGCAGTCCCGGCAGGTTGCTTGACCAGCTGAAAAAGTAGCGTAGCAGGCACGCTCCGCCGTGCCGTCCGCCTATCTTGCCCATCGCGGATTGGCAAGATTGGAAACAGGCCCGTGGCCAACGCCAACGGCTGATTCAATCATTCCGAAAAGCTCTCTCGTACGTTTTCATTCACGCACAGGTTTCTGATTCGATGGTACGCACTTTAAGCACGATGTTGCCGCTTGGCACGAAAGCTCCCGATTTTTCGCTTCCCAATCCAGAGGGACAATCGGTTTCGTTAAGCGACTACGCTGATAAGAAAGCCGTCTTGGTGATGTTCATTTGCAATCACTGCCCGTACGTCAAACACGTCGCCGACCAGCTGAAAGTTTTGGCGGACGATTACATGGCGAAGGATGTCGGTGTGATCGCGATCAGCAGTAACGACGCAGACAAGTATCCCGATGATTCGCCCGAAGCGATGGCGAAGGAAAAAGCCCAGCGTGGCTACGCGTTTGAGTACTTATTTGATGGCGACCAAAGCGTTGCCCAAGCGTACGCCGCGGCCTGCACGCCGGACTTCTTCTTGTTCGATGGCGAGATGAATTTGGTTTACCGAGGACAACTGGATTCCAGCCGCCCGAAGGCTGACCCACCTGTGCCAGTGACGGGCGAAGATTTACGGGCCGCGATCGATGCGGTGATCACAGGCGAATCACCCAGCGAAAAACAGATCGCTTCACTTGGCTGCAATATCAAGTGGAAAGAAGGCAACGAACCGCAGTACTTCAATCCCAATGGGACGGCGTAGCTAGTTGTCCCGCCAGGCCCTTGGCGGG
>CAYUGI010000306.1:0-6759 GCA_964444105.1 uncultured Pirellulaceae bacterium
TCGGTGCCGTTCCGCCAGAACACGAACACAGCATGGATTGGTTGGGCATGCACGGTGCCGCCTACGCCAACTACGCCGTTCGCGATTGTGATTTGTTGATCGCATTGGGCGTTCGTTTCGACGACCGCGTGACGGGCAAAGTCGAAGCGTTTGCCAAAGATGCCAAAATCATCCACGTCGACATCGACGGCAGTGAACTGAACAAGAACAAGGAAGCGCACATTCCTGTTCGCGGCGATGTGAAGCAGTTCCTGACGGAGATGAACAAGGTTGTTCAGAAGCCCGAAATCTCGGACTGGCAAGAACACTGCGTGAAGCTGAAGGCCAAACATCCGTTCGCCTACGACGAGAACTTCGACGGGATTCTCCAGCAGCATGCCATCAAGACGCTCAGCGACATCACTGCCGACATGGACACGCAGATCACCGTCGGCGTGGGCCAGCACCAAATGTGGGCCGCTCAGTTTTACAAGTTCCGCAAGCCGCGCACGTGGCACTCCAGTTCCGGTCTCGGCACGATGGGCTTCGGTCTACCAGCCGCCATGGGTGTGCAGGCCGCACTGCCAAACTCATTGGTCATTGATATCGATGGGGACGGAAGTTTCCAGATGAACGTGCAAGAGTTGGCAACGTGTTTCTGTGAAGAACTACCAGTGAAAGTGTTCTTGTTGAACAACCAGCACCTTGGCATGGTGGTTCAGTGGGAAGATCGTTTCATGGATGGCAACCGAGCCCACACTTATCTAGGCCCAATCTCGCACGAAGAAGCATCCGGCAAGAGCAAGGTTGATCGTTTCAAGTACGCCGAAGCTCGCTACCCGGACTTCGTCAAGATCGCCCAAGGCTACGGCTGCGGAGCCGCATCGATCAAAAAGAAAGGCGACCTCGAAGGCGCGATCCGAGAAATGATCGAGCACAAAGGCCCCTACGTTCTAGACGTCGAAGTCCCGTACCAAGAGCACGTCCTTCCCATGATCCCCGGCGGCAAAACCGTCGAGGATATGATCCTGAAGTAGGCGTGTCTCGCCAAACGATTCGCACAATACAACGCCGTTGGTTCAGCCGAGCCAGCGGCGTTTTTCGTTGCGAGCACCTTCAAGCATCGCAAGACGCGATACTGAAGATCTCAATCTCCTCGCACTCCTTCTCGGCTCTCTCGGTCCACGCACTCAATGCAAATTACCCCCACCGTCCAAGCCCAATCCGATTTGTTTGGAAACCGCTCTTCTTGATCTAGCAGATTTAGCGCGACAGCGCTGCTCCCCCGGCGCAATTCGAGACTGTGCTGTAGCCAAGTTGGCGACAAAATCCTGGTTCGATGCAAGTGGCTACCCCATAAAACATAGTCAGCATTTGGGTCACTCAGTGCCCGGAAAGTCACCTTCCACTTTTGCAAGAGACGCTTTCAGTTTTGTGATGAGCTGATCGATAGATTCGGTCGTCAATTTGTCAGATGATGCGTACTGCACGCCCGTCATTAGGAAGCTTCTCATTTTTGGGTCTGGTGAGCGGTAGATCAATGCGATGGCGGTTTGGTCCTCTTTTAGAAAGCCGAGACTTTGTTTGCGGAGGACTTTTTCGCCGAGCTCAGGGCCGCGTTCAAGCAGCCCAATCGATAGATGAGAAATCTGTTCGTCGCTGGCAATCCGTTTCAGTTTTGCGAGCTGTGTTTTGAATTGCTCTTCACTGGGACGCGGGGCATTTTCGTGCGAGACGAACAAGAATGACCACTTCAATTCAGGTTTGCCGGCGATGATCTGGTCGACTGCTTTGGCCAGTTTGATCACGCCCGGCGTGGCATCACGCGTGTAAACCGCAATCTTCGGACTCTTGCGATTCTTCAGCACTGGGCAAGCAGAACGCGGTTCGGGCGTCGCCAACGGTCCCGAGACGAAGTGGGCGACGGCGCTTCGTGGGGCTCGTCCGCCGTCTACTAGCGGAGCTATGTTCATGGGTTCGTCCGCGCCGATCTGCGGTGCAGCGAGTAGGGTAATTGCCAAGACGAAGGGGGGCATACGTTTCATGCGCGGGGCTCTATCAGTACTGGATCGATTGGAATTGCCGTGGGGGGATAAGGGTTCGGGCAGATTGCCTGCCTAAGAAAGCCACCCAGAACGATACGCATGATCCGGGTTTCTCTGTCTCGCGATTCTCGACACTTATCTGAACTGCTAATCTTGCTTGCGGCGTCTGCCGCCGGGATTTCTTTTTCGCTTTTTACTCTTTGATTGATTCAGCCACATTTCCAGCAGGTGGCATACCTGCTCACTAGAGTCTTCAGTAAACATGGGACCAGAGGACAGGGCGATTGGGTTGCTTTGTTGGGTATGCAAAACAACGCGGTAGCTGGTCGCGGTTGTTCGTCCGCGAAACGTTGACTCACGGATTTCGACATTCTTTATCTGGTCAATTTCGATATCGCGGCGTCTTGTGATCGGCAACAGCCAGAACGATATCGCTATTTTTAGCATGTTGACTGATCGGTCAGCGTAAATGCGAGACGTCTGCAAACAGGCCAAGCAGTAGAAGCCGACGCTAGTTAGTAATGCGGCTAATGCCAAGCTGGTCCACACCATTGCCATTCCCGACTGGTAGTAGAACCCCGTTCCGCTACGAAGCGACTGGTCAATACGAGCGGCCAGTTCAATTTTTTTGTCACCATCTAAACTGGCAAGGTGAATCGGGTATGACGTTTTTCTAGCAAAAACCGTCACTTCCAAAGTAGGGCCGACGTGGTTGAAAACCTGAGTTCCAACCTTGCTGATGTCTGCAATAGGCGTTGATGTCTCAGCGTGGAAAAATTTTCCAATGAGGCTTTCGCGGCAAACAAGTTCTTCGTCTTGAATTGCAATGACAGTCACTTGTCCAAGCAACCAAACAACCAGAGGACCTGCCAACGCGAACGCAACACCCGAGAAGATCATGATCCATGGGGCAGTGGTCGTCATTCGCAACCGCAGATGCTCGGTAGAATTTTCCGCGACTTTGACTTTCATCGATCAGGTATCTAGAAGTTTCGACGTAGTGCCGCACTTTTAGTGCAGCAGGCTGCCACCGAAGTTGGGAGTGATATCGGCTTTCACTTCCTTGCTCCACTTGTCCAGACGGTCATGGCCTAACCTTCAGAACTTCTTGCACTGTTGGAAGTACTTTAAGACGACGTCAGTTTCGCCCTTCTCGAGGAACTCTTTTGCCAGGACCATGTTCGGGCCAAAGGTATTGAGCTGAGGTGAACCGTTTGTTTTTCCGGCGCTGAGCAGGTGTGATTTTGCTTCGGCGAGTTCATCTTGCGAAAGGGCGATTCGGCCCAGGATAAGGTGTCCGTGGTGAACCAAATTGCCTGCGTTCCAGCTTGCTTGTTCACTCGCGTCTAGCATTTCCTTAGCGTACTTCTTTGCCAGTTCGATTCGCTCCGCATCCAAGGCTGTTTTAGCCATGTCGGTAAGCATCGCTTGCTGGTTGCTGTCATCCGAAGCGTCGTAAGCAAGCTTGTATTGGCGAAACGCTTTCTCGGCCATCTGCTTGCGTTTGGCGGGTTCCTTCACTCGAGACATATTTAGCTTGTATAGCTGGCCGAGCGACTTCGGCCACTGTGGATTTTGAGTATCGAGTCGTTGGCCTTTGATGAGCAGTTTTTCAGCGACGTCTCGATCGTTTTGCAACAGAAATTGGGCTGCACCTTTGAGTGCTGCCAGGTCAGGGTTTTCGATGTTGGCGTGCTCCAGCCATGCTGCCTTGATCTGCGAATAGCCTTCGGCGTCAAACGTCGGGTCGATTTCGCTGTACGGCGTTGCCAAAACAGAAGCTTCAGGTGCTTTGCGGACCAGCCAAAGGATGTGTTTGCGTTTGGCACTCTTTGCATTAGCCTCGCGGCTGCTATTCGAAAAGCTGCGATTCGAAAAATAGTAGCCAAGCAGGATGGTTCGCGAATCGATGTCCTGAGGGTTCTTCGTTATCGCGTCTTCAAGTGACAGAACCGCCTCGGGCGTCAGTCTGCGGCCTTCCATCGCCAATCGGTAGGCATCGTCAGCCGAACAGTTCGAGGCGTTACTGAGCAATATTGGGCAAAGGAAAACAAATGCGTAGAGCCGGTAATACATAACGACGGGTTTCTAGGATGGAGGGAGCGATCTTGCCGATCACTGAGGCTCAGTGTACCGAAAGCAAAAATCCGCGGCGGGAACTTCCCGACGCGGATTCATTAGTCTGTTAGACGAGGCGGCTAAACGCTAGTTCTCGAAGCCATCGTGTATTTGTCCGTTCTTGATGACGATCGAGATGCCATCGCGGATTTGATAGGGTTCATCTTCACCCAGCGTCTGCGTGCCCGCCGCATTCGTGATTTTGACGCCTTTTCCGACGCGGCAATTTTTGTCCAAGATCGCACCAGAGATCACGCTGTCTTTGCCAATGCCGACAGGGATCTGTCCGTCGGAAAGGTGTTCATCATGTTCGATGTAGTCAGCCCCCATGACGACGCTGTTTTCGATCACGCAGTTGTCGCCGATCACGGTTCGTAGCCCAATCACGCTGTTCTTGATCGTGACATTCTTGCCGATTTTGCAACCATCCGCGATCAAACTTCCTTGGATATTGCCGCCCGCCATGATCGTGGGTGGTAGGAATCGCGGACGCGAAAAGATGGGTGCTTCGCGGTTGCGAATGTCAAACGGTGCGTTCTCGCTTGCCAATGCCAAGTTGGCTTCGTAGAACGCTCGGATGGTTCCGATATCTTCCCAGTAACCATCAAACAAGTGAACTTGAACTTTGTGCGACTTGATGGCTTGGGGGAACACTTCCTTACCGAAGTCTTCGTGGTCGGTTTTGGTTAGCAAGTCGACCATCACATCTTTCTTGAAGATATAAAGTCCCATGCTGGCCAAGCAGTCACGGCCTTTGCTGTCGATCCCTCGGGCGTCGATCCATTCAGGATCCATCCGAACCTTGGCAATCTCTTCTTCGGTTTGAGGCTTTTCGACAAAGCCATTGACGCGGCCCGATTCGTCGATCTGCATGATGCCCAGTGCAGACGCATCTTTCCGCGACACTGGGATTCCTGCGATCGTTGCAGCCGCATCCGCTTCGATGTGCGAACGCATCATGTCGGCGAAGTCCATCCGGTACAGTTGGTCGCCGGAGAGAATCAAGACGTGCTCTACCCAAGGTTGTTCAATGTATCGCAGGTTTTTGCGAACAGCATCCGCCGTGCCCTGATACCAGTCGGTGCCTTTTTCGACCGTTTGCTGAGCAGCGAGTAATTCGACGAAGCCGCCATTGAAATGATCAAACGAATAGGTCTGGCGGAGGTGGCGGTGAAGGCTGACCGAGAGAAACTGGGTCAGAACGTAGACGCGATTCAAGCCGCTGTTGATGCAGTTACTGATTGGAATATCAATCAAGCGATACTTGGCGGCCAAAGGGACGGCAGGCTTCGCACGGATCTTGGTCAGTGGAAACAGGCGTGTGCCTTGTCCACCACCGAGAATCAAAGCAATGGTATTGGATAAGTCCATTAAATCGGCCTTTTTGATTAGCAAGTTGTCGTTTGGAAAAGCTGCATTGGTCGCCCATTTCAGGGAGTCATGAATTAACACGACGCGGGAACTGGGGACACGCTACTGCCATGTTTTATCTTTTGCCGCAGCGAATTGATAGCTTCGGTGGACGACTGCCTACCAATACTTTTCAAATCGTATGCAGCCAGGGCCCGTGCAATCCGATTCGTCGCTAAAGCCTGCCTCACGAAGGAGGGGGAGCATTCCGGGCGACGAAGGCGGATCCGCACCAGGTGGCACGAACCCAATCATTGACGGGTTGCCGCACAAAAACACATGAGTACTCGATGGATTCAGCGGGTCATCGACCGCTTTGGCTAAATCTCCCGACGTGAACAATTCTTGGAGATAACGTTTACCAACAAAGTTGGGGTGCGAGGCGTTTATGTTTTCGGGATCACGAGTTGTGTACGGAACGTAGCGATATTGATCGTGCTGTTTCATCAACGCTTGGTGCTCTTGCTGGTACGCCAAGTCAGCTGCGTGGCGGACAGTCGTCACATTGGCGATTCGGCCGCGATGACCTTTGGCAATCAGTGTTGCGGTCATCGCATTGTGGGGAGCTTCACCTGTTCCCGTGCCAAGCATCAGCACGGTGTCGTCGGGGCCAACATCGTTGCCCAGCGTGTAGTGACCCGTGATTTTTTTGCCGATCATCAAGCGATCACCGACGCCAATGTTGAACAAGCGTGGCGTCAGCGAGGGTGGCTTTTTGTCTGGTGAGTCAGCACGACGAACCAGAGTGACATAAAACTCCATGTAGTCGATCGAATCAATCGGCGCGACTTTGTCATCGGTCCCCACCAGCGGGCAGGAAATCGAATAGGCCCGTTGTGCGATGCGGCGCAGCTTTTTATCGGGAAGCTCTTCCTTTTGCGTGTCTTCGAGTCGAGGTTCCCAGTTACCCAGTCCCAACGTGACATATTGCCCGGGGAGAAAGTCAGGTACGCCATTGTCGGGGCGGACGCGAAATCGGGCCAAGTCGTCGTTGTGATCGATACGCTCAATAATCGTCGCGTTGTAGTGCGTTTTTCGCAGTTCAACGGCTTCGTCGGATGACACAAGTGCTGAGGGGGGCTGTTCGCTCAAGCTGAATTCTCCGCTCTAATCCGTCAGGTCCTATCGGCTTTGTCCTTGCAGCTGCATCAAAAACGGATGAAACCTCACTGGCCGGGATGAGGGGTTTCAATGAACAGGCCGTTTA
>CAYUGI010000307.1:0-6735 GCA_964444105.1 uncultured Pirellulaceae bacterium
ATCTGAAGCTTGATGATAGACCACAACATCCCTATGGCAGCATCGAGGACATCAACGAACGGGCCCGTCAGTTCTACATCAACACAGGCATCGTGATGGACCCAAGAGATGGTAAGCGACTGCCCCATTCTGAACGCGCTCGTTTTGGTATTACCTGAACCTGTAGCTTCCTGTGCTTCCTACAAACACTGAGGCGTCAAAATGACAATCTGGTATACAGCTGCCCTGCATTTCGGCCATGAGAATGTAATCGAGTTCTGCGACCGCCCATTCAAGACGGTCGAAGATATGGACACCACTCTTCTGAAGAATATGCGGAAACGCCTAAAGCGGGGCGACGAACTTTGGATTTTGGGAGATTTTGCCTTTGGCCCAAGGGCAAAAGACCGTTTTTACCTGTCCTACCTCTTTGGCAAAATTCCCTGCATCAAGCGACACCTAGTTGTTGGCAATCACGACGCACAACCAATCCTAGACTTGCCTTGGACATCGGTACAGAATCTGGCTGAGGTCAGAGACGGCTCGCTAAAACAGAACAACACGCTATGCCACTATCCAATGGTCACCTGGAACCACTCGCGGCGAGGCGCTTTGCAGCTTTTCGGGCATGTTCACAACAATTGGCTAGGAAGCCGGAATTCCGTGAATGTGGGCGTCGATGTCTGGGACTACGCGCCAGTAACGATCGAAGAAGTCGAGGCTCGAGCACGCGACCTGCCAGTGAACCCTAATTGGACCGACGCGGAGGCGATGGTATGACACAGCCTTGCCGATCCTGACATCGCCCTTTCGATGGCAGGGGAAGAATTGGCAAGGCGTCTAGCTGACCGCTTCGCCAGACTTAAGCCGGGGGTTCAGCTCCAACAAGCGTTCGCCCAACGCCGCATCCAGCTTCTCGATATGATCACCCAGCCATGTAATCATTTCCGGCCAACTCTCTCGATTGAAGCCGTCGAAAACAGCCGCATACTGTATCCGACTAGATTTCCGATCTTCCATTCGCCGCCAATCAAGCGGCTCTCCGAAAGTGGCATCGATCTCCTCGCGTTCTTTGGCGAGCTGGTCAAAAACCCACTTGTTTTCGTCCTTCGAGCTTCGCTGCAAAACCAACTCCACGCGGGCTTCGCCCTTGCCGAAAATCAAGCTGTAGGCGCAGCCAGAGACGCCGGTACCGCAGCTCAACCAGTGGTCCTTCGTCGGATTGATATTCTGGTATCGCGGCAAGCCGCGTTCTCGCAAAGCCTCCAAGGTCTGTTCCCAGAATTCCAGCCGCAGCTTGTGGCTACGCCTCTGTGCGCCCTGAGCGGTCTTTTCCTCGGTTTCTTTGGTCGCCATCCCAATCATGAAGTCGGCGGCCTCTGGCGTAGGGATGATCTGCTGAAGATCAACGAACAGCTCCTCACCGAAGGTGTAGGGCACCACTCGGAAGCACTGAGCGTTCACGCCATGACCAAGCAGCCACATTACAGTAGATGTCACCTCCTTGCGGAAATTGGCGGCGATGAACATGACCCGTTGATGGTTGCCGGGGTTTAGGACCACAGAGTCGAGTTCTTCCTCATCCAGAAACTCGCAAATCAGCGCAGTGGCATTCCCGCCGCCGCAGTATCGATCAAGATACTGCTGGAAGATGTCGATGATCTCGGCCTTCTTCAGGCTCGAACAGTACGCCGCATACTTGATCGCCTGCCAAACGACATCCCGTCCAGAGTCGTCCAACTTGTTTTCGATAACGACCAGCTGCCCATCTTTATCAAGCGCCAGCAGATCGAGGCGCTCACGGGTGTCCGCAAAACCGTCAAATTCCTTCTGGATGATCAGCAGTTCTTCCCCCAAAGCCTCAGGCATGTCTGCCAACCATTCCTGAAGGTGTTCACGCTCCCGAAGCTGAAGGTCTGTGAACCGGCGTTCTTCAAGGCGGCGGAGCTTGTTTTTGGGGCGATCAACTTGAAACATAACGACTTCTCAAAAATGGCATTTGTGCTATCGATACGCGAAGTTTTCGTACCAAGCCATAGCGCTCCGTCAGAGTCCCGGTGCTGACGAATGGACTTTGATTGCTTTGGACTTTGGTTTTTCACCCCAATCGAATGGTTCGCCCTCAGGGGATGTCGCCGCCCACTTTTTGTCAAATACGTTTCGAACTGTCGCCATCAGCTGTCTAGGAAGCACCGTCTTCAGCACCTCAAGGAGCTGGCGAACAATCCCACCTAGGCGCTTGGTTTCGGCATTGAGCCTTTCATTTTCCTGCTTCATTACATGGAAATCTTGAGCCTTCGAGTAAAGATAGGTTTCGGTGATGGCAGCAGCGTCCGCTTTTGCATCATCGATAGCCCGCTCGCTTGCCTTCTCAATAATTCTCGTCGCAACCCGCTGGTGACAATCCTCTGGATCAAAATCAGGTTCTTCAGCTTGAAGCTGACGCTCTACCTCGGCCATCAATTTTTTCTGCTCCTGTTCCGCTGCATAATCCTCAGGCGATAGACGATCAGGGTCTCGGCCCTTCTTTTGTCTGCCGCGTTCAATCTCATACTTGTCACCTACATGCGCCTTCAGATGCTCAAACCAAGCGTCTTGAAGGGCCCGCCCCTGAAACTCAGCCGCGTCGTTCCAGACCATTACGCGTTCGCCATCATCATCGAAGACTGGCTCAAGTTTATTCGTCTTCTTGTCCTTTTCTTCCTTCTGCCGCTTGCCGTAGCGGGTACGGGCGTTGTCTTTCGAGAACTTTGAAAGCGAAACCCATTGCTCTGTGCCTTTGGAGGCTGTGTGCTTCTCATATCGGGGGGCGAAGAAGACATCGACACCATGTTGCCCTTTTTCATCACGATCGATCCGCGCATGGAAAACGGCGTTACCACCGTAGGTCTCGTTGACGAAATCAACTGCGATGGCGAGCATCATGCGCTGGTTGTGATCTGTCGTCTTGAAGTCCGTCGGGAACTGCATAAAGCCATGCAGAAATTCCTTTTTGGCACCGGCGTTCTTTTTTGCACCCGCCACGTGCGCAACGCAGGCATCCATAATCGTAAACTTCCGGTCTTTCGGCTTTTCCTCGATGAGCGACCGGATTTGATCGATACGAACGTCCTTATCAGTCGACCGTTCCTTGGCTGTTTCTGCAGACGGATCAGGTGCGTTGGGCCCCACATATGGCGAATAGACGTATGGGCGGGCATCTCGTATGCTGCGGCGCATACCGGCTTGGTCGTTACGTTCTTCATGTTCCTGCATGGCCGCGCCATAGGCTGCATCGTGAGCTTTGACCCGAGCAGCTCCCGACTTACCCACAGCTGAAACCCGCTTTTCTGTTACTCTTTTGAAAAAGAGTAACCCGCTTACCCTTTTTCATCCCGCCGTTGGCTATCCTAAAAAGAGCGGTCGAGGGTGCCCCTTCGATCCCACTCCGGCTTCGCCTGCGCAGATCATTCTGATCTTTGCCTGCCGTCCTCCGGTCGGCGCAAAACCCATCCCTCCCCTGCCTTACGTTGGGCGAGGTCTGGATGAGTTTTGCTGGTGTTGACCAATGGGTTTTAACTGCGTCGAACTGTGCTGGCATCATTGCTGACCATCTTCCGGCTTGCTGACCATAAGACGCCCCTTGCCAGGAACTTCGCTGGCGTCGACGGAAGTTTTTCCACAATTGCAAGATGCCATCCCGATAGTGGCTCCGGCTGGCGCTTGTTGGCGAAACTTCGCATGCCAGCTTTCGGCGACGGTGCCGCAGAAACTGCAGCGGATGCCAAACGACTTTCGACTTGAATTACAACTCACCGCCTCAACTCCCCACCCTTTGATCCATCGCCCAACGCACATAAACTGCAATCATCTCTTGCTCGGCCTCGGCTGTCGGAACCCATCGCCTTGGCATCAAATAACCGGAGCCTTCGGCACCAGCGCCTTCAATTGACAAGCCGCTTAGCGATGGAAACCCACGGTCAGAAAGCCATGCATTCCATGCCAGAACCTTCTCTTGATCATCTCTAGGAACCACAATCAGAGTGGCACCGGACAGGGTTGGCCCCGTGACAGGCCTGCAGACCGCTCTTCAATCAGATCAAACGCCTTCAGGTATTTTTCTTTGGTTTTTTCATTCTCTTTTTTTGGCGGACATTTTTGTCTAGGATCTCGGGACATTTTTGACTGGGTTTTTGGACAAAAATGTCCACCTTTCGCAGCTTGAAGACGGACAATATTGTCCGGCTTTTCGCGCTCCTCATGTTCACGCAGCTCTTGGGCTGCGAGATGCGTTTCTTTGGTCGGCACGTATTCGGTTGAATGTTTCAGGCCATTTCCGCGTTTGATATCAAACCATTTTCCATCGAGTTCTTTGATCAAGCGCTGGACTGTCTTCTCGCTCTTCAGCCCGAGATCTTCCCGAACTCGCCGATGCGACGGCCAAGCCTTCTCTTCTTGGTGATTATATCGCCAAACCGCGATGTAAGCGGCCAACTGAAAAGCCCGCGCGCTCAGCTCAGTATCCATGAGAAGCAACCTCAGCCATTGAAGCTGCACTTCCTTGAACGGTCGCAGTTTCTTCATGCCTCATGAGCCGGCAGAGGCAGAAGAATTGTCCGCTCCTGTCGTAACCGGAATCTCCACACGGTTGGCATTCATCCAGGCGTTCAGATCCTCGCCCAGATAGCCGATCTTGCGGCCCATTTTGATGAACGACGGCCCAACCCGGCGATGACGCCATTGGGCTCGCTTATGCTTGTTTGCAATCAGGTCGAGCTCTTTGTCGCTATCGACATAAACAGTTTCAGGATTGAAGAAATTTGTGGTCATGCATTCCTCTCTTATCAAGATTTACGCACCGTCTTGGTTAGAATTGATGCCTTTCAATGAGGCTTGAGGGACAACGAATTCTATCCAATCGAATGCAACTGGACAACGATGAGCAGGCGAGAGTAGTGTGAGCAAGATAATTTTCTTTAGAGCTGCGAAATCGCCCTAAATGCGAAATATGTGACGCAAAACGCTAGAGGGACACGTTGGGAAATTTTAAGCTAAAGAACGCAGCGGACTCGCCGGAGCAAGAAGCGGCTTGGGAGGCCGAGTACGAATTACATGATCGGATTGCACGGGCTGAGGGAGAAATGCGGCCTGACGTTGGAGTAAAGCGCCTTCGTAAAGCGAAGCGCCTCAGTCAGCAGCAACTGGCTGATATTCTTGGTATTTCGAGAAAGACATATCAACTCTATGAGTCGAGGAAGCTCCCGATTCCATCAATTATTGTTGGAAAACTTGCAGCTAACTTCAACGTGGATATTCATGAGCTCTTCACAGGTCGGCCGTTTCCGAGTCCACCGGCAGTTAAGATGGCTAATGCAAAAGTCGCGATTGAGGCGTTTCGACACTTGGCAGACGAGTTCTTGTGCATGCAGATGTCACTGGATGAGATGGAGCGTATCACGCTGGCTTACACCAGAGCCCATGAAGCTGGTGACCCACTGAACGAGCTAGACTTGATGACATGTGTGAAGATTGTAACCGGCGACAAGTACCTTCCCTACTAGGCCGTGCCTGTCGCGGCTGAAGTCACATGCTGCGCCCACGCTTGCATCGCCTCTCGCCTTTGATTCAAAAGGTCTGAACGAGCATAGGCACGCTCAACTTCGCTGCCCACTTTGTGAGCCAAGCTAAGCTCAGCGATTTCGCGAGGAATCTCACGTTGCTCCGAGGCCCAATCGCGGAAGGTCGATCGAAAGCCATGGACGGTAATGCCTTCAACTTTCATCCGACGCAATAGCATCAACATAGCCATATTGCTCATTGGCTTGTGGCGTTTCTGGCCCTCAAATACGATTTCGGAGCGCAGTGCTTTGAGTGGTTCGATTATCGCCAGCATCTGGCTCGTCAGTGGGACACGATGTACTTGATCCGCTTTCATTCGCTCTGCTGGAACCGCCCATACGCTCTCTTCGAAATCAAACTCTTCCCATCGGGAATGCAAAACCTCACTGGTGCGACTGGCTGTCAGACAAGTGAACATTAGCGCCTTAGCAGCCATTGCATCCTTTGTCGCTAGCTCAGCGTAGAAATCTGGCACATCCTTCCAGTGCATCGCCTTATGGTGCTGGACCTTCTGTTTGACCGGCGGCAGCACGCGGGCATCGCGGATGGTTGTCACCGGGTTCTCGCCGTCTCTGAAGCCCTTGGATTTCGCCACGTCCAGCACCGCTTTGATCCGCTGAGCGAGTCGTTTGGCCGTTTCGTGTTTCTCGGTCCAAACGGGCAACAGAACTTGCAGCACCTCCGGCTGTCCGACCTCAGACACCGGCAAGCGGCCAATCTTTGGGAAGGCATATTCGGCCAGCGTGTTGATCCATTGCTGGCCGTGCTTTGGGTTCTTCCATGTTGGCAATCGCTCGATATGGACCTGGCGCGCGATCTCCTCGAAGCAGGGGATTTCCTGGCGTCCATTGTAGCGAGGATTGATGCCCTGTTTGGCGAGACGCCGATACTCCAAGGCCCGGTCTCGCGCCTCGTTGAGGGTCACGACATCAGCACCACCAAGACCGAAATCGGTCCGCAGGGGCTTGCCTTCGCGGTTGCGCTGGCCCTTCACTGTGACACGCACAATCCAGCGTCTCGCGCCGGATGGATCGACCACGAGGTACAGCCCGCTCCCGTCTCCGTGGCGACCGGGGCCGAGGGTTCGGACCAAATTCTTTGTTAGCTTTCCGCTAAGTGCAGCCATTAAAATACCACGATTTCTACCACGCAATGAAT
>CAYUGI010000308.1:0-2418 GCA_964444105.1 uncultured Pirellulaceae bacterium
ATGTCGCTCGAAAATAACCAATGAACCTCGTCGATGAATGTCGGCGAGGTTTTTTTGTGCCCTGAGTCGAGTCTCAGTTTAGAAGTCGATCGACTCGGACGTGAAATTTTCGACAACATCATTTCGCAATCGGCTGATGTCATTGAAGTCATTGATGTCGTCCGGCTTCAAGTACAACCGGTAGCCCTCGTCGCCTTGATCGACAAAAAACCACTGGGCAGTGACGATTGCCTGTTGCGAGAGAATTTGGTGCGTGATTGTGCGCTGACCAGAAGCTTCTGACTCTTCACGGCTCCAGTCACGCAGTGTCACAAGCGGGGCGTCTTCATCGCTCAAGCACTGAATGATTCGTGTCAATTCGTCTTCACCGGTCAATTGGGGGACACGCAGCGGTCCATGTTTGCTGACAATTAGCGGGACGTTCACGTGGCAGCTTCGCAGTGGTCCAGCTTGATGACCGATCCAGCCGTTTTGCCCTAGGCTTTCACCGCTCGCTCCAGCAAGAACGATGGTCACCTCTGCGTCCCCAATCGCCGCAAGGAGTACTTTCAGCAGTTCGTCGACCAATCGAACTTGGCATGCGTACGTTGTCATCCAGACGGGAATCAAATCGGGGTGAGCATCCTGGCCGATGTGTTCTTGTGGCGGTTTCGTCGTGTCGAAGACAAAGGGTAATTCTTCCAGTGAATCCACCGACGATTCCGCGGCGCCCAACATTTCGGCTTCCAATGTTTCGGCGGCGTCCATCGGCTCTTCATCGAATTCATCCATCGGCTCGGAGTCGATCAACCAGCGCGGCGCGTCCCAACACTTTGCCAAAAAATCGCTGTGCAACCACAACAAGCTCCAGTCATCGCCTTCGTTGATTCGCTCAGTCGCTGCTGCGATTAACTGCGCGAATTGGGTTTCTTCGACCTCAGCGGCGGGCTCCGTTGGCATCTCATCACCGACAGGATCGATCTGATAGAGCTGGTCAAAATCGCATTTCGCGGCGGTTGAGATCGCTTCCTGCGAATCGCTTAAAAACTCAACGCTCCCGTGTTTCTTCCAAGCTCTGATAAGTGCTTTGGTGTCGGCACCGCTGCTGCCCAGCCATTGCTGCATGATCTTTGCAGGATCGGTATTGGAAGTGATCACGCGATCCCAAAGACAGCCGCCAGCAGCCAACGAATCGATCGTGGGCGTCGAATTCCATGATGACCCATAGCAGCCCAATGCCGATGGGGTCAGTGCATCAAGCGTCAGCACAATTAGTTTCGTGGCCAATTTCATGGCAATTCCATGGTACGTCAACCGAGGACGCGCCCGTCGTAATCGTCAAAATCGTTAGCGTCGGGTAGCCCAGCGATTTCCCAAGCCACCAAGAACGCGTGTATCGGCCCCGAACTATACCAGGGAGCTAGCTTTCATCGCAGTAGTCTCGTCAGCGTTATTGATTGCGAGACACGCACGAGTTCTCTATCCAATCCAACGTTCTGGCTTCGCGAACATGCAATCTCTCCCGCCCAATCAATTCTCAGCTAATTCTGTTGTACCGTCCACCACGCCTGTCGTGGTCCCTGTGATCGAGCCGACGAACGCCCCCGAGACACCACGGCAAGCGATCGCTCGAAGGCAGCTCACGATTTGGGATGTGCCGTTCGACATTATCACCCTGGGCGAATCGATTCACCGGATTGGTCAGTTGATCCAGCGTCGCCAGCCAAGCTACGCCATCACGGCTAATCTGAATTACGTGATGCTGCATGCAAACGAACCTTCCATGCAAACGATCACCGAGGAAGCCGATTTGATCGTCGCCGATGGACAACCCATCGTTTGGCGAAGCCGCTTGGGCGATACGCGTTTGCCCGAACGAGTTGCTGGTAGTGAAATGATCTACCGCCTCGCAGACGAAGCAAGTCGTCAGGGCTGGAGTATCTACTTCTTGGGTGGCGAAGAAGGAGTCGCAGCCGAATGTGCGGTTCGCCTTACAAAACAGTATCCAGGCTTGCAGGTCGCTGGCGTGGAATCGCCACCCTTTCGCAAGCTGAACGACCAAGAGCAAGCCGAGCAAGACGACCGAATCCAATCCTCAGGCGCTGACATTCTGCTGGTCGCATTTGGTCAACCCAAAGGCGAGCGCTGGATTCACGAAAACTACAAGCGTTTGGGCGTGCCTGTCAGTATCCAACTGGGCGCGTCATTTGACTTTGTCGCTGGCACGGCCATCCGTGCCCCCAAATGGTGTCAGAAGATTGGCATGGAGTGGTTCTACCGTATGGTCAGTGATCCAGGCCGGATGGTTCCACGCTACGCCGCCAACGCCTGGTTCTTAGTCAAAGCCCTGTGCAAGGACTGGCACAACCAAGTCAAACGTTGGGGCATGGACGTCAAGTAGCTCGTGGCTCCGACTAGTAGCTCTGACTAGTAGCTCCG
>CAYUGI010000308.1:2518-6707 GCA_964444105.1 uncultured Pirellulaceae bacterium
GCATGGACGTCAAGTAGCTCGTGGCTCCGACTAGTAGCTCTGACTAGTAGCTCCGTCAGGCCCTGACGGAGTGCTGCCTTAGCCTTCGCTGCACCTGTAGTGCAGCATCCCGCGAAGGCCTCGCGAGACAACTACTACTTCTTCTTGGGCTTGTAGAGAAGTAGGGTGGGTCGAGAGGCGACAGCCGCGCTGACCCACCATTTCCGTGGGTGTTTCTACATTGGTGGGTCAGCGTCGCTAAAGCTCCTCGACCCACCCTACAAAAATCCACAAATTAGCAGGGAGAGTGCAGTGTGAAAATTCCGCTGACGGCATTGCTCTGACGGAGTGCTGCCTTAGCCTTCGCTGCACCTGTAGTGCAGCATCCCGCGAAGGCCTCGCGAGACAACTACTACTTCTTCTTGGGCTTGTAGAGAAGTAGGGTGGGTCGAGAGGCGACAGCCGCGCTGACCCACCATTTCCGTGGGTGTTTCTACATTGGTGGGTCAGCGTCGCTAAAGCTCCTCGACCCACCCTACAAAAATCCACAAATTAGCAGGGAGAGTGCAGTGTGAAAATTCCGCTGACGGCATTGCTCTGACGGAGTGCTGCCTTAGCCTTCGCTGCACCTGTAGTGCAGCATCCCGCGAGGGCCTCGCGAGACAACTACTACTTCTTTTTGGGCTTGTAGATTTCAGTCGCCGTCCCGAAGTGAATCTCGCCAGCGTTCATGAGCGTTTCGCTCAGCGTTGGGTGCGGGTGGACGCTGTCGGTGATGTCATGGACTTCACAGCCCATCTCGATTGCGAGTACGGCTTCGGCGATCAGCTCCCCTGCCCCGCTGCCGACGATGCCGCAGCCGACGACGCGGTGTGTTTCCGGATCAACCAGCCACTTGGTCAAACCGTCGGTGATTCCAAGTGCCTGCGCGCGACCGCTGGCTGCCCATGGGTACACTTCGACGTCCACTTTGCGTCCAGCTAGCTTGGCTTCTTCTTCGGTCAGTCCTGCCCAAGCAATTTCGGGATCAGTGAAGACAACTGCAGGAATCGCAACGGCGTCGAAAGCGGAGTTCTTGCCTGCGATCACTTCGGCGGCCACGCGTCCTTCATGAGTCGCCTTGTGTGCGAGCATCGGATCACCGGCCACATCTCCAATCGCAAAAATATGCGGGTCTGCGGTTTTCTGTTGATTGTCGCAAACAACAAATCCACGATCGTTGACTTCGACTTGAGTGTTTTCCAGGCCCAGTCCTCGCGTTACCGGACGCCGGCCAATACTTACCAGAACACGGTCAAATGACTCTGTGCCGAATTTGCCAGGGCCTTCAAACGTGACGTCGACCTTGTCGCCGTTTTCAGCAAGCGAACCGACCTTGGTATTCAGCAGAACGCGGTCTTCGCACATCGCTTTGACGCGTTTAGCTAGTGGTTTGACCAAGTCCTTGTCGGCACCGGGAAGCAAATTTTCGGCCAACTCGACGACCGTGACCTTGGATCCAAGCTGAGCGTAGACGCTGCCCATTTCCAAGCCGATATAGCCTCCACCGATCACCAGCATGGTTTCGGGAATGTCGACCAAGTTCAGAGCTCCGGTGCTATCCATCACGCGGTCACTGCCGATGTCAAAAACGGGAGGCATCGCGGGGACGCTGCCGGTCGCCAAGACACAATGATCGAATGTGATCTGACCGCCTTCGGGGATCGAATCGTGATCGCCTTCGAGCTTGATCGTCGTGGAATTGACGAACGATCCGCGAGCTTGAATGACGTTGACTTTGCGGCGTTTGGCTAAGTTGCCGAGGCCTCCGGTCAACGTGCTGATTACTTTGTCTTTGCGAGCTCGGACTTTATCGATATCGATCTTGGGTTTGCCGGAGTACTCGACGCCCCATTCCTTGCCCAGTTCATCGACTTCGTGAATGACCTTGGCAACATGCAACAACGCTTTACTGGGAATGCAACCACGCAGTAGGCAGGTGCCGCCCAGTCGCGGTTCGGCTTCGACAATCGTGACGTCAAGGCCTTCGTCGGCTGCCAAAAAAGCTGCGGCGTATCCGCCGGGACCACCACCAAGTACGACAACGGAAGAGTGCATCGATTTGTCTGCCTTCACAGGATTGGTTTTTTCTAGGAAATGCGTGCCGTCATCTTAATTCGGCGACGCATTTTTTGCACTGGTGGCTGTGTTTTTGCGGCCAACGAGTGATGACAAAAAAATGGCAAGCGAAAAATCGCTTGCCATTGGTTGTTCCGTTTTTCGTGCTGCGAAAACTATCGCGACAAGAATTCGACCACCGCGTTCGCGTCCACTGGCAAGCTGATGTCGCTTGGCCCTGGAAGACCTAAGACGGTTGCCTTCAAGTTTTCGCTATCGAACGTGACCCAGTCCAACGCGTCTGGAGCGGCGTTGGCGATCACACCACGGTAAACGTTTTTCAGATTTTCACGTTCGCGAACTTCGACGATGTCACCGGGGCGAAGCATGTAACTTGGCTTGGTGACTTTGACGCCGTTGACGCGGAAGTGACCATGAGCCACGCCCTGACGTGCTTGTGGACGAGTCTTGGTGAATCCCACTCGGCGAACCACGTTGTCTAGTCGACGCTCGCACATCAACAGCAACAATTCACCCGTGTTTCCCGGTTTGCGACCCACCGCGTCAAAGTAGCGACGCAATTGGCGTTCGCCCAACCCGTAATAGTGTTTGATCTTTTGCTTCTCCATCAACGCCATGCCGTAGTTACTCGGGCGGCGTCCGCGGACGTGCATACCAGGCGGCGTGTTGCGGCGATCCAGTGCACGAGCGGCACCGGCGGTTTCGTAGATAAGCGTGCCGAGACGACGGTTAACGCGAGCTTTGGGGCCTGTGTAACGTGCCATTCAAGTATTCCTTTGCAACGCCGTTCTGGCGTGATTGGGGGTGGGCGTCGAAGCCAAAATTTGGCGACCACAACCGGGCGAGATCCTAAGCACTGCAGAAGCAATGCTGGCCAGCTTTGACGCTCAAAGCAGACCGGTCCCGCTCAGGGATTTTTCCGAGGGGCAGAGTGTCGCCGAGCGAGGCGAGAAAGACAAGGGGAAATAGGCGTTTTGGTAGCCCCGGCACCAAGTTGCTCCGACAGGCCCAAGTTGCTCCGACAGGCCCTGGCGGAGTTTCCCTGGCGCGTGATTCCCAAGCAGCATCCCGCAAGGCCTCGCGGGACAACTAGCCGACCAGCTTCCCATCCACCAATTCTTGCTTGCCGCCCATTGCAGCTGCCAGAGTGTCGCTATGAGTCACCGTAATCAGGATCGCTCCGGACGTTTTCTGCAGGTCCAGCAACAACTCCGTCACCGAATCAGCTGTTTTGCGGTCCAAATTGCCCGTTGGCTCGTCTGCCAAAATCAGCGTCGGCTGCATCAACAGAGCTCGCGCAATCGCGACACGCTCACGTTCCCCGCCGGACAATTCGCTGGGCAAATGTCCCGTTCGCCCCGAAAGTCCGACCGATTCCAGCAATTCACTGGCCCGAGAAAGATCTTCGGCAGAAGGTTTTCCGATCGCCAGAGTCGGCACCAGCACATTTTCCAACACACTTAGCTGGGGCAACAAATGGTGATCCTGAAAAATGAACCCGATTTGGTTGCCACGAAATGCGGCCAGTTGCGTTTCATTTAGCTCAAACGGATTTGCTCCGTCGATCAAAACGCTGCCGCTGTCCGGCTGATCCAGTGTTCCCAGAATTTGCAGCAACGTGCTTTTGCCGCATCCGCTGGGCCCAACGATTGCCAGTGAGTCACCGCTGTTCAGGTTCATCGAGACGTCGGTCAGGACCTGCAAGCTCTCGCCCGCCATTGGATACGACTTCGCCAGATGATCGACTTTTAAAGTAGCCATTTTGCTGCATGAGTATTCGATGAGAAGTTTCTATGCCCATCCTAACGCGAAGCGCCAGTTTTGATGTTGCGCTAAAACGGAAGAAATCGGCTCTTGCAAGACAAATAACCATTCAATGTTGCGTATTCACAATTCACTCTCCCTCCGGGCAATGCCGTAGCGGATTTCTAACCGGCGATCACCACATTTGTGAGCCGCTGGCCGTGAGGCCACGGGCCTTGTGTGCAACAGGGATCGATGTAAATGCCCGGCCGCTCACGCGTCACGGCTCACAAGAATCCGCTACGGCGTTGCCCTCCGGGAGAGTCGAGCCTTCGCGAGGAGAGGGCCA
>CAYUGI010000309.1:0-6652 GCA_964444105.1 uncultured Pirellulaceae bacterium
GGTCCAACCAGCGACATGTCACCCTTGAGCACATTCCAAAGTTGTGGAAGTTCATCGATGCAAGAAGCACGAAGAAACCGACCCACCTTGGTCACACGTGGGTCTTTATCGACTTTGAATGCAGGTCCATCACGGTGGTTTTCGTCTTGCAGTTCGGCCTTACGTTCTTCCGCGTCGACGACCATCGATCGCATCTTGTAAATTTTGAACGCGCGACCACCAAGGCCTTCACGCGTCTGCACGAACAAAGCTGGGCCTGGGCTGGTGAATTTTACGGCGGCCATTGCACCCAGGATGATGGGGCTGCCAAGTGTTAGACCCACTGTTGCTCCGAAGATATCCAGCGAGCGTTTGACAGCCATCTTCATCATCGGCCGTGGTACCAAAGGATCTTCGGCAGTGACCTGCACGCTGGCATCGTCCACACGCAGCCACTTTTGCGATCCGTCGTCTCCGGTGCGTTTGTCGCGGTCTTGCGGGAAATCGTCCGAGTCGAATCCTTCGGGATCATGAACTTTCAGGTCGAGCTTGACGTTCAGGTTCAACCGCTGCGTTTCGGACGTCAAACGGTCCAACACTGCCCGGCCACCCATTTCGGGCGTATCAACAAGCAAAATGCCGAACTTGCTCGCTGACAAGATGCCTTTTTGATCCGTCATTCGGACGTTGCGATGCAGCAGCCGAATCAGCAGTCGCTTGCGTCGTCGACGCTGTGGTCCTGCGGCAAGGTCCAGAGTCAGGAGGCAAAACGGTATCGAGCGACGGGTCGCTCGCATTTTCTCTCTGGCGATTTCACGATTGAATTCGTTGGTCGACAACAGCAAGTCTTGTCCTTGCCGATTGCCGATTGTGGTCAATTCGCTAACGAGGGCTCCGAGCACTTTTGTTCGTCCGGTTGGCGACGTCGCTACGATCCGTTCGCAATGACGTCAATTCAAGTTGTTGGGCTCGCACTTCCAGCAAAGCCCGTTAATCACGTTGTAAAATTCTGGCCGCTAAATCTTCGTTGTCTCTAAACTCTCCACCGATCCGGCGGGAATCGACTTTCGCTGCGAACTTCCGCTACGTGCTGGCGGAGAAAAATCTCCCGCCCAACTGCGAAACGATTCGTGTCGCAAAATTGCTTGGAACGCTGCTGCCAGCAAACCAAGAATGCCAGCCATCACCAGCAATGCCAAGCGAGGCGGACCCACTTTCTTTAGGTTCAGTGAAGCGGGCTGAATGATCGACACATCGGACAACTCCTGTGAATCCAAAGCTGCTGAAATGCGTGCTTCTTCGAGGCTCTTGGAATGAGAGAGGAAGTTCTTTTGTGCAACGTCGGTTTCCCATTTCAATTCGGCCAACTTGACCGCATCGCGGTTCAAGCGAACCATATCGGCATTCGCGTGATCGACACTCGATGCCAACGTCTCGTACTTTGCCTTCAGTCCCGCGGACTTAGCGAAGGTCGCTTCGTATTCGGATTGCAACTTTTGATAGACCGGATTGATCGCTTCGAGTGTTTGTTCGCGATCCTGCTTCTCATCATTAAAAATATCTTGGCTTTCGGCCATCGTCTTCTGAACCAATCGGTACTTTGGATGCGATGGCTTAAGCTTCGCCATCGCTTCGCTGCTGAGGATTTGCGATTGATACAGAGCGGTCCGCATGTCCTCGCCCGCTTTGCTGGCGATACCTTTCGTGATCGAAGTCGGAACCCATTGGTCGATTTCGGATAAGCGATTTTTCAGTGCACGAGCGTGGCTGTCAGCCTCAGCAAAAGCACTTTGTGCGGTGTCTCGGCTCAGTTCCAGGCTGCTGATTCGCTCGCTCAGAGTTTTTTCGGTCGCATCGACGCTTAGCCAACCCATCTCCGCTTTTGTGTTTTGCAATTGCTTCTGCGTCTCCATCGCAGTGTCGCGGCTCTGTGCGACTTGTTTCTCGAAAAATTCAAGTGAACCGTTTGCACGGTGGGCTTCAACGTGAAAACGCTGGTACTCGTCCATCAAGGTCTGAACGATCTCGCGAACCAACTTTGGATCGGAACCTTCACCAAAAACAGAAACCGTGTAGGTGTCTTTCGGGACGGAGATGTCCACCCACTCTTGAATTCGTCTGATTGCTTCTTCGCGGCCAATCTGAGCGTCATACTCTTCGTCCTTGGTTGATCCGACCGAAGGGATCAATCCCGTCAGCGTACCCATCGAACGTTCTATCCAAGTCCGCGGCTTGCTGATTTTTTCGACCCCTACGCTTTCGACAACTCGCTCAGCGATTTCGCGGCTGCTCAGCATTCGTGCGACGCTGATCACTTCCGATTTGCGGCTTTCCAAAAGCGAGATTGTTTTTGAGCCCTGCGCGGTCGGGTCAACCGACAAAGCACCTCGTCCAAGTCGAACGAACATCAGTCCATCACTGCCGTAACGATTCGGCCAAGTGATGACGAGTCCGGCTAGAACAACCGTCGTCGCTAGAAACGTGAGAACAAACGACTTCCGTCGGTCACTGATCGTCCGCAAAATATCGGCCAGCGTCGCGCTTGCCATGAGTTCAACAGGTCGCCGTTCCACGATTATGTCTCGATGCTTTGGGAATTCGGTTGAGGGATGAGTCGCTGTGAGTTGACTTGCCGATTCGCAAGAATCGACACTGCCGGCTCAGCATGCCTAAGTCCCCTTAGCCTAAATACTTGCCTAGCCCGTTTCCGCTAGATTCAGCCAACTAATAGTTGTAATCACCCAGCAACGTCGGGTCATGCCACCTTTTTGGGTTTTCAGGGCAACGTCAGCAATTGATACAGAGACCGCGTCTTAGGGGGCCGAGAACGGTGCATTTGCCCGTTATTCGCATGTTTTTTGCGTGGTCAGCTGGTCAGGAAGGCCCCTGACGGCGAGGATTTGGACCCAAGGACAACCGCCTATATTGGCTGCGAACGTCGCTAATTTGCCACGCGCGCTGTTCTGATACACCCCATGTAATGTCGGCGTTATTTGGCGAAACTATGTCAGAACGGGCCGCGCGGCCCAGAATCCGCACCCGGGCATCAATCTGGTATCAACCGGCTACCAACTGGGCGTTGGCGACCAACCCTTGTTTTGGGCCGTATCCGTCTATCCGAAGTGCTCATTTCACGTTGAGGTAAACGTTGTCGAACGAATCCCAGACGCCAGGCCGTCAGCCGCTCGAGCGAACGCTCGAAAACGAGTCGATGGACGTTCCCGAGGAGGCGCAGCAATACGAGGAAATGGATCACAGCAGTGTCAATCGAGTGTTTGTCGATGATCTACTGGCTGGCGGCCACGTGGGGCAGCATGTAATTGACATGGGCTGTGGTCCTGCAGCCATTCCAATCGAATTGTGCCAGCGAGACGAAGAAGTGCTCGTGATCGCCCTGGACTCTTCGATTGCGATGTTGGAGATCGCAAAGGTTCAAATCGATTTTGCTGGGATGCTTGATCGTATTTTTCTTGAGCAAGGGGACGTCAAAGACATCGAAGAGTTTCAAGAGTCGTCGGCTGACACCGTGATTTCCAACACGATGATGCATCACTTGCCTGACCCAACACTGGCAATCGAAGCGGCGCTGTATCTTCGTCGCGATGGTGGTCGAATTTTTATCCGCGACTTAGCGCGACCCGAGAGCGAGTCGGAAGTTGAGCGGTTGGTGCAAACTTACGCCCAGGGTGAAACCGATTTTGCCCAGCAGCAGCTGCGGCAGTCGTTGCATGCGGCTTTGACATGCGCTGAAATGAAAGAAATGGTTCAGGCCTTTGGTATCTCGCCTGATCACGTTCAAATGACAAGCGACAGACACTGGACTATCGATTGGACGGCTGAATGTACGGGCCCGTAAGATATTCTCAGCGACCCACTGGGTGATCTTACCGGGCCACTGGGTGATCTTACCGGGCCACTGGCTGATCTTGTTGGGCCAGCAGAGGTTTGTACGGGATCGCCAGATGATGGAGCGGTCCAAGCGTTAACTACGGAATTAGAAGTGATGATCGAATATTTGAAGCTGCTTGAAGAGGTGTTGGAAAACGGCACCGATCGCGATGATCGCACCGGCGTGGGTACGCGAGGTTGTTTTGGACGTCAGGTTCGCTTTGATCTCAGCGAGGGATTCCCGCTGCTTACGACGAAGAAGTTGCACGTTCGATCCATCTTCTACGAATTGCTTTGGTTTCTTCGTGGCGACACCAACATCGCCTGGCTCCAAGAAAACGGTGTGTCGATTTGGGACGAATGGGCGGACGAAAACGGCGACTTGGGGCCCGTCTACGGTCATCAGTGGCGTTCTTGGCCGGCGCCCAACGGCGAAACGATCGACCAAATCGCATGGGTTCAGAACGAAATTCGTGACAACCCCCAATCACGGCGATTGATCGTGAGTGCTTGGAACGTTGCTGAGGTGAAAAACATGGCGCTTCCGCCGTGTCACTCGCTTTTCCAGTTCTACGTCTCGCAAGGGCGCCTGTCCTGTCAGCTGTATCAGCGCAGCGCGGATTTGTTCCTTGGCGTGCCTTTCAATATCGCCAGCTATGCCTTGCTGACAATGATGATGGCCAAGGTCACCAATCTGGAACCGGGAGACTTTGTTCATACCTTCGGCGACCTTCATCTGTACTCAAATCACTTCGATCAAGCTCGCGAGCAGTTGTCGCGTGAACCTAAGCCGTTGCCGAAAATGACCATTGCCAGGAAGCCCGAATCGATTGATCAGTTTGAGTACGAAGACTTCCAATTGACTGGATACGACCCGCATCCACGTATCAAAGCTCCGATCGCCGTTTGAGATGAGGCTTCAAGTCCGGTGCCACCATCTATTCAGCGTCATGGACGCAATGTTCCCATTCCCAGGTCTCCACTTTGAAAACGCGTTTGACTGCTGTTGTTGCGATGACTCCCGGCGGCGTCATTGGGCTTGATGGTGACATGCCTTGGCGGCTGAGCAGTGACCTGCGTCGTTTCAAAAAAATGACGATGGGTGGCGTTTTAATCATGGGAAGAAAGACCTTTGATTCGATCGGAAGGCCGCTTCCTGGGCGACGGACCATTGTGATTACACGCAATCCTGACTGGAGTTTCGATGGCGTGCAGCGCGCTGGTGGCGTCGATGAAGCTTTGGAATTGCTGGGTGACGAAAATGGGTTTGTTGTCGGTGGTGCGCAAATCTACGACCTTATGCTCCCGCTGTGCGGCGAAGTTTGCCTCACTCGGGTTTGGTCCAATGTGCTGGGAGATACATCGCTGGAGATCGATCTGTGTGAATTCGACGAAATTGAAACGATGCGGGTCGCGTCTTCGTCGCGTGACGATGTGCCCACGGAATTCGTTCGGCTACGACGTCAAAATTCGTAAGAATTTGGACCAAACTGGCCATTGAGCAAAAAGGGGGCCAGACGCTATATTCCCTGATCCTTCGCCGGGCACCGTGCCCCGAATATTTGCTTTGATGGCCCTCGTGATCGTACACATTCACTCTGGGCGGTCCCGGCTTTGCCGCTTTTTGCTGACTTTAGGAGTCTCGCTATGCCTCGTTTGATGGGCGTCGACGTCCCGAACGACAAACAGATTCAGTATTCACTTACTTACCTGTATGGAGTTGGTTTGTATTCCGCACGCGAAGTGTGCGAGAAATTGAATATCGATCCGACTCGCGCGGCCAAAGATTTGGGTGAAGACGAATTAGGTCAGATTGCAGCAATGCTGGAGCGTGACTACACGGTCGAAGGCCCGCTGCGTCGTCAAGTCACTCAGAACATCAGCCGTCTGCGCGAGGTTCGCGCATACCGTGGTATTCGCCACCGCGTTGGGTTGCCTGTACGCGGCCAAAGAACCAAAACGAATGCCCGCACCCGCAAGGGACCAAAGAAAACGGTCGCCGGGAAAAAAGGCGTCAAGGATTTGCGTTAGTGTTTCGGCTTGCCTTACCCGGTATGCCGACCAACAACGTTTTCCTTTTTGTTGAACCAATTCAGTTTTACCCATCCAGATAGAGACCCTTTGCAGTGGCAAAGACAAACAAGAAAAAACGCGTTCGACGCAATGTTTCCAACGGCATCGCGCACGTTCATGCGACGTTCAATAACACGACCGTTACGATCACGGACCCCAAAGGCGATACGCTTTGCTGGGCAAGTGCAGGAACGAGTGGCTTCAAGGGAAGTCGCAAGAGCACGCCGTTTGCCGGTCAGTGTGCTGCACAACAAGCAGCCGAAAAGGCCAGCAAGTTCGGCATGCGAGACGTAGAAGTTCGTGTGAAGGGGCCTGGTAGTGGACGCGAAAGTGCGATCACAGCTTTGCAGGCTGCTGGGCTGAATGTGAAATTGATCGAAGACGTAACACCGATCCCGCACAACGGTTGCCGCCCGCGGAAGAAGCGACGCGTCTAACCATGCAGGGGCTCATCGGTGCCACCGCATCTTCAAGCCCCAGGCCTTGGTGTTGATCAGTTGCAATTGCTGATCCTCATCACGGCGGACGACTCGCGATGATTCCCGTACATCGCGTTGGTCAAGCAGAACATCGTGGCCCTCTCGCAGTGGTCCATCAGTCAAAAGTATTGCAGCTCCCAGACACACACAGCCCGACACTCCAACCTCTGTGACTCAGAATCGAGGTTCAATGACTATGCATATCCGTTGGCGCGGTATGGAACTGCCCAGTA
>CAYUGI010000310.1:0-6630 GCA_964444105.1 uncultured Pirellulaceae bacterium
CCGGTCACCGAAGCGATCTCGGGCGTCGATTTGATCAAAGAGCAAATCCGCGTCGCATCGGGCGAGAAGCTGTCTTTCCAGCAAGACGACCTCATGTGCAATGGCCATGCAATCGAGTGTCGCATCAATGCGGAGAACCCGGACAAGAACTTCATGCCCAATCCTGGCAAGATCAGCAAGCTGTTCACGCCGGGCGGACTTGGCGTTCGATTTGATTCTCACGTCTACGGCGGCTACAGCGTTCCGCCTCACTACGATTCAATGATCGCCAAGCTGATCGTGCATCGCCCCACTCGCGACGAAGCCATCGCGACAATGCGTCGAGCGTTGGCTGAGATGCAAGTCGAAGGCATCACGACAACGGCCTCGTTTCATGACAAAGTGCTACAGCACCCTGAGTTCTTGTCCGGCAAACACGACACCAAGTTTGTCGAACGCGAATTCACTGGCTGATGCAAATGAATCCATGAGCCGTGGGCCGTAAGGCACCGGGCACCTGTCCACCCAATGTCCCGGTTCGCTGCTCACGCAATGGTTCTTTCCACTCAATGTTCTGTTCACGCAATGTTCGATGCCCGGTCGCTCACGCGTCACGGCTCACGAGAGAAAAAGACACGCTAGCCACTTTTCTAAATTCAAATTGCTCGCGGCGTGTGCCGCAGCAAACCTTTCCCATTTGTTTTACGTTTTCACACTAGAAGAATTGCCATGAGTGTATTGGTAACCCAGCAAGCACCCGAATTTACAGCTCAAGCCGTCATGCCCGACGGTCAGTTCAAGGAAATTTCACTAAGCGACTACAAAGGCAAGTACGTCGTTCTGTTTTTCTGGCCACTGGACTTCACCTTTGTCTGTCCAACGGAAATCATCGCGTTCAGCGACCGTGCGAAAGATTTCGAGGCCTTGGACGTGCAAATTCTCGGCGTTTCGATCGACAGCCATTTCACCCACTTGGCTTGGACCAACACCGCACGTGACCAAGGCGGTATCGGCAAAACCGACTACCCGCTAATCGCTGACTTGAACAAGCAAATCTCGCGCGAGTACGACGTCTTGTTAGATGGCGGAGTGGCTCTTCGAGGCCTATTCTTGATCGACAAAGAAGGCGTCGTCCGCCACCAAGTCGTAAACGATCTGCCGCTGGGCCGAAACGTGGACGAAGCCATTCGCATGGTCCAAGCGTTGCAGTACTTCGAGAAAAACGGCGAAGTCTGCCCCGCAAATTGGCAAGAAGGCAGCCGAACGATCAAGCCAGACGTTGAAAACAGCAAAGAGTTCTTCAACGCTGAGTACAAAGCCTAGGAAATTTCCTAACGCGAAACGCAAGCGAGCGGCGGTAATACACTGCCTTCACTTTCCCTCTGGGAGAGTCGAGCTTTAGCGAGGAGAGGGAAAGACGGAGTGAAAGTACTTGCGATTCATCATCGCGGAATGCCCTCACCGGCCGCGACTGCGTCCGACTCTCCCAGAGGGAGAGTAAAATACTATTTGCCAATAAAATTCTTCAACGAGCATCGCCATGTGGACCGCCGACAAAGAAAACCTCGGTCAAGCAAAATGGACCAGCGACGCGGTGAGTTTCTCGATCAATGCACGGGGTGGGTCGCACGGTGTTCAGGTGATCGGTGAAGACGGATCCGAGCACTTTCGATTCGATGCCATCGAAGGCAAAGAACTCTCCGCAGTCACAGAGCAATACGTCCGAGGCGACGAGTTACACCTCTTAATGCCGCAGGGTGACAACGAGTTTGGCGTCAAACTGACGTTTGAACCTGTCGAATCTTCGGAGTCGAAGAATTTCATCTTACAAGCGACAGTTTCCATTCAAACGTCGTTGCTAGACACACACCCAAAACTTGACGTCGCCGCGCCTGCAGAAACAACGCAAGCGATTGGTGACGCCGGAGCAGCGGGTTCACCACCCGTCTCTGTTGCCAAACAAGGCGGCAACTGTGTCGCCGTGATCTTGGGTGGACACGACAGTCCGTTCACAACGAACAACACGACGGACACAGAAATCTCGCTTCGTCTATTCGGTGATTTTCTCGAGAAAGGCGTGATCCGAAAAGCTCGACCGTGGTTCGTGTTTGCAAGCGACGAAACCGCTCTTTCGTCAGAGTCACTGCTGGCCCTAGCTGACGAACTCAGCAACAGCCCTCTGCCGCTAACACCGTAGAGCACCGACGCCCAGATCAGTGAATTTGAGCGTTTTCGATCTCGTTTAGCGCGAGTGTGGCGGCAGCAATGCTCTTTCCGGAAAACTGCGTTTTCCAGGAGCCAGCGGAGTCCCTACCTGATTTAAGAGCGCGTAGGTAGAGCCAGAGTGAGGCTAGCAGACCAACCACTCCGATCACCAAAGACGGTATCAGCGAGTTCCGGTAGATCACCACCGCGTCAAAGCCAATCGCGACGCAAGCAGGAATCCACATCAGCCACCAGGGAAAACCAAACAGCGGGCCGACACCCAGATAGACGGATTGCAGGTGTTCGATTTTTTCGCGAATTTCGCGGACGGGCTTCGAGTAGTCGATTCGATTGACGCGTGTGCAGACGGCCGCCGCAGCGGCGATCATAACGATGCCGTACACGTGCAAAATAATTCCGCTGATGAGTCGATGAGGAATGTTTGTATTTCTTGACCAGCATTGCACGCCCAAAATGATGATGCCGATCCCAAAAAAGATCTGCAATACTTGTCCGCGCAACAAGGGGCGAAGCGAATCTTTAACACGCTGCATCAATTTCTGACGCGTCAACAAGAAACGGCCAGCCACCTCCTGTTCCACGATCGACACAGCTTTCGTCTGCTGCCCAGCATCACTAGGCACACCAGCCGCCAGGGTTTTCGCGTAGGGAGGACTTTCGTTTGTTGCAGTCGAACTAGCAACGTTCTCGTCAGAGGCGATCGACTGCACGTCCGATTTGATTTGGCTTGCGCGTTGATAGCGGCGCTGCGGTTCCTTTTCCAATGTCCTAAGCACGACGTCATCCAACCGAACATCAATTGCGACTTTCGCAGACGGCGCTGCGAATCGCCCAATCGGTAGTTCGCCCGTCAACATTTCGTAGATGACGACTCCCAGTGAATAGATGTCGGCGCGATGATCGACGTTGTGAGTGTTCTCCAACTGCTCAGGTGCCATATAACGCGGAGTGCCCATGACTTGATGGGTACCGGTCAGCGAAGGCTGTGGGCTTTCGCTATCGAGAATCCGCGAAAGACCAAAGTCGGCGATCTTAACGCTCCCGTCGATGGACATCAAAATGTTCTCAGGTTTGATGTCACGATGCACGACGCCATTGTCATGTGCGTATTGCAGCGCGTCGCACAGATGCGGCACGATCGCGAGTGCGTGCTGTGGTGCCAGTTCGCGGCTCCTCACGATGTCTCGAAGAGTCGAACCTTCGACATACTCCATCAAGAAGTAATATGTGTCGGCGACGTTACCAAACTCGTATAACGCGACGATGTTGGGATGATTCAGTTTCGCCAACGTACGGGCTTCACGCGTGAAACGCAGTGCAAACTTGACATCGTGACCAAATTCTTCAGGCAGTATCTTGAGCGCCACGATGCGATCGAGCCCTTCCTGTCGTGCCTTGTAGACGGCCCCCATTCCGCCTGCCCCAATCAGCTCAATGATCTGAAGAGACGGCAATAGTTCGGCCAGTCTTTGAACCGTGGGCGGATTAAACACACCCGTCGGTTTGTCGCCTTCGTGAAATGCGTCGTTGATGGCTTGGGTGTCTTGGGGAAAACGTTCAACATATTCCTGCTTGGCGGGCGTTTCGCCACGACGTCGTCGATAATCGATCTCCAAAACAATCAATTCGGCCAGCAATGCATCGCGCTGAACGTTTCCGATCTCTTCGGTGGACTGGAATCTTGCGAGTGATGATTCAATCGACTGTGGATCATTCGTTTGCCACTTTTGCTCGAATTCAGCGCACAGGTCATCGATTTGCTCCAAGGCCTCAATCGTCAGTTTCTCTTGGCGTATGCTCATTGTTTCCCAACAACTCCTGCTGACATTTTTCGCGAATTAGGTGCAAACGACGTTCAATCGTCCGCTCGGAGCAGCCAAAACGCACGGCAAGTTCGGCGTTTGAATACCCCTCTAACTTAGAACCCGCTAATTCTCTGAGTTGCCCGACACCTAAATGCGAAAAAACTTCTTCAACGGACTCTTGCATCATCAACACCATTTCGGGTGATGGCTCCTCGCCGATCGCTTCGATGACGCCGTCGTCGTCCACAGCTTGATTCAACGAATGCACTTTAACATTACCTCCGCGGCGCTGGCGTTGGTCATGCCGATGCTTGTCAACCACTTTTCGCGCCGACATCCGCAGTAAGAGCCGCCACAAGTCGTCGCGATCCGACAAATCCGGAAACCGCCCATTCTCAGCAGCGTTGTAGAAACTATCGAAAACACTCAAGACGATATCTTCTTCGTCCGAAACCGCCCGGTTCTGCCCTTTCAGCCGGGCTCGCACGCTGCGGACCAGGCGATCGAAATAGTGCTGCCAAATGCGATTCGCCGCGGCAGAGTCACCCGCTTTCACCAAATCAATCCAGTGGCTGACATTCGTGGGTTCCGACATGCGGGGAATACCGACCGTTGCAAAGTGGACAATGAAAGGTGAACCGGCGGAAAGGAACAGGAATACGGTTCAACCCGCTCAATGGTACCAGCCACAAGGCAGACAATGAAATCACGCCAATTTCAGTACTTGCCTCGTCAACTTCAACCAGCCAATACCCGTAGGGTCGTCGATATCGATGCCTGGGTGTGCTTTCGGCGGCGGCGTGTTGGTGCCTGGCTTGCGCTGTGGTCGAATCGGAATGAATGCCTGCTTGCGATCGACGATCCGCACGGGAACGACCGAATTGCGTTGGATTTGTTCCATCTGCTGCCGATTGCTGTAGTGCAGCACAATGAAACGATCGTTGTTCGTGATCGCAGAAATCTGCCAGACCGCTGCATCAAGCCTTAGCTCGCACAGCTCCAGCATTCGCTCTGCGGGTTCAGGTAGCGGACCGAACCGATCAAGCAATTCTTCGCGAAGCTCTTCGATCTCGGTCGCGTTGTTGATGCGTGCCATGCGACGATACAGGTCAATCTTGTGCCTCAAGTCCGGCACATATTCCTCCGCCAAATAGGCTTCGACAGGCAGGTCGATATCCACTTCGGCGGACAATTTGGGTGGCAAGTTTTGAACTTGGCGAACCGCATCTTCCAATAGCTGGCAGTACATCTCGTAGCCAACCGCCGCGATGTGACCGCTTTGTTGGCTTCCCAGCAAATTGCCGGCTCCTCGAATTTCCAGGTCGCGCATCGAAATGGCAAAGCCGGCACCCATGTGACTGAATTCTTCGATCGCGCGCAACCGCTTGGTCGCTTCTGGCGATAGATGCTTGTGCTGTGCGATCAACAAATAGCAATACGCTTGATGCTTGTAGCGTCCAACACGCCCACGAAGCTGGTGAAGATCACTTAGCCCATACCGATCTCCGTCATCGATAAAAATGGTATTCGCGTTGGGGATGTCCAAGCCGCTTTCGACAATGGTGGTCGCCAACAGCAAGTCGAACTTGTGCTCAATGAAATCGACCATGACTTGTTCCAGTTCGCCTTCGCCCATTTGGCCGTGGCCAATTCCGATGCGAACTTCGGGAACAATGCGTTTCAGTTTTTCAGCGATCGTGTGCATGTCGCCAATACGGTTGTGCACAAAGAAAATCTGACCGCCACGATTCAATTCACGAATCACCGCCGTGCGAATCAATTTGTCATCCCAACGGACCACGTTGGTTTCAACGCTTCGACGTTCCGCGGGGGGCGTCTCCAAGTTGCTGATATCGCGAACACCCACCAACGCCATGTGCAGCGTCCTTGGAATCGGTGTTGCCGATAGTGTCATGACATCAACGTTGCTGTGCAGTGTCTTTAAGCGTTCTTTAACCGCAACGCCAAACTTCTGTTCCTCGTCAACCACGACCAAGCCGAGACTGGAGAACTGAACGTCCTTACTGGCCAGCCGGTGGGTTCCTACAACGATATCCACCTTGCCAGCGCGAAGATCCTTGACGTTCTTCCGCTGCTCGGCCTTCGTGCAGAAGCGGCTTAGCTTCGCGATCTCGACGGGAAACTCAGCCATCCGTTCGCGAAAATTGTGATAGTGCTGTTCAGCCAAGACCGTGGTTGGAACCAAGACCGCCACTTGATGCCCACTCAAGACGGCTTTGAAGGCGGCTCGCATGGCGACTTCGGTTTTGCCAAAGCCAACGTCTCCACAGATCAGCCGGTCCATCGGTTTGGGCAATTCCATGTCGGTCTTGCAGTCCGCGATCGCACTAACTTGGTCCGGCGTTTCCATGTAGGGAAAGCTCGCATCGAACTGATCCTGCCAGTGGCTGTCTCCGTCAAAAACGATCCCCCGACGCGACTGCCGTTGAGCCTGCATTTCCAGCAATTCGCTAGCCATGTCGGTGACAGCAGATTCAGCGGCTTTGCGTTGTTTGGCCCAAGCCTGCCCACCAATCTTGGCCAACCGAGGGCGATTTTTCGTTCCGCCAATGTATCGCTGAATCAAGCCGATTCGCGACGATGGGACATAGATTTTCGA
>CAYUGI010000311.1:0-1492 GCA_964444105.1 uncultured Pirellulaceae bacterium
CCCGCGAGCGGGAGGGTAATGACTTGCGCAACATCAAAACGCGCCAGCGAGCGGCCCCGAAGAACGCGCCGCTCGCGGGCGTTTCGCCTTAGTAGAGGTCGCTTGCTTAACGCGTTACAACAACTTCGCCGCGGACTCGCAAAGCGCGATCGCTTCGTCCTGCGTTTCTGCTTCGGCGATCATTCGCACAATCGGTTCGGTGTTACTGCCGCGAACCAACAGCCATTTGTCATCCCACGCTAGCCGCAAACCGTCGCCCGTTGATGCCGTAGCGTCACCGTGCTGAGCGATCAATGCATCGAACAATGCGGGGAGCTTCTCGGCGGAAACACTCGCTTTGGCTTTGTGGATGTGTAACTTCGGTAGATCGTCTGCAAGCTGTGCAAGCGATTTTCCGCTGGTCGTCATCAATTCCAAGACCTGTGCCATACCAACAAAGCTGTCGCGCACGTAGCCGACGCGCGGATCAATCGGGCCACCGTTTCCTTCGCCTCCGTAGGTCGCTTTGTTGGCGATCATCATGTCGGCGACATTGGCTTCACCGACCGCGCTGCGCATCGAAGCAACACCAGCATCGGCCGCCAAGCGTTCGCTCATGCCACTGGTCGCCCCGTTAATCACGATCGTGCCACGCGTCGCGTCGTTGGCCATCGCACGCTGAATGCAAAGAGCCAGCGTGTACTCTTCACCGATGTAACGTCCGTCCGCATCAACCAAGGCAAGTCGGTCGGCATCTGGGTCTTGGCAAAAACCAATGACACACTTTTCGTCTTTGACCCGCTGCGAGATGCCGGTCAAGTTATCGGCAGTCGGTTCGGGGACATGCGCAAATTGACCATCAGGCGTGTCTCCTACGGCAACCACTTCACAACCAAGAGCGTGAAGCAAACGTTTGCCCAGCAAGCTGCCGGCCCCATGGTTGCTGTCCAACAGCACACGATGTTTCGCCGCCGAAACTGCATCAACATCCACGGTGGCAAGAACCTTATCTAAGTGACCCTGGTGGGGATCTTCCTCTGTTGTCGCCGAGCCAATTTTTTCAAACGAGCACCACGCAGCGTCACCCGCAAGGTAGCCCTCGCGGATTTTGCCACCGGTTACGCCATCCAATACGCGGCCGTCGCTGCCGAAAAGCTTGATGCCGTTGTAGGGAGGCGGGTTGTGGCTGGCCGAGATTTGCACTCCGCCGGCAGCGCCAGACTGATTGACCAGAACTCCAATCGTAGGCGTCGAAGCTACGTCGGCATCAATGACTTCGCGACCGCAAGCGTTCAGGGCTGCAACGATCACTTGCTTGAGCATCGGTCCGCTGCTCCGACCGTCACGCCCCACGACAATTTTGCCCTCGGGTACTTGGGCGGCGAATGCCGCCACAAAACGGCTGGCTACATCGGGAGTCAGGGTTTCGCCTACAATCCCACGTAATCCGCTCACGCTGATTATCAGTTCTGCCATCTTTTTGCCGTCAATCATGTCGTAAAGTAAATCGGAT
>CAYUGI010000311.1:1592-6608 GCA_964444105.1 uncultured Pirellulaceae bacterium
AGCGAATCTGCTGCCGACAATATCCGTTGCTGGTTGACCGAGAATCGTTACTCCGACTATCGGCAACTGGTGATTGATCATGTAGGAGAAAGCCAGTGGCAGAAACTTGACGATGTCTTTTGGACGATCATCCCGTTTGGCACCGGGGGTCGGCGAGGTCGGATGTATCCGATCGGTTCCAACGCGATCAACGACCGAACCATTGGTGAAAGTGCGCAGGGGTTGGCCGACTACGTGGTCGAGTACACCGGCGGCAAAGAAGGACTTTCGTGCGCGATCGCTTACGATACGCGGCACAAGTCGCGACACTTTACCGAATTGTGTGCCGGCATCATGGTCGCGGCTGGCTTCAAGGTCTACTTGATGGATGACTACCGCGCTACGCCGCAGCTATCGTTTGCAGTACGTCACAAACAGTGCGACTGTGGCATCATGGTCACCGCCAGTCACAACCCGCCTAGCGATAACGCGGTGAAGGTCTATTGGTCCAATGGAGCGCAGATTCTGCCACCGCACGATAAAGCGATCATCCAGCGGGTGATGAATTGCCAGGAAATTCGCAGCGTGCCGTTCGATCAAGCCGTGGCGGACGGCAAAATCGAAATCGTCACTGAAGAAATCGATCGCGAATACTTGGCGGTCAGCGCAGCTTGTGGATTCGACGGGCCACGCGATGCCAAGATTCTTTACTCGCCCTTGCACGGTGTCGGTGCCGAGGCTGTCTTGCCACTTTTGGAACATACCGGGTTCAAGGAAGTCGAAGTCTACGGCCCGCACGAAGAGAAAAGTGGAGATTTCCCGAACGTTCCCGGCCATGTATCGAACCCCGAAAACTTGGCCGTCTTCGAGGCACCGATTGAGTACGCCCGAGCTTCCATGTGTGATGTGATTATGGCGACCGATCCTGATTGTGACCGGCTGGGTGTTGCAGCTCCGACGTCGCTTGATGCGTCGATGGATTGGGGAACGCTGGATGGAAATCAACTAGGCGCCGTGTTGACCGATTACGTTCTGAGAAAACGTCAGGCCGCCGGCACCCTGACGCCAGAGCACTACATCATCAAAACACTGGTCACGACTGAGTTGTCTCGTCACATTGCCGAGGACTACGGCGTGCGTTGTGTCGGCGATTTGCTAGTCGGCTTCAAGCACATCGCGGCTGCGATGGAAAGCGAAGGTCCGGATACATTCGTGTTTGGTACCGAAGAGTCGCACGGATACTTGATCGGACAATATGCCCGAGACAAAGACGGCGCGGTCGCGTGCATGTTGATGAGCGAGTTGATCGCGGAGCTGAAAAGCCAAGAGAGATCGCTACACGACTACTTGGGTGATCTGCAACGCAAACACGGCTACCACCAGGAAAAGACAATAAGCCTATTCATGGAAGGTAGCGAAGGTATGGCTGCGATGAAACGGCTGATGCAGGCATTCCGTGATACTCCGCCCAAGCGGCTTGCTGGCCTTAGCGTGAGTGGCATTCGAGACTACTTGCATGGAACTCAGCTGGATGTCGCGACTTCGGAATCTTCTAAATTGGAAGGACCGACCGGCGACCTAATTTTCATGGACTTGGAAGAAGACGGTAATTACGTTGCAGCGCGTCCCAGTGGCACAGAACCCAAAATCAAGCTCTACATTTTCACGCGTCTGGCACCGGATCAATCGCAAGACTTGAAAACGGCCAAGCAAGAGCTGAGCGAACGCATTGAACGACTTGAAAAAGACATGACGGCCTTTGCACGGCTGAACAGCTAACGCGAACGCACGATCACTTTTTTCCTGCCGCGTAAAGCTTCGCAATTTCGTCCTCGCTAAGTGCTTCGCGGAACAGCGTGACTTGATCGATTCGCCCGTTTAGGTTGCGGATCTTTTGCGGGCTGTATTTGACCGGCGTTCCCCAGTTGCCGATTTCCGTGTCGCCAAACTTCAGCTTGAAGGGCTTCGTCGAAACCGGCGAAGCGCCAACGTTTTTGCCATCGACGTAGTGTGAGACGGTTCGGGATTCGCCGTCATAGACGGTACTTAGATGCACCCAGCGACCGAGGTCTTTGATGCTGAGTGCGGGCTGAGAATCGTAGGCCACGTGCCCGCTGGGTGACTTTACTCCCAGCAGCAGGCGGCCATCTTCGCGCAGTTGCCAGTGGGCCTCGCCGGCATCGTAGCCATTCGTCAGCATTAGCGAGATGAATGGCCGGTCCAAGCCATCCAGGCGAACCCAGGCCGACCACGTCACCGAAGTGTACTCGCCCGGAATGGATGTGCGAACTCGATCACCAGGATGCTTGAACTCCAAAGCACCCTTGTTCTGCCATCGTCCTTGTGACCAACTGCATCCAACGATCGCTGCAGCGATTGACGGTTCTCCAGCCGCGTGTCCGGTGAGGGAACGCGTCGCTGGTGTTTCGGGGTCAAAGGAGTGGTGGACGATCACGCGAGGATCATTGGAAAGTGCTCGGCTATGCTTTTGCCAAGCAAGAAAACGAGCGCGATCATGTTCTGACTTCAGTCCACGTAATCGGTCAGAGGAAAGAAACTCGCCGTCGGGCGTCTCAGTGGCCGTCACGTCTCCTTCGACGGAAATAGTTGCTCCGCTGTCCTCGCCAATTTCCCGGCGTGATTCTTCGGAACGATTCGATCCAACTTCGTAAACTTCGACTTTTCCCTCGAACACACGGATGCTGCCGCTGCCGTCTTCCGCAACATCCACACCAAACTCTGTCCCCAGATCGACCAATTCAAAACTGGGTGACAAGACCGCAAAACCTTCTGCTTGAGGTGGCACATGAGCTCGCAAACGGCCTCTCTGGCAGACCATCTGGTCGGCGTTGATGAACTCCAATTCGGCTGGTCCCTCAACGACTACTATCGCTCCACGATAAAATTCAAATTGAACATGCCCTGAATCTAAAACCACGCGCCCAGGTGAAACACTGTCGCCAATTTCCAACAACGTTTCGGCTGAAAATTTGGCGTTCACTGCATTGGTAACCACGGCGACGCCTTCGTCCAGAGGCTCATTCGCTGCGAAGGAAGTCGTGCCAAGGCGTTCGCCTCGAGGCCATACCGAAATGACAATCAACGCGATCGCAGCCGTCGCCAATGCGAATTTCAAAATGCGAGGAAAAGAACGACCCGATTGCTCTGATTCCCGCACCGTTGTCGTTTCGGTTTCAACGTTCGAATGCAGTTTGTTATCTGTCGCATCACTCAGCAAAGTTGCCAGTTGCATGTGCTCGGCAAATCGACGCCGTGCGCCCTTCTGGGAATCCAACAATCTATTCAGTTCGCCGGCCTGTTCCTCGCTGATTTCATTGACTTGCAGCAACGCGACAAGTTCATCCAAGCGGCGTGTCCAATCACTTGGTTCAATACTCATACTGGTTTCTCCAGTTCGATGCGTTCGTTAATGCAATCGAGTAATTGTGATTGAATACGCCCTAGGCGTTTGTAAATAGCAACGCGACTTCGCCCTAAATGCTCAGCGATCATCGCGACCGAACGATTCAATTCGTAGCGTGATGCAAGTAGCTTTCGGTTGTCGTCGTCAACCAGTTTCATGCACTCAGCGAAAGCAAAACGTCGCGTTTCCAATTCGCAACTCACCGCGACGGCTTCGTCGGCCAATAAGGCAAACTGGTGGTCATCCAGAGGCAACGGGACTTTCTTCTGCTTACGTCTCCAATTCAGAATCGTGAACCGTGACACAGCCATGCCCCAAGCAGCGAAGTCAGTTCCCGGCTCAAACTTATCGAACTTTTTCCACAGTATCGCGCTGACATCCTGCAAAATGTCATCCGCGGCGGCGCGGTCGTGAACAAGCGTCAGGATAAATCCATAGAGTCTTCGCTGGTTCGCGACCAGAAGTCGAGAAAACAGTTCAACCGATTCGTCGTTTGGAGAAGTCGAATTCGTCATGGGCACAGGGATCGTCTCGGAAACTTAGTAGCGACAGCTTACCGGTTTGGGATATGTCTGAGATCGTGCCAAAGTAAACCACTAAGTTCAGAGTTTTTGCTAACCTTGAGTGACGAAGCGGCGGTGACCACAATGGCCACTCCAACACGAATCTGAATCATCTTGACCGACCCTCACCCAATTTCTCGATCGCTTTCATGAAACTCAACCCATTTGTTGCGTTCTCAATGAATGCCTTTTTGTTGCTAACAGTGTGTTGGATCTCGATGCACGGCAGTTTTTGCATCGCTGCGGACGAATCGGAAGCTCTGTCTGCATCCTTGAAGCAAGCGAACTTCGAGGCTTTGGCGGCTGAGTCGGTGGAGCTTGGCGACGCAGATCGCGGGAAGGCAATTTTTCACCGCGAGAAAATGGGATGTGTGAAATGCCATGTTGCTTCACCAGAACGCATCAAGATGGGTCTTCGCGCTATTGGTCCTGATCAGCGGACGGTCGGCGATCGACTAAGTGGGGCAAAAATCATCGAGTCGGTGCTGTTGCCCAGCAAGAGAATCGCCAAAGGCTATCAGTCGTATGCCGTCGTCACAGGCGACGGAACGGTTCACCAAGGTGTGCTAATTTCACAAAGCGATGACGAGGTCGTATTGGCCGATCCGGAGAAGAAGGGAGTCACCCAAATTGCTCAGGACGACATCGAACAGATGCAGAAAGCGGGCTCGGCGATGCCCGATGATTTGGCCGACCAGCTCGCCAGTCGCCAAGAGTTTCTTGATCTAATCAAGTATCTGACGGAGCAAACCGCGTCGGCAACCGGTGCGCCCATTGTGGCACAAGATCAGATCTTGGTACGGGAAGTCCCTGCCGGACATGGAGCAGAGGACGGACAGCGCCCGCTGCTGGCTGTCGCGCGGCCTGATGGAATCTGCTATGTCTACGACCCCAACCAATATCACTTTGCATCGATCTGGCAGGGCCCCCTGGGTTGGGAGCAAGAGGACGGAACTTTCACGCTCAATCAAGCGACCTCACAGCCGTTTCACATTATCGATAAACCCATTCGAATCGACGTCAATCGAGTTCAGTTTGATTGCCAGTGGC
>CAYUGI010000312.1:0-6444 GCA_964444105.1 uncultured Pirellulaceae bacterium
TGTCATCCATGGCGATATCACTCGGCCCAACGGGTCGGATCAGCAAATCGCCGCTTCCCTGTCACTGCGTCCCAGCATTGGTGAAACAGCCAGTCGCGGTGCCCCCATGTGATGGGTGTGGCTCGACATTCAGCTGCGATCGTGCCATCTGTTCTAAGATTGCTGGCTGTCTTGAAGCCTGAAAAATGCATCCCAGCAAGGGATTCGGCGGGGGTTTCCAGGCCGCTCAACTGTCAGTAATGGCATAATCATCACCGGAATCATTATGTCACGGGTTGCTAAATCTTCTAGCCGCTTAACGGAAGAAAGTAACCCTGTGGGTCGAGAAAGATCGTTTTTTGCCGGATGAATCGTCAGAAAAGAGAAAGTTTTTCTTTGTTGTCTAGTTCGCCTAACGGGACGCTCAGTGGTGGCAATTTGTTCATTGCGACAGGCGTTTTGCCCCAGTTTTTGATTCCATCGACAAGGCCACGCAGCCGCTGGGCCAGGCAGTAACAAGCCGCTCGATTTCCAAGTGTCGAGATTGCCAGGTGCCCAGATTCCCCGCGTCGCGATTCCCCGTTTCAAGATTCCCCACGCGAGATTTCGATGTCGAGCCTTCCGTGTGATCGGGATGTAGAGATGTCTCGCCAGGCTGCGGGGGCAAGAGTCGCTAGCTAAAACGATGTTTTTGGTGCGGCGATCCGTCGCTTCTACTGGCGATTTGGTGCAGAAGAGTCACACTACTGACCGTTTGAGGGAGGTGAAACGATGCGAAAAGAAGACGCGGAGCCAGCCGGCTCATGTTCCACATCCAAGCCTTGGATGAAATTCGCTGGACTTGGGATGGAATTGGCCAGTTATGCACTCGGCTTGGCGGCCGTTGGATACGCGATCGATTTCCAGCGAGGCCATGACAAACCTTACGGTGCCGCCGCAGGAACGCTGCTCGGCTTTTCGTTTGGAATGTTTCGGTTCATCCAACGTGTTTCTCAGGCTCCTAAGTGACCAAGCTTCCCTGTGGTTTTGACGACGATTTAGACTCTCCCGATGATCTGGGCCCAGAAGGTCCACCCGACTGACGCCACCACCGTGACTGAACCCACCCTCACTACCAGCAAGCCTTCAACTGCCAAACCGGTTGGTGCATTCACGGGCGCGTTGATCGTGTCGGGAGTCGTATGGCTTTCGCTTTCGGTTGTCTTAATCACAGTCGTCTCGCTCATGGCCGCTGGCTACCTTCGCGAAACGATCTTAGTGACGCTTCTGAGCGGCTTGGTCGCGGCCATCTCACTCACCCCAGGGCTTGTGAGCGAATGGACTCTCAAATTGAATTCCCAACGGAGCAAGCAAGCAGTCCAATCCGCTTCGGCTGCTAAAGCAAATCAGAACTACCTTGGTCCCGTTTTTGGCGGAATCATTTTACGTTTGGTTGCCACCGTTGCACTGTTCGTGATGTGCCGTTATCAATTTGCCGAATCGGCGAATTGGATTGCAGCGCTGACGATCGGTTGGTACGTCGTTTTGACGGTCGTCGAAGTTACGTTGCTTGCTAAGAAGCTGCCCAAGTTGGATGCGGCTTCTACTGTGACACCGCTAGTTGCTTCCGGACTGATGCCTAGCACCCCCGATATCGCTTAAGTTTACGACGCCCAGCTCACGACGCCCAGCTCACGACGCCCAGTTCAACACCAAACCATTACAACCCTGGCCGGAAACACTGCTTCCGATGAATCTCCTGCCGATAAACTTGCTGCCGACAAACCTACTTGGAGCCGCTGACCCGGTGTCCCACGTGGTGCCGCACAACCTTCACGAAGATCCCCTCTTCAGCGTGAATGTGCCTGGCGATGGCGATGTGCCGGCGTTGTTCATCAAGGACGGCGTCTACAACTTTTTCGTCACCAACCACTTGATGATGAGCGCGGTCGCGGCGATCTCGGTCCTGCTGGTTTTCTTTTACGTTGCCAGTCGCGTGAAGCCGAAGGGCGAAGGCCTGTCGGCTTTCAAAACCAAAGGTCGCATCGCGCAGTTGTTTGAAACGATGTGCTGGTTCATTCGCGATGAAGTGGTTCGCCCAAACTTGGGTCATCTCACTGACAAATACATTTACTATATTTGGACAATCTTCTTCTTCATCCTGTTCTCCAATGTGATGGGATTAATCCCGATCGGTTCGCTGCTTTATTCAGCAACCGGCGATTCGCATCTTTCACACTGGGGTGGAACCGCGACAGGAAACTTGTCGCTGAATGTTGTTCTGGCGATCGGCAGTTTCATTGCGATCCTCTACATCGGGATCAAAGAGACCGGTGCCAAGGCGTTCTTCTCGCACTTCAACCCCATCGGCTGGGATGACCCAGCGATGTTGTTGATCGGTATTCCACTGTATGTATTGGAGTGGGTTGGGCTGATCATCAAGTGCGTTGTGCTTGCCATGCGACTTTTCGGAACCATGATGGCCGGTCACTTGGTGATCGCCGCGTTCATCGGCTTGGTCTTCATGGCTGCTGAGTATTCCAAAGGACTTGGTTACGGCGTCGAACTGTCCGTGATCCTTGGCGGCATCCTGCTAACTTTGCTTGAACTGTTCATCTGCTTCTTGCAGGCGTTCATTTTTACTTTCTTGACAGTGCTGTTCATTTCGATGGTTGCCCATCACCATGGCGATCACGACGATGAGCATCACGACCACTTGAGCGACGAGGGCCAAATGGATTTGGACAAGTTGATCGAGCCATCACGCATGGGTCCGATGGCAACGTCGCCCTAATAACAAACCACTTTAACTTTACCTTTCCCAATGTCGGTGCCGTGACTGAAACGGTTCGGCGCAAACGAGTTTTTCCTGGAGCTTACCGAAGATGTTTGAATTCGCAATGATTTTGGCTCAAGCCGCCGATCCTACCCTTTACAAAATGGGCGTTGGTGTCGGCATGGGTCTCGTCATCCTGGGTGCAGGTCTTGGTATCGGACGTATCGGTAGCGCTGCTGTCGACGCAATTGCACGCCAACCCGAAGCAAGCGGAACGATCAGCACACAAATGCTGATCTCGGCTGCTCTGATTGAAGGTGCAACCGTTATCGCGTTGATCCTAATGTTGATCCTCTAGTTGCTGGTTCTGTTCGTGCACCTTTTGCGTGAACTTCTCCACTGACGTAACCCATGATGATCCGCAAAGGTGAATCCATGATGCAATCCACAGCCCGCCTCTGTCTTGCTTTGGCGTTGTCGATGTTCGTTTTCGGCCCTACTTTGACTGCGTTCGCGCAGGACAAAGAGGTTGCGGCCGAAAAAGAGCACACCGATGACGATCACAAGGACGGTGATCACGACGCTGAACATGATCACGGAGATGGTGATCACGACCACGAAGGTGAGCACGATGCAGGTGCTGCCGGGCATGTCAATGGCCACGGCGATGATCATGGTGGCGACCACGCCGACATGCCACCGTTGTTGTCCTTCGACGTTGGTTCTGCGGTTTGCAACTTGGCGATCTTCTTGGGTGTCTTGGCAATTTTGTCCAAGTTCGTTTGGCCTGCCATCCTTGGCGGCTTGAAAGCTCGCGAAGACAAGATCAACGCGGATTTGGAAGGTGCTCAGAAAGCGAACCTGGAAGCCAAAGGTTTGCTGACGGAGTATCAATCGAAATTGGACGAAGCGTCCGCGCAGGTGCAAGGCATGTTGGCCGAGGCCCGTCGCGACGCCGAAGCCAGTGGTGCTCGGATCGTTGAAGAAGCCAAGGCGGAAGCGCAGCGCCAAAGCGAGCGTGCTGTGGCGGATATCGAAACGGCCAAGAAAGTCGCTTTGTCAGACATCGCTGGCCAGACTTCGGACATGGCGATCAACGTTGCCAAGCAAGTCGTCGGTCGGGAACTTCAAGCGGGCGACCACGCCGAACTGATCCGTCAATCGCTCGAAAGCCTTCCAAGTAATAACTAAGTAGGCCCGCGTCAAACTCGACGCCACCCACGACAGTAACAATCATGTCCGAACCGGAATCCTCCCAACACGAATCGGTGCTCGACACCGGAGCCGAACAACTGGGCAAGACTTATGCCCACGCGTTGATCGCTGCTGCTGAAAAGGCTGGGACCACCGATCAGGTGATCAGCCAGCTCAACAGCATCGTGGACGAATATCTGGCCAGCAGCCCGCAGTTGGCTGCCGCCTTCAATTCGCCACGGATCGACAACGTCGAAAAGACTCGCGTCATCGACCGCTTGTTCGGAAGCGACTTCGATCCCGTGTTGGTCAAGTTTTTGAAGGTGATGGCGGACCGAGATCGGCTCGGGCATGTTGGCGCCGTTCGCAAAGCGGCTGCAACGATCTACGACGAACAACGCGGTCGTGTTTTGGCAAAGGTCCGCACCGCGGTGCCGTTGGACGACAACTTGCGTCAGCAGATTTCGCAGAAACTGGGCCAAGCCTTGCAACGCGAAGTTCGTTTGCAGGAAGAGGTCGATCCGGATTTGATCGGCGGCATGATCATTCGCGTTGGCGACACTGTGTTCGACAACAGTGTGTCGAATCGGTTGGACAAGATGGCACGCAAGACACGCGACGGGTTCTCCAACCAGTTGCTTCAGAAATTCAATCAGCTCATATCAGAATAAAACAATAGGCGATAAGAAAAGGGTCCGGTACCTTTTGCCGGAACGGCCCGTCGGGTGCTTTGCACAAAAGGTACCGGACCCTTTTTTATCGCGAGATCCTTAAAAACTTTAGCCTCGTAGCTTTCCTATGAAATTTAGCAGCGACGAAATCGCATCGGTCTTGCAACAAGAGATCGAGCAGTTCGACAGCAAAATTGATGTTCGCGAAGTCGGTACCGTGCTGGAAGTCAGCGACGGTATCGCCCGTGTGTATGGTCTTTCCGGCGTCATGGCTGGTGAGATGGTCGAATTCCCTAACGGTGCGATCGGCCTTGCTTTCAACTTGGAAGAAAACTCGGTCGGTATCATCATCCTGGGTGACTACTTAACGATCCAAGAAGGCGACGAAGTCAAGGCTCTCGGCACGCTGCTGAGCGTTCCAGCAGGCGACGCCGTTATCGGCCGTGTGCTTGACCCACTTGGCAATCCATTGGACGGCAAAGGTCCCGTTCAAACCGATGTCACGCGACCGGTGGAAATCATCGCGACGGGTGTTGCTGAGCGTCAGCCAGTGACCGAGCCGATGCAGACCGGCATCAAGTGTATCGACGCGATGACACCGATCGGACGTGGCCAACGCGAACTGATCATTGGTGACCGTAAGACCGGTAAGACGGCGATCGCCATCGACGCGATTTTGAACCAGAAAGGCAAGGGAGTGAAGTGCTTCTACGTTGCCATCGGTCAAAAGGACTCGGCTGTCGCAACCGTCGTCGAAACGCTTCGTAAGTACGGCGCAATGGAATACACGACCGTGATCGCGGCGGGTGCTTCGGCTCCTGCTCCGATGCAGTACGTTGCTCCGTACGCTGGAACAGCCATGGCGGAACACTTCATGTTCAATGGCGGCCACGCGTTGGTTGTCTACGATGACTTGTCAAAGCAAGCGACGGCTTATCGTCAAATGAGTTTGCTGATGCGTCGTCCACCAGGTCGAGAAGCGTACCCGGGCGACGTGTTCTACTGTCACTCGCGTCTTCTGGAGCGTTCGTCGAAATTGTCGGACGATCTTGGCGGTGGCTCGATCACTTCGCTGCCAATCATCGAAACACTCGAAGGCGAAGTTTCCGCCTACATTCCAACCAATGTGATTTCGATCACCGACGGTCAGATCTACGTTCAGCCTGACTTGTTCTTCTCGGGCGTGCGTCCAGCGATGAACGCCGGTATTTCGGTGTCTCGCGTGGGTGGTGCTGCTCAGATCAAAGCGATGAAGAAAGTCTCCGGTGGTCTTCGATTAGACCTCGCAGCTTTCCGTGCTTTGGAAGCATTCGCGCAGCTGGGCACCGACTTGGACGATGCCACACAGTCGCAACTTGATCGCGGTTACCGCATGGTGGAATTGCTGAAGCAGCCACAGTACCAGCCACTTTCGGTGGGCGAACAAGTTTTGAGTATCTACGCCGGAACCAAGGGTTTCTTGGACGACGTTGAAATCAAACAAGTTCAGCAGTGGGAAAAAGACTTCCTGCAATTCGCCAATGACAAGCACGCCAGCGTGTTAAGCGATCTGAACGAAAAAGGTGACTTGGGCGACGACATGGTTGAAGCGATTGAGAAGTGCATCAACGATTTCAAAGCCGGTTACAAGCCACCAACTGAGGCGTAAGTTTGTGAGCCGATGGCGCTAGCCACGGGCCTTTATCAAGTACGACCAATCCGCAAGGGCCCGTGGCTAGCGCCATCGGCTCACAAAAGACGACCATCACCGAAACCTCACGCAGCTAACGGACTGAAGTCCGTTCCACAAAATGGCTAACGCACGAGCACTCGATAAACGACGCAAGTCGATCAAGAACATCCGCA
>CAYUGI010000313.1:0-6425 GCA_964444105.1 uncultured Pirellulaceae bacterium
AAACCTGGAATTCCACGAACCCAATCCAAGTCAAAAATGCTATCACCGATTAGCGCGCCTGCACCCAGGCCACCCATTCCCCCTGGATTCGCATTGTGTCAGGCATCCAGTTCTGGCTACTATCCGCGGTACTTCAACGGGTGCTGCGCCAAACGAACGCTCCGCATCCTGTTTAACGCTCCGCTGCGACGAACCAAGGAAGGTCTCGCTGTGAATGCTCACGCACAAAATTCTGCTGCTGACAATTTTGATGCCTACCCGGCCACGATGGTGGAACGGTTTCGTGCGCTTCGTGAAACGGTTTTGGCCGAGGCGCGTGCGCTGGAGCAGGCCGCTGAATCGATGACAACCCAAGCGGTTACGGCAGCTGAAATGACAGCCAAGTGTGATGGCTGCGTGATCGTGACCGGCGTTGGTAAGGCAGGGCTCGTTGGACAAAAATTAGTCGCCACTCTTGCCAGCACCGGGACCCCGGCGCACTTCTTGCATCCGTCCGAAGCGGTTCACGGCGACCTGGGGCGGGTTCGAGGAAACGACCTGGTTTGGGCGATTTCAAATTCCGGACGAAGTGAAGAGGTGGTGCGTATCGCTGCTCACCTACGCGAACAAGCAACCGCGTTGATCGCGATCACAGCGGGCGATGACAATCCACTTGCCGTTGCGGCCGACTGTGTGGTCACAATGGGAAAGCATGATGAAGCGTGTTTTAATGGGCTAGCTCCAACCAGCAGCACCGCGGTCATGATGGCGGTCGGCGACGCGATTGCCTTGTTGGCCAGTCGGCTCCGAAGATTTACTCCCCAAGACTTCGCTAAGTTTCACCCGGGCGGTTCGCTGGGACGAAAGCTCGCGTGCGTCGATCAGTTGATGCGTCCCTTAGATGCTTGCCGAATCGCATCATCCCAAACCACCATCAGGCAGGCTATCGTCACGAGCTCCAAAACGGGCCGGCGAAGCGGCGCTGTGATGTTGACCAGCGATGATGGAAAGCTTGCCGGGATTTTCACGGACAGCGATCTTGCACGGTTGATGGAGTCAAGAAGCGAAAATGTGCTGGACGAATCGATCGCGTCCCAGATGACTTCCCAGCCAACGACCACCAACGCGGGTGCAACACTGAGCGAAGCCATGGCGTTGATGTCGCACCGAAAAATCAGCGAACTACCTGTCGTGAATGGCGACAATCAACCGGTGGGAATGCTTGACATCACTGACGTGATGTCGCTGGGCGATTCCGATCAAAAAGCCACGATTTCGATCCGCTAATACAACTTGATCCACACCACTTAGATTTCGATTCAACACTCTCTTTACCAATGCCTGCACTGCTTCGCTCTGACGCTGAAATCGCTGCCTCGATCACATGCATCATCTCTGATGTGGACGGTGTGCTGACGGATGGGCGAATCATTTACGACAGCAACGGGATCGAGAGCAAGCATTTTCACGTTCGCGATGGCCTGGGCATCAAGCTTTGGATGGAATGCGGAAATGAGTTTTGCATTTTGACGTCTCGTCAAAGCACGATCGTTGAAAAGCGAGCCTCAGAGCTTGGTATCAAACACGTCGCCCAAGGACATGCAAGCAAGGTGCCTGCCGCTCAGTCGATGTTGGACTCCCTGGGCTGCAAGCCGGAGCAGGTTTGCTACATCGGCGACGACTTGCCTGATATCCCTGTCATGAAATCCGTCGGGTTGGCTGTCGCGCCCTGCGACGCAGCGAACGACGCTCGCGATGCGGCTCACTGGATTTTGAAAGCTGGTGGTGGACAAGGCGCGGTGCGCGAATTGGTCGAGCGATTGCTCCGCGCGAAGAACCAATGGGAGGCGTGCGTCTCCAGCTAATCGCTGCTTGGAGTCGCTACGAAACATGCTTCGTAATCTCGCTCACTACTTCTTCGCGTTAGTCGTGCTGTCCTCGTCAGCACTGATGTATGACGCTTATGCAAAACGTTGGTTGACGCCGCCGGTGGTGGAGACTGTCGCGGTCAAGCCTCGGATTATCGAGGCGGAAGATACGAATGGAGATCTGTTTGCTGATGGTGCTTGGCAGCGAGGACTATGCAAGCGACTGCAAACGGCTGATGGCGAACTGCTTTTTCAAAATTGGGAGCAGACTTCGGAGAACCAGTGGAAGTTGTGGCCGATTACTTTGATCGCTGGTCGGGGCATGTCGGACCGATCCAATCCCGAGCCGATCATTTTGGAAGCCGCTGCGGGGGCAGAAATCCGGTTTGCCGGATCGTTGGACATGATGAGCGGCGGTGATGCACCGCCCATCGAACGCGGACGCATGATGGGGTTGGTGGAAATTCGCCGGCCCACGGTTGATCCAACCAAAAGCCCTTTGTTGATTCGAGCATCGAATGTTGGCATCGACAATCGCAAGGTCTGGACCACCGAGCCGATTCTGTTGCAGATGGGACAGACGCGAATGGTGGGGCGCGACTTGACGCTGCACCTGGCTGCTTCGGCAGGGTCTGATCAGGGTGGCGGTGGGGCAGCGGCAATCTTGGACCGCATGGAGCTGATCTATCTGGATGAATTGGTGATCCCGTTGGAAACCAACGCCTTGGCCAAAACTCAAAAGAAGCAGTTCGGGACCGCATTTAAGTCGATCGAAGAACAAGGTGTCGCGACTTCAACCAACCCAATTCCCACCAACTCCAAGAAGGTGGGCGATAATTCCCGCCGCGCGGCGGGCGTTGTTTCCAGCAGCGCCACAGGCGTTGATTCCGACCGGGCGGCAGGCGCTTTTCTGAAAGTCAATTGCGAAGGCCGGGTCGAGTACGACTTTGCACTTGATCAACTTTCGCTTCGCGACAATGTCGTCCTGCAGCATCACGTGCCCGGCGTGGCTGACGATCAATTCACGGCCGATTCGTTGGAACTGCGTTTTCGCGATCCACAAAACCGTCGGATTCAGCGTGCCAGTCCGCTGGATTGGCTCAACTTCATTGACGCACAAGGCAGTCCCGCAGTTATTGACCTGCCCAGTTTGGACAGTCGGATTGTTGCGGACCGAATTGAACTTGATGCAATCGGCGGACTGTTGCGAGCCAGCGGGGCGAGCGGCATCGAAGTGCGTCGCGGCGTTGTCAACGCCAAGCTGAGTCAACTCGCTTATCAATACGACCCGACCGATCCACAGGTAATCGGCACCGTAGATACTTTTGGCTGGGGCCTTGTCTCGCTGCTTGATCCAGAGCTTCCCATTCGCGAATTCAAATGGGACGATAGTTTCAAGCTTCAGCCTGTTGGAAAGCCAAAGTCAGGCGAACTGACAAACGATCTTGCCGTCCGCGTCAGTGGTGACGTGAAGGCGCGTTTTTCTGATGGCGGTGATTTTCGCGCTGATTCAATCGATGGAATCCTACGAGCTGTCAGTGAGAAAGCGTCGACGCTGCCGAGCACAACACCGTTTTCCAATGGAGTCGTTCAGCCCAAGCGACGCCAAACGCTTCGCCCAGATCGATTTCAGGCGATCGGGGCGGTTCACTTGGACAATAATGCAGTTGCGGCAGACACTCAGCGACTGGTGATTTTCTTTGTGGATGAACCTGAACCAGCGGCACAGCTGGTTGACGGCGCAGGAATGCTTGGTGGTGCAGGAAGCGGTTCTCAGGCCGATGGATCAGCCAGTTCGCTTCGGCAGTGGGTTGCGCAGCCCGGCGGAGATGCTCAGCCGTCTACACCGGTTGCTCGCGAGCGGCCTCGGGTTTCGGGAGACGAGATCGCGGCGAAGCTACGCATGAATGACGACGGGATTAGCGTCAAAGATCTAAGTGTGGCTGGTAATGTGAAATTGATTCACGCGATCGATGCAGGCGGACGATCCTTGCCAGCAGAGTTGACCGGCAACGAACTAATCCTCACCAGCGAAGCGGGCAAGGACGTCTTGCAGCTGAGCAGCCGTCCCGGATCACCTTCTCGGTTCGAGCTCGGCGACGGTTTCTTCGTCGGACCGCAGATCAACATTTGGCCCAGCGACAACATCGTTCGCATCGAGGGTGCCGGACAATTCCAAATGCCAACAGCAGTGTTACCGCAGTCCTTGACGGGTGATGGTGCGAGCCGTTTCGTTTGGACCAAGGCGCCCAACTGCAAGTGGAACGGCGAGATGATTTTCGACGGAAAGACGGCAGTGCTAACCGAAGGGGTTGATATCACAGCGGAGTTGGTTAATCAGAATGAACCCTGGTCGATTCATATGATTGGCGATCGACTTGAACTGGAATTCTGGGACAGTGTGCAGCTGCAGCAAGTCGAATCGATGCAAGGTGCAGCGATCCAGCAGGTGACGTTGTTGCAAAGCGAAACGCAGCCCGTTTTGATCCAAGCTGAACAATTCGCGGCCGATGGTGTTCGTGAAGCACGCCATGTGATGCAAGCACCTCGCTTGACCCTGCTGCCCAGTGGCGGTGGTAAGTTAATGGGCGCCGGTCCAGGATGGGTGCGCAGCTGGATGTACGCAGACACAAGCGGGCCGCTGGCACCGCCTGATGATTCGGGATCGAACAAAGTCACCAGCACAGGCGAGCGTCGTTTGACAGGGTTGCACTTGGTCTATCATCAAGCGCTGCGGGGTGATTTGGCTACGAAGTCCCTGGCGTTCCTGCGTGGTGTTCGAGTGGGGGTAAAGCCCGTCGTGGATTGGCAAGATACCTTCGACGCCTATGAGATGGATTCGATCTCCAATGGCGAATCAACGATTGATTGTGATTCGCTGCACATCACCGTGGCTCCGACAGTTGGCAATCGCCCCAAGCTGCCGGGGATGACGACGCCCTGGGAACTACAAGCTCGCGATGGCGTGAAGTTTCGCTCGCGTAGCGAACAAGGCTTGATTGAAGGAACTGCTGACAATGCTGTTTACGCTTCGCAAAAAGACCTCTTCACCATCGAAGGGACTCCTAATCGCGGTGCGAGGATTAGCAAAACATCGCCAAACGGTGAACAAGGCCCGGTCTTGAACATGCGGAAGATGTCGATCCGCCCCAAGACGCTTGAATTTGACATGACGATGGACAGTGTGATTTCGGGGAAACTTCCCGCGAAGACAAATCGTTGACTTGTGTTGAGTGTGAGCCATTGGCAGTCAGGCCTCGGGTGTTCGCAGGATTGCCGGCGACTCCCGCGTGACGTTCAAGTGTGAAAAGCTGCTTTACCCTGCTAGTGCTTTACGTCGCGTTGACCCTGTGTATCGCATCGCGGTACACTAAGCGCCTGTCACAATACTGATTTTCTAACTTGATTGACTTGCCGATGTCCTCTATCCGCTTGCTGTTGAATCCAACGCGAACGGCTAAGCAAGGCGTGCAGGTGAACATTGGAAAATTCACTGATGAATACATCGAAATGACCACCACGTTGACTTGTCACCCTGACGACATGAAGAAGATCGGTGTAATCGATGGCGATTCCGTTCGCGTTCGCACTGAGCACGGTGAAGCCGAGTTCAAGTGCGTCCAAGGCAAGGTGCCCGAAGGGATGGTGTTTGTTCCTTACGGACCACCAACTTGCAAATTGATGGGCGGAGATACCGATGGCACCGGTATGCCGACTAGCAAAGGCTGGGAAGTGGACGTTGAGTCGCTTTAATTGGAGTCGACATGCTTGATGAAACCTCTTCGGATGACCAACCAGAGTCAGCTGAGCCCAATCCAACAGGACCCAATCCAACGGGACCCGATCTAGCTAGTCCAGAGTCTGCCCATTTCCAAATGCCTCCTGTAGCGGGCGAAACGGATAAAGCAGCAGGATGGGAGGAAGTCGCCGAGGGTCGTTTCATGCCGCGCCGTGTTCGAGGGAGTTGCCACGGGCGGGCGTTAGGCTGAACGTTTACCGTTCCAGCATCCGGTTCGGATGCGCATGAAGCCAACGGCGACACGAACTCATCTGCGGAGGAGTCATGAGCGAATTGAAAGTCATCGATAATGCAACGTGTACCTTCTGCGGATGCGTCTGCGACGACATACAGTTGCACACCGACGGCAATCGGATTCACAAGGCCGTCAAAGCGTGTGTGTTGGGCAAAGCATGGTTCTTAAATCACACGGCCGACAAAAAGTACCCCGAGGCGATCGTCGACGGAAAAGAAACGACGGTGGATGAAGCAATCCAAGTCGCGGCGGATCTGCTTTATGAAGCCAACATGCCGTTGGTTTATGGCATGAGCAATACGACGTGCGAAGCACAAAAAGAGTGTGTGGCGCTGGCGGACCAATTGTGTGGTCTGCTGGACAGTCACACCTCTTTGTGACACGGTCCGACCGAAATCGCCGCCCAGTTGGGCGGTAAAGTCACCTGCACGCTTGGCGAAGTCAAAAACCGCGCAGACTTCATCACTTATTGGGGCGGCAATCCCGCCGAATGCCATCCGCGTCACTTCACGAAGTATTCGTTGATGCAAAAGAGCAAGCACCT